>CAZOKM010000008.1:0-31052 GCA_964580405.1 uncultured Candidatus Bathyarchaeia archaeon | reverse complement strand
TCTGGTTTCAAGCACTTTTCACCCCCCTTCCGGGGCACTTTTCATCTTTCCGTCACCGTACTTGTTCGCTATCGGTCTAGGAACGTGTTTAGTCTTGGGAGTTGATGGCTCCCGTTTTTCCTCACCTAAGTCAAGGTGAAGTACTCTGGGACTCCGGCCCAACTCTACTTGGATTGCGCTTACGGGGCTTTCACCCTCTTCGGCGGGCCGTTTCAGGCCACTTCGGCTTAGCCAAGGTGGAGGAAGCCAGGCCCATAACACTACATCCCCCGCAGGTTTCCCAGCGGGGTTCGGTTTGGACTGTTCCCGGTTCGCTCGCCGCTAATAAGGGAATCCCTGTTGGTTTCTCTTCCTCCTCCTACTGAGATGTTTCCTTTCGGAGGGTTCCCGCTCCTTGCAGGAGCATCGCGGAGGCCTTGCGACCTTCGCGGTGGGAGGTCCCATTGAGGTATCCTCGGATCGAAGGTTACTTGCGCCTACCCGAGGCTTATCGCAGCTTGTTACGCCCTTCTTCAGCGTCCTAGCCAAGCTATTCACCAGACGGCGTGGCATGTCGAGCTTATTTGGTTCCAGCGTCTGTTTGACGTTTAGGCCTATGCGTGGTGTTCATTGCGAGATTTTTTCTCACTTTCACCCTTCGCTCCTCACCATGGCTGATGAGGAGGTGCATCCTTTTTTTGAGCGATGTGCAAAACTTTCGAGTGCACATCTCTGGATATAAATCTTGCTGTGCCCGAATATAAACCTAGTGAAGTTACGTTCTTGGCTTTCGCGAACGCTCTGTTTTTCAGGCTGTCTAGACTGTTTCCAGCTTGTACGTGACTTTTAGCCCTTTCAGGGTCTGGTGGACATTGTCGCTGAGCTGCAGAACGTCGTCTATGTTGACCTGCTTTTTCCAGTCGTAGACGTGGTCGTAGTACCCCTTCATTGGCTCAAAACCCATCGCACGCAGCCTTTGAACAATCTCCGACGGAGCTGCCCCTTCGCTGTTGAACCAGATGGTCAAATAAGTCTTCATTCGGAACACCGTATACTATTTTCGTGTGGTCATTAATATGTTGACTCACTGAAAAAATTAAGCCTATAATCGTTTTAGGTTTACTTCACAACGTTAATATCTGCCGGAGCGTAAGCTTTGTTCACAGTCCACAGACTCGGCGAGAAACAAAATCCGGCGGAGGCTGAGAACCCTTATGCGGTCAAAGTATCATTCAAGGGACGCTTGCAGGGCATTCTTAGTCTTCTTAGCATCGTCCGCGTTGATTCTCAGCCTTATTCCAGCATTGAGATTGGCTTCCGCTTCTCCCGACGGCTCGTTCAGTTACGAGTTCGTCGTTGACAGCGAGGGCAACGCGACCGTCAACATCGTTTACACGACCGACGAAAGAAGCGGGTCATCGTGGGTTCTCGTTCCGAAATATTCGGACTGGACAAACAGCACCGTGAGGGGAATTGTGACCAGCTGGTTTCTGAATGACTCGGAAAGCGTCGCAGGAGGCTCGTTCTACTATTATGAGGCATTGTTCTTCTCGTTCACGTCTGACAGCACTGAATTCGAGATTCAATTCCAGTACAACGTGACAATCGCCGCGATGATTATTGAGCCAGACGGCATTTTCTATTCCCCCCAAATCGGGTTCGAGCTGGGCAACGGCTTAAAAGCGACTGTGGATTTACCCAGCGGCTTCAGGGTTAGCGAAGCCTTGGCTTACGGAAGCTTAAATTCTTATAATCCAAGCTCCACAAGCTCGACGCACGTCGTTTTCAGCAGCATACCTGTTACCGAGAATCTTCTGCGCATCGAGGTAGGGTTCAGCACGGCGAATGAAGAGCCTGAGCTGGTGAGGATTACTGACGGCGTTTTCACCTTCGAGACGGTTCCGAGGTACGCTGGGTACGCCCGTTCGATAATGGACCTTTACAACAGGACATACGGCGACCTCGTTGACCTGTTCAACACCACTCTTGAAGCAGCCACCGTGCAGTTCTTCATTCCAGACTTCGACTCTCTGCTTTCCCTTGGCGGCTACGTCCCCTTCACCTCGAACAGGATGGGCAACATAAACGTCAACATCGTCCTCACCCGGTACGTCGAAGGATACATCGAGGTCACCGCCCTGCACGAGCTGGTCCACCACTTCCTCTGGAAAGCAGGCATATCCCCCACGGCTCTGCTTTGGTTCCACGAGGGCATGGCGCAGTACGTGAGCATGGAAATCGCGAACATGATAGGCTACGAGGGAGCTGGGACGATTATTGCAGATATGGAAGACTCGGTCTCTTATCTTAAAGACTCGGTGGGAGAAAACTTCGGGTACCTTCAATCTTGGTCCATGAGCAACCAACCCTCAGACGTGGGACCCTACTACGTCGCTGCATACTACATCGTAAAGTCAATAGCTGAGAACCAAGGCGGACTAGATTACTATGCACGTTTCTTTAAGATGATGCACGGCGAAACGTTGACCAGCAACGCCGAGCTCGGCTACTACCTAAGCCTTGCGTCGGAACAGTCGGTTGCGCAATCCCTGAACAGCTGGGGATTCAGCGTCCCAGACCTCTATCTATATTCGCCAATGCTTGGAAACGTCAAAAAGGTCCTCAGCGAGGTTAATCCACTTTACCAGCCATACAAATACATCGCCGAGCTCCTGTATGGGCAGGCGTTGGCGAACGCGATGCAGGACAGCGTCAGCGAGATGAACTTTTATCTTACAGCGGCGATTTACGTCGCGAAACTGGCGCCATTACTAACCCTGATGACGTACTCTGGGGTTCTGTTCATCGCCATCCTGCTGACCTTGAAAAAGAGAGGCGTGTTCTGGAACTACTGAACATTGAAGCCGCCGATTATTTCTGGCTTGGTTTTTTCGGCTTTCTTACGGACATTCGCGTAAAGGTTGTTTCCGTGAGAGTCCATGCAGACGATAAGGGGACCGAACTTGTCAACCTCAAACGTCCAAACAGCCTCAGCCATGCCCAAGTCCAGCCATTCGACGTTTTTCACCCTCTTTACAAGTTTAGAAGCCAAAACCGCCGCTCCGCCTGTAAAAGCCCCGTAAGCTGCGCTGTAATCCTTCATCGCCATGGACGTTTTTTCGCCCATCCCGCCCTTGCCTATGATTAAACGGACGCCCAAATTCCTAATCACCTCGTCCTCGAAGGCTTCCATCCGCATGCTCGTGGTCGGTCCGGCAGCCAGCACCACCCATTCGTTATCGGCTCTTTTAGCTAATGGTCCGCAGTGGTAAAGAGGCAGTCCGCTGAAATCCATGGGCAGCTCCCTTCCGTCATGCAGGAACTGCAATATTCTCTTGTGGGCGGCGTCGCGTGCTGTCAATACGGTTCCCGTAACGTAAATTACGTCTCCAACAGCTAGTCTGCGGGTATCTTCCACCAGAATGGGCGTCTTTAGCTCAATTTGTTCCAACTAAACCACTCACTGAACACGTTCCATTATCTGTATGTTAAGTATTCGACCTTCCCGTCCGCGTGGATGACCGCCGTTGCTTTCCTCGCCGCCCAGCACTGAAACGCGACCGCAACAGGAAAAGACGCGGGGTGACGGTGGGCGTACTCGACCTTCACAGCCAGCGCCGTCGCGTCTCCGCCCAGACCCATCGGACCAATTCCCGTCTTGTTGACGGCTTCGAGCAGTTCGCGTTCGAACTTGGCCGCCTGTGTATTCAGGTTTGGCTCGTTTATTGGCTTCATCAGTGCCTGTTTTGCGAGCTCCATCGCGATGTTCGCTCCGCCGCCTACGCCAACGCCTATGATGGTGGGCGGGCACGGCATCCCTCCAGCATTTATGACGGAGTCCACGACGAACTCCTTCAGCCCCCGCAAGCCGTCAGAAGGCTTCATCATCCGCAGCGCGCACGTGTTCTCCGAGCCGCCTCCTTTGGGGAATGCCGTGATTCTGAGGGAGCCGCCTTCAACGATTCTCCAGCGGACATATGGAACGTGGCTGCCCGTGTTGTCGCTTGGATTCTCCTGCGTGAAGGGGTCCACGGTGTTTGGGCGCAGAGGAATCTCCTTCGTTGCCCTTTGGACAGCCTTAACTAAGGCGGACTCGACCTTTTCGAGGTTCTTGAAATCCGAGCCAGCCTCAAGATAGAAGGAAATTAGCCCCGTGTCTTGGCAAATCGGAGTCGCCGTTTTTTCAGCCAGCTCGATGTTTTCCAGGATCACCTTGAGCTGGAGTTTTCCGATTTGGCTTCTTTCCTTTTCGTAAGCTTTCTTCAGGGCGTTTTTGACGTCTTCTGGAAGAACCGTGACAGCCTGCTTCAGCAGATTGACCGCAACGTCGACGATTGTGGCTTCTGGGTCCAAGGCTCCTTCTCCTCTGGGACGGACAGTCGTTGTGCCTAGCTCTACTTTCTGCCCTCGTCTACTTTAAATATCTTCGCGCTCTAGAGATATGCGGACTGAAATGGCCGAAGACGAAGCTCCTGCCAAAAAAACGTACGGAACCATAGAAGAGCTGCCAGGCGCGGGACCCTCCATCGCGAGCAAGCTGCGCGAGCTCGGGTTCAACACGGTTGAGTCTCTCGCCATGGCGACGGTGCGGGAGCTCGTCCAAGCGGGAATAGGGGAACAGAAGGCCTTCGAGGTTATCAACGCGGCGAGGTCAACCAGCTCCCTGTCCTTCATAAGGGTCGACGAGCTCGCGGAGAAGAGGCAAAGCGTCTCGCGGCTGACGACTGGGAGCAAGAAGCTCGACGTCCTCTTAGGGAAGGGAGTCGAAACCCAGTCCATAACCGAGTTCTATGGCGAGTACGGGTCGGGGAAGAGCCAGATCGCCCACCAGCTGTGCGTCAACGTTCAGCTGCCGCCTGAGAAGGGCGGCTTAGATGGTAGTGCACTGTACATTGACACCGAGAACACGTTCAGGACGGAGCGAATCGCGCCGATGGCGGAGCACGTCGGCTTGGACGCGGACGAAGCCTTCAAGAAGATCATTCTGGCCGAGGCTTACACTTCGGACCACCAGATGTTTCTGCTGGAGAACGCCGACAAGGTCATAAAAGATAACAATGTTCGGCTCATCGTCGTGGACTCGCTGACAGCGCACTTCAGAAGCGAGTACATTGGCAGGGAAAGCCTCGCGGAACGCCAGCAGAAGCTCAACCAGCACATGCACAAGATCATTAAACTAGCCAGAGCCTTCAACGCCGTTGCGCTGGTGACCAACCAGGTCATGGCGAGTCCCGACGTTTTCCTCGACGAAGCCGTCAGACCGATCGGCGGACACATCGTGGCGCACACGAGCCACACGCGCATCTTCCTGCGTAAGGCCAGACGTGGTCCTGTGAGGATTGCGCGGCTAGTCTCAAGCCCATACCTTCCAGAAGGGGAGTGCCTGTTCAAGATTACCGAGGACGGGATAGTGGACATAGAGGAAGAGGAGGAGAGCGTGGAGTAAGATGAGCGTCCCATTAGCGCACATGACGCGGCTGTTTCAGCTCGTTTCGGAGAGGAAGTTCGCTGAGGCGGAGAGGATTCTCGAGCGGATTACAATTAGGATGAAGAAGACGGGGCAGCTGGAGTTCAACAGGGGCTACTTGGAGGCGCTTGGTGGTATAATTTTGACATACCGTTCAGGCGGTGAGTCGTATGAGTTCTTCAACAACCTCGACATGGAAGATGCCGAAGCCCTAAAAAAGCATTACAGGGATTTCACGGAGAACTCGCAGAGCCGCTTCCACGCCGACTACGACAGAGGCTATTTTACAGCGTTGTCCGATTACATGCGTGTCGTCCTGAAGATGGCTAAGGTGAAGGCTGAAGCCTAATTAAATCGTGACTAGGCTCTGCTGCAGGGTGTAAATCAGAATCCAGACGAAGAGCCACGTGATGACGTAAATTCCGACTCCCGTTTTGGTGACGACTGAGAGCTTCTCGACCTTCTCGATGAAAATTTGTTTCAGGATGTAGTCCGAGCCGAAGTAGACCATTAGGCACACCCCCACCGCAGCTAGGATGTTGTTGACTCCCAGAACGAAGCACAGGACGGCCGTGATGCCCCCGAGCAGAATCTTTATTGCGTAAATGATACTTAGTGTTTCCATTCCGGTATCTACCTCAGGTGCGCGCGTTGAAGGAGGAGATGAACAGTTTCGACATCGCTGTGGTCACCGCGGAACTCGACCGCATGGTTAGCGGGCACTGGGTTGACAACATTTACCAGCTAAATCCTAAAACCCTACTATTAAACCTTCACGGAAAAGAAGGCGCCCGCACCAACCTCATCTTCGAGGCGGGAAGGAGGGTCCACGCGACCTCGTACGAGGTTAAGAAACCTCCTAAGCCGTCGGGCTTCTGCATGCTGCTCCGAAAGTACCTGCGGAACGGCGTGGTCGAGAAGATTCAGCAGCACCAGTTTGAACGCATCGTTGACGTAACCGTCTCGTGCAAGGGCGAACGGTTCAGCCTCGTCGTCGAAGTCTTCGGCGAAGGAAACGTCATCCTCGTGAGTCCGCAGGGCAAAATACTGCATGCCCTGAGCTACCGAAGAATGAGGGACCGAAACGTCATCCACGGCGAAGACTTCGCCTACCCTCCTCCAATAGGCGGAGACCCAAAGACCCTGAAGCGCGAAGACATGAACGCGTTGAAGGAGCGCGGGCAACTTGAAACTGTAAAGGCAGCTGCTAGGTTTCTGGGCGTAGGCGGCTTTTACGCTGAGGAGGTTCTGCTGCGTTCAGGAGTACCGAAGGACAAACCGTGTGCTTCCCTAAGCGCGGGGGACCTAGATGCAATTTACGAGAACTTGCAGGAGCTTCTATCAGCTGTTCTTGGCGGGCAGCTGGAGCCATCCATTTTCGTGGACGAGAAAGGCAGATGGATGGATGTTGCTCCGTTTTTCCTGAAAAAATACGAAGGCTTGGAACGCGTCCGATTTGCCAGCTTAAACGAAGCCTTGGACGAATTTTACACGAAAGCTGCTTTTGAAACTAAAGAGCATGATGTTGAGGACCTTGTCTCTCAGGAAACATCCCGGCTCGAGCGGATTCTGCGGGAACAGGAAGAGGCTCTGCGCGGGTCGCAACAGAACGCCGAGGTTTACAGGAAAATTGGAGACGCCGTCTTCCTTCACCTGAACGACATACAGGTTTTGCTCCAAAGGATAATGGCGGAAAAGCGGGGGGGCAGAGACTGGGGGCAAATCTGCGAAGCTCTACAAAAGGAGAAGAGGGAATCTCGGGCTCCAGCCATCTTTTTTGGAGCTATAGACTCTGACACATTGACGGTTCAAGTTTCCGTTGAGGGCGAGTCTTTCAGCTTGGACCTGAAGCAGTCGGCGCAGAAGAGCGCGTCTGAATTTTACGAGTTGGCTAAAAGGGCGAGGAAGAAGGCTGAGGGAGCCCAAGCCGCCATCGAAAAGGTGCGGGGGCAAATCGCCGAGGCCCAGCTTGCGGAGGCCGAGAGGGTCGAGGAGGCTGTTGAGGTGCCGACGGTTGCCCGGAGGAGGGAGTGGTTCGAGAAGTTCCGGTGGTTCCGCTCCTCGGACGGGCTCCTCGTGGTTGGCGGCAGGGACGAAGCCACGAACGAGATAGTCGTCAAGAAGCACACGGAGCCGAACGACGTGGTCTTCCACGCCGAGGTCCAAGGGGCGCCGTTCGCGGTGGTCAAGACCCAAGGTGGAACCCCGCCTGAGCGGACAATCAGGGAGGCAGCCCAGTTCGCGGCGTCCTATTCCCACGCTTGGAAGGGAGGCTTCGGCTCCGCTGACGTTTACTGGGTCCGACCTGAACAGGTCAGCAAGGCTCCTCCCTCAGGCGAGTATCTTCCAAAGGGCGCCTTCATGATTTATGGCGCAAAAACCTATGTTAGGGGCGCAGTTCTAGAGGTTGCCGTTGGCTTAAAGCGGGAGGACCAGAACCTGCGGGTCGTCGGCGGACCAACAGAAGCCATCACATCTCAAACCAAGGTTTTCGTAAAACTCGTTCCCGGAAAAGAGCCTAGCGGCATTATAGCCAAGCAGATACGGAAAAGGTTCGTTGAGTCGTCTCCCACAGACTCTCGGAAGGAGGTCCTTCGGGTGCCTCTGGAGGAGATTCAGAGCTTCATCCCCGCTGGCGGAGGAACGATAAAGCAATAGACGCGCTTGATTTGTGTGACATCAGAATTTTTGTTTTGTGTGACATAATTTAGGTTGAAAGAACTGTTCTGATTTGGGGCGCAATTCCGTTTATTGGTTGTATATTTTGACTCCTTTCACGACTCTGTTGATTACGCCTCTTTCGCTGGGAGTATCGGGTCTTAGCCCTAGGTTGAGGGATTTGAAGAGCCCTAGGAGCTGCCCGACCGTCACGTCCATGGCTGGTCTGCAGGAGTCGGGAACGTTGAGCTCGCCGTCTCTGTCGAACTCGATGGTATAATCCACGGTTTTCTTGATTTCTGCATCAGCTTTGTTGCACATTGCGACCTTTGTCATGCCGATTTTCTTGTCCTCGATTTCCTGCATCAGGTCGAGCTCATACCTTCTGGTATGCTTGTTGGACGAGAGGAAGTAAACAACCAGCGTCTTGCCGTTTATGACGGCTTCGGGCCCGTGCCTGACGCCGAGGAACGTGTCGGCTTTGCACATTACTTTGCCGTCGGTCATTTCCTGCAGCTTCAGACTTGACTCCACGGCGCAGCCATACAGGTCCCCGCCTCCCAGGAAGAACGCTCTGTCGAAGTCGCCGTTTGTAATGTCCTTCAGAAGGCTCGAGTATTTGTCGAAAAGACTGCTTGTGGCTGCTGAGAGGTTTTTTATTGTTTGTTCGTATTCGCCGAGGGTTCTGATGTTCGCTAGGAATTGGACTGCCACGACCATCGTGGTGAAGGAGGCGGTCATAGCCAAGCCCTTGTCGTTGGTCTCGTCGGACAGCAAAACAGTTAGGGCGTTGCGCTTTTTCCTTGCAATCATTGCGAGCTCACCATTATTATTACACGTTACAATGACGTGACAAATTTTTGGACAATATTCCTCCGCGATATTGACCGCTGCGACGCTTTCTGGGCTGTTCCCCGACCTCGCGAACGAGACCAGCACGTTGTCGGCTTTCTTGAGGAAAATCTGGTCCCAATGCGTGATGACGTCCGTCGTGGGTCTGGTGTCCACGTCGAGCTGCCACCTCCACCTCAGCAAGTTCTGAGCGGACAATCCAACGTGCGCAGACGAGCCCGCTCCCGTGAGGCTTACTCGGGGGTTCGGCTTCGAAAAAACGTTGGCTTCCAAGAAAGCGAGGATTTCGTCCTTCTGCCGCTTCAGTTTCTCGAAATTCTCCTTCCACAACCTCGGCTGGGAGGCTATCTCCGCTGGCGTGAACTCGGCTCCCTTTTCTGCGCGTTCCTCTTTCGGTAAGTTGACGAGCTCTTGAAGGCTGTTCATTCTTTCTTAACCGCCATTCTGCGCTGTGCCACGAAGGCTTGCACGTCAGTTTCTCTTAACCTTTTCTCGGCTCCGCCGACGTACAGGCACGAAAGGGCTCCCAAGGCGTTCGCGAACTCCACCGATTCTTTGAAGTTCCTTTTTTTGTGCAGAAAGCTGTAGACGAAACCCGCGTCAAAACAGTCGCCCGCCCCCGTAGTGTCAACTGGCTTAATGCTGTATGGCTTGACCTTGACAGTTTTTCCGTCGTGTCTTCCCATTGCTCCTTTGCCGCCGCGTTTGATGACGACCATGGGCACCTTGGCGCTTAACCGTTCGAGGGCTGCGTGGACGCTGCCTGTTTTGGTTATGGCTTTGGCTTCTTTATCGTTTGGGAAGAAGATGTCAACGTGACCCAGAATATCGTCGACATACGCGTACTTGTTCAGCGGGTCGGCGTTCGTGTCCAAGGATGTCGTTAGCCCCCGTTTTTTGGCTTCGGAAAAGACTGCGGAGACTGAGCTAATAAAATTCCTCAGAATATAGATTGACGAAATGTGTAGATGATTGTACTCGGCGAAGATTTTTGGGTCAATATCGGCTCCGGTCAGGCTGTCGAAGCCCTTCATGTACGTGACGAGTGCCCTGTTTTTTTGGTACGTAAGCGATATTGTGACGCCCGTCTTAAAATCGTCCAGCACTTTAACCTTGCCTGTTCCGACGCCACTTGACCTGAGATTTTTCAAAGATATGTCGCCATTGACGTCGGCGCCTATCTTCCCCAGAATGTCGACTTCGCTGCCTAGCTGAGCGAGTCTGCAGGCGAAGATTGAGGCTGCGCCCCCCATCACGGTTTGGACGTCTTCGCACGGAATCTCGTGTCCGAGGACTGGCAGTTGGGGGGCTCCCGAAACGATGACGTCCACGTTCAGGTCTCCGATGACGAGGCTTCTCAACTTTGACCACTTTAACTCAGTTGACTGTGCGTCAATCATTATTCATTGACGCCTTTTATGTTTAGTCTCTTAGCTTCGTCGAAGCAACAGGCGGAAGCAACAAGTTTAAAAGAGTTGGTGACTTCCAAAAAATGGAATCCCAGAGGAGAAGCGGATGAACCAAATAGCCATCGAAGCCACGGGTCTCGTTAAGACGTTCGGGAACATTAGAGCCCTCGACGGGTTATCCTTCAATGTGGCGAAGGGAGAAATCTTCGGGCTGATTGGTCCGAACGGCGCAGGGAAAACGACGACTTTGAGGATTCTCGCAACGTTGATTAAGCCCTCCTCTGGCTCAGCCAAGGTCTTCGGCTTGGACGTGGAGAAGGACGCGTCCGAGGTCCGCCGTATCATCAGCTACCTCCCTGAGGAGGCTGGAGCCTACAGGAACCTTTCGGGGCGGGAGTACCTCGAGTTCATGGCGAACTTCTATTCTTTGAACAATCATGATAGTCATGTTGCCGTTGAGGACGCGGCGGAAATTTCGGGGCTAGGCGAACGGCTGAAGGACAGGGTTAAAACTTACAGCAAGGGGATGGGTCGCAGGCTACTACTCGCAAGGGCTTTGATGATGAAGCCTAGACTCGCGATTCTGGACGAGCCGACGAGCGGCTTGGACGTTGTACACGCGTACCACGTCAGGCGCATCATTCAGGACTACGTGAAGACGTACGGCGTGACCGTCCTCCTCTCGAGCCACAACATGCTCGAGGTTGAGCTGCTCTGCAGCAGGGTGGCTCTGATTAACGAGGGTAGGGTCATCGGAGAAGGGACGCCGCAGGAGCTAAAGTCCTTCCACCGCGCGAGTAACCTTGAAGAAGTGTTCATGGAGGCGACAAAGCTTGGCTAACGGGCTAAACAACCTCATCAAAAAGGAAGTCAAGGAGCTACTTCGAGACCCGAAAATCATGCTCAGCATGGTGCTGATGCCGCTTCTGATTTTCCCGCTCATGGGCAGCGCGATGAACATCTCGACGACCGCCGTCGAGGAGTCCGCTAGGCAGGTGACGGTGTCGCTGCTGGACATGGATCACGGGGTCATGGCTCAAAGCCTCTCCGCAGCCTTCAGGGTCATGAATGTGACATTAGTTGAGACCCAAGCCACGACGGTCGACGAAGCCCTCGATGAGCTGCAGAACACCAACATGACGACGCTGGTTGTCATCCCGAGCGGCTTCAGCCAGAACCTCACCCTAGGCCTGAAGGGCAGTCTGAAAGTTTATTCGGTTTATAAAAGCCTAAGCATCGCGGAACAAGCCAAGACATCGGTTGTGGACGTACCGATAAGCGTGTTCGAGTCAGCGCTCGTTCGACAAGCAATAACCCAAGCCTTCCCTGGCAGGGACCCTTCGACCGTTCTAAACCCCATCTCCGTGAGCAGCTTCTCCGTCGTCAAGGGAAACGTCATCAACATCTCGCCCAGCGTCCTGAGTAGCCTCTTCATCTCTCAGTCCATCGGGTTTCCCATGGTCATCATGATGCTCCTCATCTCGGCGATGCAGGTAGCAGCGACCACGATTTCCATCGAGAAAGAAGAAAAGACCCTCGAGACTCTCCTGACGATGCCCATCAGCAGACTCGGCATACTGACGGGCAAGCTCGTGGGCTCGGTCGTCGTCGCCGCCGCTGGGGCAGCAGCCTCAATGGTCGGGGTCAACTACTACACCAGCTCGATATTCAGCATGTTGCCGACCGAAACCGTGAACCTCGAAGCCTTAGGGCTGAGTATGTCACCATTAAGCTACGGGCTTTTGGGAGTGGTAATGTTCGTCACTATCGTCTCAGCCTTGGCGCTAGCCATCGTCGTGGCGGCTTTCTCGGAGAACGTGAGGAGCGCCCAGTCCATAGTCGGGTTCATGAACATAATCTTCGTCATACCGTCGATAGTGCTGATGTACGCGGACATCGAAATCCTCCCGGCCCCGTTACAGATGGTCCTGTACGCCATTCCGTATACTCATGCGATTCTGGCAGCTAAGGCTGCGTTCATGGGCGACTACCTCGTCATGGCTCGAAGTATAGCCTACATCTCGGTCTTCACCGTGGTACTGCTGTACGTCGCGGCGAAGATTTTCACGACCGAAAAAATCGTGACGGCCCGAATCTCGTTCAGAAAACGCGAAACAAAGGCTCAGTCCAAATAAATTCGAGCCGCAAATGGACTGTCTTGAACCGACAACCACATAAACGACAAAAGTAACATTTTAAGAAATACAATTCCATAGGCGAAGATTTATGAAGTTGGCTTTCACGACGCTCGGGTGCCCGAAGTGGACGCTCAAGCAGATAGTCGAAAACGCAGCCAAAATGGGGTACGACGCCGTCGACTTCCGGGGACTGCTCGAAGACTTGGACGTCAGCCACAGACCAGAATTCACAACCCAGCAAAATACCACAAGAAAATTGTTCAAAGACCATGACATAAAGGTCTCAGCAATCTCCATTTCCTCACACTTCGCGGTCGTCGACCCAGCGGAAAAGAAGCAGCAGTTCGACGAGGCGCAGAGGAACCTTGAACTCGCCGCCAAGCTCGACTCCCACGTGATGCGCATCTACGGCGGGCAGGTGCCGAAAGGCTACACTGTCGAAGCCATCATACCTGTTCTGGTCGAGAATCTGCGAAGAATCGGCGACGAAGCCGAAAAGTACGACGTCACCTTGGCCCTCGAGACCCACGACGCGTGGACGAACTCAGCTGTCCTCGCACGTGTCATCACACAAACCGACCATCCGAGGGTTAAAGCCCTGTGGGACCTCCACCACCCGTACCGCTTCAACGGCGAACCGCCCGAACTCACCTACAAGAACATCGGGAAACTCACCGCGGGCACCCACGTCAAGGACTCGGTCCTCGACAAAGACGGGAAGTCGCAATATGTGTTACTTGGCGAGGGCACCGTGCCCGTGAAGAAGATGATAGAAATGCTGGTCGAAGGCGGATACGACGGCTACGCGACGCTGGAGTGGGAGAAGCGGTGGATACCCGAGCTCGCCGAACCCGAAACCATCTTCCCACAGTACGCCCAGAAGATGCGCGAATGGATGGGTTGATAAAATATTCTTATTTGTTTCAAAAGACTGTAAATCCCGACTTTTACTGTTGATGTTGAGGCGCCGGGGAAGGGATTCGAACCCATGCGGTCCGCAGGGACCACAGGCTCTCAAGGCCTGCGCCATAACCGCTCGGCCACCCCGGCTTGGCGGTGTCTTTTCTCTTTTGTCCGTGTAGATTATCGGCTTGCTGTTTATTTGAACCTTTTTCTCGCGCGAAGATAAGAATGCTTTATTTTCGGATTTTACAAACTATGTTGGGTGTTGGAGGCTTTACTGTTGAGGCTTTTGTTGGACGAGATGTACGCGGGTCTCAAGGAGTACTTCGAGACTTTAGGCTACGAGGTTGTGACTGCCCAGGAGGCGGGACTTCAGGCAGCCAAGGACAAGGACGTCGTCGACTACGCCAAGAAGAACGGCTTGTTACTCGTCACTCAGGACCAGAAACCAGCTGAGCTCGCGGAACTAATGGGCGTAAAGTGCGTCCTCGTTTCGAAAGCCCTGATTGCGAAGGTCGCGGACGAACAAATCCGGAACAAGTACCCAAGCCTGAAACGCGATGAACCGAAATAAGCTTTTCTTATCCTATTTTTTGCCCGTCAACCTCTCCACGAGAAAGTCCTCGTACGCGGGGAGGTCTTTCCATTCCACGGCAACATTGACGGCTCTGGCTTTTTCGTCCATCACCGTGTAGCCGTCGTCGGTGACGCGGACGCCAAGCTCCTGCATTTCGAGGAGCTCCTCGGAGAAGGCTAGGTAGACAGCCACCGTGTCGAAGAGGATTGTGCTCTGGGCCTCGAACTGCTGCTGCCCGTTCTCGCGGCTTTTGAGCCAAATCCTGTAGTTCTCCATAAGCGCCTCAACGACGGGGTCGCTGCACTCTCGGACAGTGCGATACTTTTCGCCCTTGAGCGTGACGAAACCGCAGGTGTCGAGAGGCGTAATCGTTACTTGCCAAGGCGCTGAGAATACTTTCTGAAGCGCCTTCGGGTCCGCGTAGACGTTGTATTCGGCGAGGACTCCGCCCTTCTTCCCGTCGTAGCCCCACGGGCTCTTACGGAGGCACCCGTGCATCCCGACGAACCTAGCATTTTTGGCTATTCTGGGTTCCCTTTCAAGGGCAGCGGCGACGTTTGGTACTGGTCCGATGCAGACCAACGTCACGGGTTCAGGCGAATCCGTTATAGTGTCGATTATGGCTTTCACGCCGTCCTGATGCACCTTTCCCCTGTAGTCAGAAAGATTGTAGGTTTCGACCCACTCCTGCTGCGGACCCGTCTTGTCGTTCTGGTGGACGCCGACTCCGACTGGAACGTCGGTTTTCCCCGCGATTTCCAGCATTTTGGCTGCGATTTTGGCTCTGTACGTCGTGTTCCCCGTGTCGGAGACGACGAGCTTGGCGTCAAGCTCAGGCGACTTGAGAAGCATCGCGAGCGCCCACGTGTCGTCTATGTCGCCTCCGATGTCCGTGTCCAGAATAACGGGGATTTTCTTCACTGAACGCCACCTCACTTCTTTAGCTGTATCAACTATCCTCGACTTTGAACGGCAATTTTAAGTGGAATTATGAAGGCTTGTTATGGGTACTTGAGCTTCACCGTTTCGCCCTTCTTGGACGACTCCTCAGCGGCTTCCATGACTGCTATGACCCTCCGAGCCTCCTCGGGCTTGACGAGCAGTTCGGTTCCCTTCAGTAAGTGGTCAGCGATGTTGCGGTAGTACGCGGAGTGTTCGCCCTTCTTGAAGTCAATCTGCGACTCGACGGGCTTTCCGTCGGTGTATGTTACCATTCGGAAGCATTCTTTGTCGGGCACGGACGTTATCCCGCCTTTGGTGCCGAGTATCCGCCAGCGCGCCTTGCCTATGCTTGCCAGGTTCGACATTTGGACGTCGACGAGGGCGCCTGACTCGAAGCGGATGGCTGCCTCCACCTGGTCCTCGTTCGTGACATCCATCCAGACGAGCTTGTGAAAGTAGCCCGTGACCCCCGCGATTTTATCCGGGACGAGGTTGAGGACCCAGTCGAGGAGGTGCGCCCCCCAGTCGTAGATGGCTCCGCCCGAAACCTTCTTGTTCGACCGCCACCACGTCCCCGGGTGCCCGTACCCGCCCATGAACGCCTCTATGTGAAAGACTTTGCCGATTTTGCCTTCGTCAATCGCTTCCTTCAGGGCCAAGTAGTCGCCGTCGAGCCGTCTGTTGTGGAAGACCGTGAGCATCAGGTTCCTCTTCTTCGCCTCGTCAATCATGGCCGTGGCCTCAGCCGTCGTTATGCACATGGGTTTCTCGACGATGACGTTCTTGCCCGCCTTCAGGCATTGGAGGGCTAGGCTGGCGTGAACGTTATGGGGCACGACGACCGTGACGAGGTCAACGTCCGCCTTCTTCAGCATCTCGCCCAAGTCCCCGTACGTTTCGATGGAGGGGAAGTCCTTCTTTGCGGCCTCGATCCTCTTGGGGTCAGCGTCGCAGACCGCGACGAGCTCAAGTCCCTTCGTCGCCCTTATCTGGTCGCAGTGGGCTTTGCCCATGTTGAAAGCGGGTCCGTAGCCCACCACCGCACATTTAACTATGTTTTTTTTCGGCATAGCCTTCAGGCCTTCTGAAGTTGTTTTCACCATGAAGTCCGCTTTTTTCTCTTTTAAGCCTTCTTAACGAAACAAGTTTAAGCCGCGGTTCCCATGTTCTTCTCTGCCATTATGGCTAACCGAGAAGATGACAAAGCCATGAAGTGCCAATACTGCGGTAGAAACGAGGACTTCCCGTTCAGGTGCTCATTCTGCGGCATGTACTTCTGCGGAGAGCACAGGCTGCCCGAGAACCATAACTGCCCCGAGCTTTGGCAGGCAACGGTTAAACGGTCCAGCCCAGAAGAGAAGAGCCCGCAGCAAACGGGTACGCCACTTCCGCCTCCGCCTGTTGGTCAGCCCTCTTACGTGTACAGGTACAGGGTTCAGAGGGTCGGCTGGACGAGCACCACGGAGCTGGTCCACTTGGCCGCGGGGGCGCTTATCGTCATGACTGTGGGGCTTTCCTGGGGAAGCAGCGGATTGGACTGGGTCTTCCGCATCTTCACTGACCCCTTCACAACATTTGTTTCAGCGGCGCTCTTCACGTTCATTTTTCTTTCTCATGAGCTTGCGCATAAAGCGGTTGCCAAACAGTTTGGGCTTTGGGCTGAGTTCCGCCTAAGTGCTTTAGGTGCAGTTTTCACTTTGATGACGGTGCCGTTAAACCAGATCAAGATTGTTTCTATAGGCGCCGTAAACATTGCTGGCGCATCGGATAAAAAAACCATTGGGATAACAGCACTTGCGGGTCCACTGACAAGCATTGGGCTTACAGGTGTGTTTCTCAGTTTTTATCTTCTTGTTCCCAGCAGCTCTAATGTTTCATTGCTTAGAAACATTGTTTGGATTGCAGCTTCGATTGCAATTTTTAATCTTATTCCCTTGGGCATACTTGACGGGGCAAAGGTTTTCTGGTGGAACAAGGGCGTTTGGGCCGTCAGCATCGCGTCCGCCGCTGCGATGATGATGCTGGTTTCCTTGTACCTGATCTGATTTGTTCAACAATAAGAAACGTTGTTTAACCAACAAACGCGCTAAGCCAAAAGAGCCCTGTCTGATTTGCGTGACAAAATATTTTTTAGTTTGCATGACAATGCGCAGGACTTGAAGGCTCATCTGATTTGTTCATCAAAAGTTTTTAAATTATGATTAACAAACCAAAATTGCGAAAAATGGTTTGTTTTAAGGATTGTTTGCTTTTTGGTTTTAGAACAATTTGACACAATTTGTGAATGGTCTCTGGGCTGAACGGAATCCGTTCTTTGCGTAAGACCAATTCGGGTAAGTTTTCGTTTTGCGGGCGGCTTAGATGAGTTCGATGCTGATGAAGACTTCCTCTGGGACCCTCATCCTCATGACCCGCCGCATGACCCTTTCCTCAGCGTCGATGTCGATGAGCCGCTTGTGGATGCGCAGCTCCCACCTGTCCCACGTCTTGGTCCCCTCGCCACACGGGCTCTTCATAACGGGTACTTTGAGCTTCTTCGTCGGCAGCGATATGGGACCGTTAGCCTTCACGCCGCTTTTCTGGGCTATGGTCTTCAGCTCTCCGCATATGCCCTCGAGCTTCTCGTAGTCGGTGCTTGTCAGCTTAATCCTGGCTTTCCTTACCATGCCCAGTTCACGTCGATTCGGGTAGCTTTCCAAACATTATTGTATTATTTAAATGCTTTTCTCGAAAACTTAGGCTAGCCTTTCTCGGTTCAGCTTCTTCGTCTGCCAAGAGTAATGCTGCATCCTAGGAGACTCGCCGTACCCGCATGCTGAACACTTCTTCTGCCTGACATGGTAAGACCTTCTGCCGCAGCGCCTGCAACGAATGTGGACGGTTTTACCCTGCCGTTTCCCCATGGATGGTGTGCCTTTGGTCATGGCAGCGTCACCTTGGAGGCGGAGAAACCATGACGACGTTGTCGCCTCTGACTATTAGCAGCCCAAGCTCAACAATTCTGTCCTTGTCGGTCACGTCTTCAGCCTTCTCAAGGACAAGGTTGAGATGCTGGTCAAAACCCCGAAGCAGTCCCCTCACTCTTTTACCGCCTCTCAGTAAAAGTAGGACGGTTTTTCCAAGGCTGTCCTCAAGGATTTTGTCCGTCATCGGTATTCTTTCCGCCAATTTCGTCAACGTTCCTCGAATGTCTTCAATATTACCTTCCGAGTATGACGGAACGCAGATTTATATGTGTTGCGTTCAGATTTAAGCGTATGTCCACAGGCTTCCGCAGGTACCAAATCAGAAAAGACGAGCGAAAACAGCTGCTGAAGACCGTCATGGACAGAATCGGGCTGGACTTCGACGCAACGTTCGGCCAGAAGCTCCAAGTCGAGGTAATGGAAGCCCATAAAGTCAGGGTTTACATCGTCGACGGGCGACCCCTAATCGCCGAGTCTGAGGAAGACGTCTTCCCGACACTGCTCTTCGAGGAGCAGCTCTCCAAGCAACCGAAGGTTGTGGTGGACATGGGAGCCGTCCCCTACGTGTGCAACAAGGCGGACATCATGGGCCCCGGAATCACCGAAATCCAGGGAGAATTCAGGCCCAAGGATTTGGTCACCGTTCTCGACATAAAAAACAGGAGACCCATAGCCGTGGCAGAAGCTATCTACGACTCAGAAACGTCGGCGAAGACCAAAAAGGGCAAGCTCTTCAGAAACCTGCACTGCGTCGGAGACGAGGTCTGGGCAGCCATTAAAGACTTGGGGAAGGAACGAAAGAGTTAAGACTTTTACGTGCTTAGAAGAACCGTACTGCACGGTTGCTTTTGAGGAGAAAGGGTATTGTCCAACGTGAACTTGGGCAAGGTCATCGACAGGATAGTCAGCAAGGTCAAGGGAGACGGAGAACCGCCCGCTGAGAAGCCTGCCCCTGAAGCCCCGCCCGCACCGGAGCAAGGTCCCGCTTCAGCTTCTCCGCCGCCAAAAACGGTCTACGTTAAGACGTTGACGCTGGACTCGCTGGAGGAACTGGACAAAGTGGGAAGCGAGCTGGAAACGGGGAACATCGCCATAATCAGGCTAACGCCCATGCTCGACAGAGACCTAGACGACGTCAACCGGGCAGTGAGGAAGCTGAAGAAGACCGTAAACGAAATCGGCGGCGACATAGCCAGCTTGGGCGAAGACCGCATCATCGTGACCCCCTCCCGCGTTAAAATCTGGAGAGAACGGGGCGCCAAACGCAAAACAGCGGCGAAGGAGCCTACCGAAGCCGAATAGTCTCGAGGATGTCCGGCGCAATCGCGTTAATCTTGTACCTTCCGCGCAGGTAGTCAGCCAGCCCTAGGCACTTGGACCTCTCGCCGTGCATCACGATGACGTTGTCGGGCTTCGACGCCAGCTTGCGGATGTACCCGATTATCTGCCTACGGTCCGAGTGACCCGAGAAGCCTTCGACCGTCTGGACCTCAAGGTCGCATTTGATAACCTTGATTCTGCCTTCGGAGTTGAAGACAGAGACCTCAGGCACCCGCTTCTGGACTCGTCTGCCCAAGGTTCCCTCGATTTGGTAGCTGACGAAGATTATTGTGTTCAGCTTATTGTCGGCGAGCTGCTGGAAATAATCAATTATGGGTCCGCCCTCAAGCATCCCTGCCGTCGCGACGATGATGCACGGCTCGCCCTCGATTATGCTCTGCCGGGCGCTGGGGTGCTCGACGACGGTGAAGTAATCGGACTCGAACGGGTTCACGCCCTCGTTGAGGACGCTGTTCCTGATTTCCCTCGACAGATATTCAGGATGCGCGGTGTGGATGGCTGTGGCCTCGGAAATCATGCCCTCGATGAAGACGGGCGCCTCCTTCATCGCCCCCCTCTTCATGTACTCGTCAAGGACAAGCATGATCTCCTGAGCCCTGCCGACCGCTGGAACGGGGATGAGGACCTTGCCGCCTCTGGTGAGGGTTTCGTTGATGATGGTGACGAGTCTTTCCTCGGCTTCCTCCCTCGTGGGCATGATGTCGTTCGGACCGCTGTACGTGGCCTCGGTGATTATCGTCTCGACCCTCGGAAAGTCTCGCGCAGCAGCTTCAAGCAGCATCGTCTTGCCGTACTTGAAGTCGCCCGTGTAGACTATGTTGTGGTACCCCTCGCCTACGTGCAGGTGGACGACAGACGAGCCGAGGATGTGGCCCGCGTTTTGCAGGGTCAGCCTGATGTCGGGGGCGATGTCCGTGACCACTCCGAACCGCAGCGGAATCGTGTGCAGGATGCTGGTTCGCACGTCCTTCTGGTCGTAGAACAGGGGTTGCCCCTGTTTGGACATGACGTCTAGGTAGTCGAGCTGAAGCAGAGTCATGAGGTTGAGGTTCGGCACCGAACAGTAAACGGGGCCGTCGTAACCGTATTTGTAGAGGAACGGGAGGAACCCGCAGTGATCCAGGTGGGCGTGGCTTATGACGACCGCGTCCAGGTTCGAGGGGTCAAACTGGGCGACGTCGAACCTCGGAAAAACCTCGAAGGGCCTAGTCGACCCGGGGTTGATGCCGCAGTCAACTAGAACTTGGCTTTCCCTCGTCTCGACGAGAACCGCCGACCGCCCGACCTCCCTCGCGGCACCTAGCATTGTAATCCTGACGTCGCCGATGTCGTGGACCAGGGGCCTGTAGATTCTTTCGCCGACGCTACGGAGGATCCTCTCGCGCTCCTTGCTCCCCGTGTAGAGGGAGTGCCTGACGTGGGCGATGATCTTCGAGGGCTTCGGGGGGCTCCTCAGGACGCGCGGAATCCACTTGGTCTTGACGACGATTTCCTGAAGCGTCACGCCGTCCTTCCCAATAGCCAACCCCGGCTTTTTAGCTTCGATGACCGCTTCGCCGATCGTTGGGTCGAAGAGGATGTTCGTGACCTCGGCTTCTTGCGGGATGATTCCCGAAATCGTCTTCTGCGCCTCGTTCTCAGCCATCCTCACCGAAGGATCGGACCGTATGACGATCCTCTTCTTGATGAGGCCGACGATGTCCGTGATCGCCTTGCTTTCGGTGACCCTAATCTCGGGCCTCTTCGTGTAGATGGCGAGGGAGGGCCCTTCAAACTCGATCCGCGTTAGCTCCGCGTCTTGAGGGAGATGCTCTAAGATGGTTTGACGTGTCTTCTTGTCTTTTTCTGCCGAACCCACTTTCTTTGATGGTCTCCTTTTTTCTGAACGTTCACCTAATTATCCGACAATATCCTACCCTTTTCATCGTCGCTCAGCTCTCTGTACCCGCTGACGTCTATGACTGAGACGTCGAAGCTGTCGCCACTCATGACGTTCCTCTTCATCGCGGAATCCAGAGCCTTCGCAACGATCCGCAGGACGTCCTTCAGCGGCAAACCTTCGCGGTACATTTCTTCCAAGACGCCGTAGGCTACGGGCGAACCTGACCCCGTGGCGACGCATTTTTCCTCCACTATGCTTCCGAACGGGTCAACTGTAAAGACATGGGGACCCGAATCGTCGACTCCGCCGATGACAATCTGAGCCAGAAAGGGCGAGTAACGGTTCGAGAAGAACAGGTTTGCCACCAGACGCGCTGCGGCGCTGACGGGTATCGGCGACTTGTGCTCCAGGTGGTACAGCTTGGAGTTCGCCTTGAGCATCTCGACCGTTTTCTGGGCATCCGCGACCAGGCCCGAAATCGTCATGGCTATGTGACGGTCTATCTGGTAGACCTTCTTCCCTTTCTTGTGGACGATGAGGTCGCCTGCCGTCACTCGGGTGTCCGAGGCGAGTACGACTCCGTCCCTGCTTATAGCTCCAATAGTCGTTGTTCCTTTAAATGCCATTTCGTCTGTTGTGTTGTGCATTCTTTGTTTCTCCGAAAACCGAATTTGCGTTGGTTCATTGTTGGTTGATCGGATAAGAGAGTAGGAAATTCTAAAGAGACACACTATCTAAGAGGAGGTTGAATTTAAACCGTTCGGATTTTGGTTTCTAGCCACGCCTTCGTCGTCCTTGGACGGACGAAAAAGAAGATTTAAATCGTATTGGGCTGTATCTCTAGACTACTCGAACAAGGGGACACCCGTTGAGCTCCAACATCCACCGCATGCAGCTCCCGAGAGAGGTAATCATTGGCAACGGAAGCCTACAGCTGGTCAGCGATGTGTGCAGGAAACTGGGCTTGTCCGAAAACGGGCTGATAATCACGGGTCTAACAACCAAACAGGTCGCAGCCCAAAGGGTCGCTGATTTACTGCGTGATGCAGGCATGGAGGTGGATTGCCACATCGTTTCATCAAATACCCCGACAATGGACGACGTGAGGCAAGCTGAAGAAGCCATCGGGAAGCTGAAGCCCCACGTGGTCTTCGGCGTCGGGGGTGGAACCAAAATCGACATCGCGAAGCTGAGCTCCGCACGGAAGGAAACGCCTTTCATAAGCGTCCCCACGTCCGCGTCACACGACGGCATGGCGAGCCCGTTCGCGTCGATAAAGGGGCTGGACAGACCCTACTCCATCAAGGCTCAGTCGCCGATGGCGGTCGTCGCGGACACGGAGGTCATAATCAACGTGCCCTACCGCTTTATAGCCAGCGGATGCGCGGACGTCATCTCCAAGTTCACCTCGACCCGCGACTGGAAGCTCGCCTACGAAAAGAAGAGCGAGTACTACGCCCAGTACACGGCAAGCCTAGCTCTTATGAGTGCCCAGCACATCGTCGAGAACGCCGACCTCTTCAAGCCGGGCTCAGAAGCAGGGCTCAGGGTCCTACTCGAAGCCCTCGTCAGCTGCGGCGTAGCCATGTGCATCGGCGGAACGAGCAAACCTTGCAGCGGGTCCGAGCACCTTTTCAGCCACGCGCTGGACATTGTGGCGCCGAACCGAGCCTTGCACGGCGAGGAATGCGGCTTGGGAGCCATAATGATGGCTGAGCTCCACGGCATGAAGTGGGAGAAAATCAGGGACACTTTAAGGAAGGTGGGCGCGCCCGTCACCGCGGAGAAGGTCGGGATTTCGGCGGAGCAGATCGTTGAGGCTCTGCTTAGGGCTCCCAAGATTCGGCCTGAAAGGTACACGATTCTGAACGAGAAACGCCTGACCCGCGAAACCGCCCGCGAATTGGCCAAAGCCACGGGCGTCATTAGATAAGATGCGGTATTACAGGGTCAACATAGGACGACCAGAAGAAAAAGCTGTTTATACCCCTCCTCAGATTATGAAAAGGAAGAATCTATTCAAGGGCGAGTTTCTTGAGCAGCAAACGCATCGTGACGTTAATTGGTTCTGGGCAAGCCAAGGTTGGAACCGTTTTCATACACAAAGGGCCGGGCTCGAAGTGCGGGGACTGCGAATACAACAGGGTGTGCGTGCAGAACATCGAGCCGGGACGCGTCTACGAGATTACAGGCGTGCGGGACAAGTTCCTGCCGTGTAAGCAGTACGAGACGGAGATGCGGGTCGTGGAGGTCGCCGACGCCAAGATAAATTCCTGTTTGCCTACTAATCAGGCGATTCATGGCGCGACTATAACTTTTCAGGCTCCTGACTGCAAGAACGAAGGGTGCGAAAGCTACGAGCTGTGCTTCCCGCTTGGTCTGAAGACGGGGGACAGGTGCGACGTTCTGGAGGTTACTGAGGCTTTTGAGTGTCCTCTTGGGGCTTCTCGGCGGCGGGTTGTTCTGCGGCTTTCTCCGCCTTCTTGAAGGTCTCCGTGAACGTGACGGCTGCGATTTTCGGGAAGAACTTTTGGACGTCGACGGACATTCCTCTCTTCGCTATTTGCAGCCCTTCGACGTAGAATGCTTCCTCGGGGACTCCGACAGTGAGTGCCTCCGCTGCGATGTCAAGCGTGAACTTGTTCACGTCTACCTGCGGAATTCTCCTGTGGACTAGTGCCCGCATCTTCTCCTCCGGCGTTTTTAGCTTCTTCTGGACCGTGACCTCGTAGCTCAGAGTTTTCCCCGCGAGGGGCGGGTTAAAGTCCAGGAGGACCCTGCCCGAGCCGATTGTTCTGACGGTGGCTAGGCGGTTGTCCACCTCGACCCGTATGCCAATCTGGGGCGTCACTCCCTCAGCGGTCAGCTTCCTCAGCGGGTACAGCCTGGTCTTCTTCGGGTCTCGGGTTCCGAAGCCTTTTTCGGGCGGAATCTCGATTTTCTCCGCCTTCTTTAATGTGAGATTTAGTAACGAATCGTCCAGGGCTTTGAGGACCCATCCCTCTCCTATGGCGACGAGGGTGGGCTCGTAGAGTCCGCCTTCCTTGTAGATGTTCTCTTTTTTGGCTACTTCCTCGACGGTGGTGTCGAAGGCTTCGCCCGTCTCGACCAACCTAGCGGTGTAGTCGATGAGAATGAAGTCTCCCTTCTTGAGCGGCGCCTTTTTTTCCTCGCGAGGACCCTTTTCCGCCTTTTTTTCTTCTTTTGACGGTTTTTCGGTGCTTGTTTTGGCTGCCAATTTTGCCACTTTACCGTTTGTTTTGGTTACTGAGAACCAGACTGCCATATATGGGTTGTGGAAATGGCTTCTTTGGCGCTGGTTTGGAATCCTGGGTCCGCATAAGGCGATTTATTTCTTCGAAGGTGGATGCTGAAATGGGAATCTTGAATGGCTCAAGTTACGATAACGCTAAAATGTGGCTTGTATACGGTTCTTGTGGGAAGAATATGTTTATTAAACCCAGTTTTTTGTTCTGGTTTTTGTTAACGAAAGTTCTATATTAGACGTTATATTATTTTATTATGCCGTCATAGGTTGATGATTTTGGGGGGAATATAACTGGGCAAGGAATGGCTCCCCAACAAAGCTGAGAAGTTCACGTTAAGGGGATTTACGCACTTCGACGAATGCCTCCTAGAGGTCATAAGCGACGTTTTGGTCCAGGTTCTCGGGGAAACCGCTGCAAATTTCATTATCGAGCTCACTGTTTTCAAAACTTTGAAGAAGGACGAGACTCGCATATCGTTCGGGGGGGATGCGAAAATATTTGCAGATGCGTTACAGGGGATTCTTGGGGCAGGTAGCGTACCGATTGAAAGGGCGATTGTTGAACAATTATGTTCAAAGCTCGGCGTGAAATTCGAGGAGAAAACTGGATACACGTTTTCGAAATACATAAGGGAGTCGAAGGAGAGGTTTGAGGAAAAAAGTTAGCTTGATTGAGAAAAAATCTATGTTAAATGAACAAAAATCACTAGATACTCTTTATCATCAACTAATCAAGGCTATCATTTTTACCGACAATGTGTCGGTGAAGATTCACGGTTTACTAGACGAGACCAAAATTTATAGGGTTCTCGAAGAAGAGTTTGCGAAGTCAAAAATATATGGTATGTGCATTTTCCTGTTGACTAATGATGGTTCGAAGCTTAGGATTGCTGCAACCTCTGATTTCCATAAAAAAAATATAATTTTTGAGGAGGCATTCGAATCATCGCTAGAGCAGTTTCGTATTGAAGTAAATCAGTCAAGCCTTTGCAGTCAAGTGGTAAAAGAAGAAAAAACGATCGAATTCAGAATAATTGACTTGCTAAAAGAAATTGCCCCCTCAATGCAAAGCAACTTGATATCGAAAATTTTTGGTACCCAGAAAAAAAGGTTCATCATGACGCCGTTGTATTACCATGGAAAGGTCACAGGGATATTTCTCACAAGTTCAATCCCACTTTCCGAACAATATATTCCAATCGTTAGGATTTTTACTCGGCACGTTTCAGCTGACCTAGAGCTAGCTAAAGAATACTCTGAATACGAGAAGATGGAGGAGACGCTGAGGAAATCCGAAGAAAAATACAGGGGTCTGTTCGAGGAGGCGATGGACGCCATTTTCGTGGCTGACGCTGAGACTGGTATTTTATTGGACTGCAACCGTGCAGCATTAAGACTGGTTGGTAGAAAAAAATTAGAGGTAATAGGTAAACATCAGCGGATTCTTCATCCTCCCGAAGATGTTGTGGGAGAATTTACTGACAGTTTTTTAAGGCACGTTAGTAAAGACGAGGACGAAATAATAGAGACTAGGATCATTACAAAGACTGGTAAAATAAGGGATGTCGCAATAAAAGCCAGAGTTTTTGAACTCGAAGGTAGAAGAATAATTCAAGGTATATTTCGAGATATTACTGAACAGAAAAAGATGGAGGAAGAGCTAAAACACGAAAGAGACCTTCTGCGGGCTCTTATGGACAACATCCCTGACACAATTTACTTCAAGGATGTGAACTCGCGGTTCACGAGAATAAACAAGGCGCAAGCCCAGATGCTTGGCGTTAAAAGCCCCGATGAAGCTGTTGGGAAAACGGATTTTGATTATTTCACGCCTGAGCACGCGAAGGACGCTTACAACGATGAACAAACAATCGTAAAAACAGGTATGCCGATGGTGTATAAGGTTGAAAGAATCAGGAGGGCGGATGGGCAGTTCCTGTGGGTCTCAGCCACAAAAGTCTCAATCAAGGACACGACTAACCACGTCGTTGGCATAGTCGGAATATCTCGAGATGTCACCGAATCTAAGAAAATGCAAGAGGAACTCGTACGCCATTCCGAGCATCTGGAGGAACTTGTGAAAGAAAGGACCGCGGAGCTCACGAATGCCGGACGGCTAGCAGCAATCGGCGAAACAGCGGCGATGGTCGGACACGACCTCCGCAACCCGCTGCAAACCATCGTTGGAACGTTCTACCTTATGCGAGAACACCTCGATTCAATTCCTTGCAGCCAAGAGGAAAAACAGAGCATTGAAAAGCTTTTGAACAGAGTTGGGGGAGAAACGAAATACATGGACAAAATAATCTCGGACTTACAGGATTATGCAGGACCCACGAAGACTAACATTGTAGAAACAAACATATACGACGTAATCAGCGAGACGCTTTCTTCCTTGACGATACCAGACACAATCAAAGTCACGGTGATTATTTCAGATTCTTTACCTAAACTGATGGTTGACCCGACGCTGATGAGGAGGGTGTTCACAAACCTGTTTCTAAATGCGGTGCAAGCCATTCCTGACAAGGGCGAGCTGATGATAGAAGCCTTTGAAAAGGGCGAAGCTGCAATCATCAAAGTTCAGGATACGGGAGTCGGCATACCTGAAGCGAATATGCCAAAGCTTTTTCAACCCCTGTTTACCACTAAAGCCAAAGGGCAAGGACTTGGGTTGGCCGTGTGCAAAAGACTTTTAGAGCTCCAAGGAGCTGAAATTATGGCCGAGTCAGAAGTGGATAAAGGTTCCACGTTCACGATTAAAATCCCTTTCAGGAGGTAAAAAAGACATGCAAAGGAAAAAAAGGATACTAATAGTAGACGATGACAAGGCAATCCTCGACGTAATCAAGGACATACTGGAACTGCAGGGCTACATCGTGGAAACCGCCGAAACTGGACAAGAAGCCCTACAGAAGACTGAAGAAAAATATTACAACTTGGCACTACTCGACATTAAGCTGCCCGACATGGAAGGAACTAAACTTCTGAGAAGAATACACGAGGACGTGCCCCGCATGATGAAAATCATGATAACAGGCTACGCAAGCCTAGAGAACGCCGTCGAATCGCTGAACTCAGGGGCAGACGCGTACCTCATGAAGCCCATCGAGGCGGAGAAGCTGCTAAAGGTCGTGGAGGACAAGCTCAACGAACAAGCGGAAGCCGAAAGCATGAGCCAAGAGAAGGTCACAGAGTGGATCAAGAGCCGCATCAGAAAAATCGAAAGCAGTCGCAACTGAGAAACAAAACACGGAAAGTACCCAGAAAAAAATTCCGTCAATAAGCACAAGAGCTAAGCAGACCTAATTCCGAATATGAAATGAATCATCCCAGAATGTTTATGGCTCAAGCGAAAGCTCCACGTTGAACGAAGCTACAGTGTAGTCGCCGTGCCTCGCGGGACCTGGGTTGACGACTAAAGTTTCTCCTATCTTGTCCCTGCCCTTGGCTTCGTGGATGTGCCCGCAGAAGACGACTGAAGGCTGCGTCTGCTCGATGAACGCCCTAACGCTTGAGCTGCCCACGTGGAGCCCTGAGGGCGTTTCGTCGAGCCGAGTGTATAGTGGAGGAGAGTGCGAGACGAGGACGACCCAACGGGCTGGTCGAAGACCGCTGGACGCATGCGCCAAGGTTTCCCTTATCTCGTCCTCGGACAGTTCAAACGGCGTGTTGAACGGCGTGGGGGAGCTGGCGCCGACACCCAGAAACGCCACGTCTCCGATTGAGGTGTTCTTTCCGTGGATGCACGCCGCACCCTCCATGTCCAGTCTGGCGAGTGACGGCGGGTCGCAGTTTCCAGGCACGAACAAAACGGGAACCTGCAGTTTTGTCAAAATCGACAGGAGGCGCTGTGCTTCTTGGAGGCTGCCGAAGTGGGTCACGTCGCCGCACACAGCCATGACGTCGACGTTTTCCTGCTCAGCCTTTTCGGCGAAGGCTCTGAAGACGGATTCTTTGCCGTGGAAGTCGGTGCCCACCAGAACCTTCATGAGAGTTCATCCTGTTGCGTGGATTAAATTGCTTTATTGTTCTCTAAGGTGAAGCGGAAGCCCTGAGAGCTTGTCGTTTTTGGACTCGGATTCTTGCTCCATCCTTTCCCACGCGCTCTTGGCGAAGGCGACGGCTTTCTGCGGGTACTCTTCCACCTCTATCTCCGCTATGACGGGGAAGGGCGTCGGAACCGCGGTCCCCCACAGCATCGCCTCGTGGTCAGCCAAGCCCGGCAGGTAGTCCTTGAGCCTCTCCGACCCGTACTCCGTGTACTGCAGGATGGCGTCCTGGTCGTTGCCGCTTTTGAGCCTGAAGCAGGCGACGGAGTTGCACTGGCTGATTGTGCTTTTCAGGACGTAGGCTGGGCGCTGCGTCATGAGGATGAGCCCGACGTTGTAGCCGCCCGCTTGGCTCGCGGTCTCGATCATCGACGCTTTGACTTGGTTCTGGGCGCTTGACTCGCGCATCTCGAGTCCTCTTTCGGGCGCGAAGTACTGGGCTTCCTCGATGGCTACGATGCAGGCGAAGTCCCCGTGGTCTTTCCTGACCATCGCGTACTCCCTGATGTTGTCCAAGATGTGCTTGGCTGTCCTCTGCTGCGACTCGATGTCCGTGTCCACCGAAAAATCGACTATTATAGTGAATTTGCCTTTAATCTCGTTGATCACGTCTAGGGGTTCGTTTTCTTTATCGATGAACTTGCCCTTCGTTTCCAGAGCCCAGCTGATGGCGTTGTAAGCCTTTGTTTGGCTGCTTTCAGTCTTTAGCGCCAGTCCTCGGCTGAGAACCTCCTCAACTTTTGAAAGCAGGCTTTCGCGGGTCAGCTTCGGCCCTTCGGATAGAACCGCCCTCGCGGCGTCCATGAAGACCGTGGCTTCTTTTCCCTTCAGCTCCAGCTTTTCCAGTATTGTCTTAGGGTCGGAGATGACGGGCGTGAACCTCGTGTACGGAAGCATCGTGGCGCCGAACCGTCTGAGACCGTTGTATTCGCCGCGCATGTCGAAGATGACGAAGTGCGGTCTGGGCTTGAGCCGAGAAGCCTTGGCGACCAGGTTTATGATGAAGCTCGACTTGCCCGACCTCGTCATGCCGGCGACGAACATGTGCCCCTTCGCGACCGTGTTCAAATCGACATAGATGGGGATTTTGGTTCCCCGAGCCTTGCCGATTTCGAGCATGAGCGAGTCGGCTTCCACCTTTTTGGGGATGAAGAAGTTTTTGAGGGCTTCCTCGTTGGGCTCGTAGATGTAGTCCCACGGCGACGGCGCGACCTCCATCGTCCGCCACCTGTTCTTCTCGTCGTAGTAGCCCAGAATCTCGGCGGACGCAATCGTGTACTCGAGGCGCTTCCCGTAGTCCGCCCTCCGCCCCTTCTTGCCTGCTAGTGGTCCAGTTCTACCCGTGATCATCTCGGGATTGTAAGGTTGCATGCGGAAGGTTCTGATTAAAACCCGAGTGCCGGGGTTCGTGGGATGGTCGATGAAGTAGAAGTAGTTGACTTTTATCCGCGCGTCCTCCATGACCACGAAGTTCACGTAATCGTGCGTGCAGCCGGAAAGGGCGTAGCCCACTGGTGTTGGTTCTGATTCAGACGTTCTCGCCATATTTTTCATCCTCTTTACGTCATTCCCGATGCGGCTCCGTCGTTGATTGCCCACGGTTCCCCGTGCTGCAGAGCCAGCATCGTCAGGTCCCTCATGTCCATCTCGCCCTTGTCGACGAGGTCCAGCGCCTTCGAGTATATCATCAGGGTCCTTATGTTCGACACGCTCGTCGTCACCTTCGTGAGCCTGTCCGCCTCGCAGATGGCGAAGGGCATCCCGTTCTCCTCCTCCGAAGTCGTGTACAGCACCGTCCCGATTTCTTCGAGGCGGTCGAGGCAGTACTCGGGGACCTCCATTCTGAACGGCGTCGTCAGCCCCGTCCTTATGTAGGAAGAGTAGAAGTTCGTGATTTTGGGTATCGTGGAAGCGGGCACGCCGAACTCCTCGGCTTTCTTCCTGTAGTTGTCGATGACGTAGCCCCGCGTCGGCTTGGCCTCGGGCTCAGTGTAGTCCCCCAAGTTGAGGACGAGGTCCAGAAGCGCCGTGTCCCTCATCCCCGACTCCCCCAAGGACGCGCATATCTGGGTCATCCGGGTCCTCTTCGCGAACCCGACGATGGGTATCTGCCTCTGGTAACAAGTCTGCAGCAAGTTGACCGCGCTCCTCAGGGTCTCGTCCACGTCTCGGCGGTAATCCTTCGAAAATCCAACTGAGGGCAGCATCAGGAAGTGCATGGCTAGGGTGCCGTCGAAGACGACGAGCTTCGGCTCCCACCGGTCCACGGCTTCCTCCGTGATTTCGTACTGAATCTTCGTCGCCAAGAGGGATTCCCTGTCCTGCGGTCTAGGCTCGTCTGACCAAACGTCGGGGTCGCCCGCCTTGTAGACGGGTTCATCGGTTATGGTCCAGCCTTCGGTGACGAGGGCCGCGGAAGCGTAAAGCGGTAGATAGGCGGACCTGAGGTCGACGCCGTTGTACCCCGCGTCTGAGGCTACGGTCCGCATGCTGGCTGTCTTCTCGTCCTGCGCGAGCTTCTTGACCTTGATGATTTCGCGGGTCTTCTGCGCGAGCTCTTTACGGCTCTGGTTGTAGGCTTTGAGCCGCTTGATGATTTCGTCCGTGCCATCGTCGAT
>CAZOKM010000007.1:0-31368 GCA_964580405.1 uncultured Candidatus Bathyarchaeia archaeon | reverse complement strand
GAACTGAAGGGCGTACTCCCTGTTCCCCCCATCCCTAACCTCGCCAAGCCCGTACACGCCCTGGTTGGTTTCAATCTTGATGATGGGGTACTCGAAGTTCGCTCCCACTACAATGGTGCGCAAATCCTTGATTTTTAAAGTGGACGGATTGAAACTCTCGCGCTTAACCATAAGGTTCACTGGCTATAATAAAAAATGAAACAGCATTTAATTGTTTCAGTGACTCGCGTACACTACATTAAGAATCGTGGTTTTAAAATCAATTCGGTTTTTTTAAAAGGAATAACCTTAAAATACTTGTATATGGAGCATCGCATGGGCAAAAAAATGAAATGGTGTTATTACGTACAGTAGATTAATTGCCTGAGGAGCACAAACAATCGGTAAACACAAAAACACAAAACAATACACAAGACATAAACAAAAAAGAAAACCTTAATTTGAGAATAGTAAACGAAGATAGTCAATGTGTTAATTGGGCTGGTAGTTCAGCCTGGCATGAACGCCTGACTTGCACTCAGGAGGTCGGGGGTTCGAATCCCCCCCAGTCCACTTGTTTCTTCACGGCATAACGCCAAAAAAGTTAAAGGTCGTTTAATGAGTGTTCAACGTTGAGGGTCTTGCATGAAGCCGCGTGAGAGGGCGATTTGCGCCTTGGAGCTTGAGGAGCCTGACCGCGTGCCGATGTTCGAGCTCGAGTTCCAGTACCCCGAGGAAATAATCGGCGAGGGCTACGCCGTCAGCGAGAACCCTGACGAGTGGACGAAAACGGTGTTCAGGGATTTCCTCAAGCAGGACGCGGAGATGACCAAACACGGGAGAGGTTTGGACGTCACGGAGCACAACGCGCAGGTCTTGGCTGAAACCTGCAAGAAGATGGGCTACGACGTCATCAGGGTCGGGTTCGTCCCCGACACGAACAAGGCAATCAAGATTCTCAGGAAAATCGCGCCCGACCACATGATAGCGGGGTCAGCCTCGGGAACCATCGGCATCCCAGACGGAAAGAACATGGCAAGCCTCGTGCACCAGATTTACTCGAAACCCGCCGAGCTGAAGAGGATGATGGACGAGATGATCAAGGCGTCCGTCGAAAGCATCAAGGAGCAGGCGGACGCGGGGGCAGAGCTCGTCTTCGACTGTACCGATTACTGCCTCAAGGAGGGGCCATTCTATTCGCTGTGGGTGTACCGCAACCTCGTCTTCCCGTACCTCAAGCAGCTGGTCGACGCGGCGCACGGCAAAGGCGTCTACTTCGTGAAGCACACGGACGGCCTCATCTGGCCCATCATCGACGACCTCGTAGCAACAGGCATAGACGCGCTGCACAGCATAGACCCGAGCGCGGGCATGAAGCTGGCCGAGGTCAAACAGCGGTTCGGCGACAAGCTCGCCCTCTGCGGGAACGTTGACGCGGCCACGACGATGGCCTACGGGACGCCTGAGCAGGTCGCGGAAGAAGCCAGGCAGTGCATCAGGGACGCAGCTCCCGGAGGAGGGTACTTCCTGACGACGAGCAACTGCATCTACAAGGGAATCCCGCCCGCCAACGCGGTGGCCCTTTCGAGGGCGGGGCAAAGGTACGGGAGATACCCGTTTCGTTAGTCGCGCATTAACTTGTCTTTTCTATTCTATTCCTCTGCCAGTATGGCGTCCGCCGTCTTGACTGCTTCGACGTAGCTTCCCTTCCAGATCAAATCGAGGAACCTGTAGTAGGCTTCAACCCTCGCTTCCTTCCCTTCGTTCCTCAGCTTCGCCAGAACGTTCCTGTCCAGAATCTGAACCTGCCTCGAGAGTGCCGCGACGTACATTGAACGCTGGAACGGCGACGTGTCCCTCAGCAGTCGCACCGAAGTTTCTGCTAGGCGGTTTATTATCGTGTCGACTATCTCTTTTCCTAGCTCTTTTGACGCGTTGGCTTCCGGGTTTTCGCCCATTATCCCGTGGTCGTAGACGTTCATGGGTCCTTCTGTTTTTGGGAATCGGCTCGCGTCGACGAGCTCCGGGCGCAGGTGCCACAGAATCGACGCCTCCCACTTCCCGGCGTGGTCCCCGCGGTAGCCCTTGTCCGCCGTAACCTCGTACTCCGCTATCGCATAGATGGTCGTGCCGCTTCTCAACATAAAGTTCAGAGCTTCCCGCTTCAGAACCAGCACCTGCTCGCGCCCGTAGTGCCCGGTCACGGCGACGATCACTTTGAAGCCGACATGCGACAGCTGCTCGAAAATCGCGTAGAACAACTTATCAATTAGCTCCTCGTCGAACCTCGTCGTCCAAGGCTGGGGCATCCCGCCTATCGCCCAGAACGTCGCAGGCACGACGACGCCGCCCGTCTTCGCGGCTACACGCAGGCAGAGCTCGTAAGCTTTAACCGCGTCGTTCCCAAGCGCCATGTGAAGCCCGTGCCACTCGAGGGTTCCCAGAGGAAGATAGGCGATGGGCGTTTTGTTCATTGTTTCTTCGATTTCGTGCGGAAGCATTTCTTCGTACTTAACTTTCTTCACAGTCCACTCTCTCCATATGATTTTAATCTTGATTTACGGTAATAGTCGCCGTCAGCCCATTTAGGCGTTTCCAAGAAGCAGAATCCAATCGGCAGCATCGTCACCGTCGCCTCCTCGGCGGTGATAGAAAGTTGTATTAATCTTATCCACGTATTCTGTGTCAGTGGCGGTAATGGTCGAAAAGGACCTTTTCCGGGTCAAAGGCTTGAAATGCCCCAAATGCGGCTCAGCCACAATCATGAGAGACACCGAGGCAACCTTCTGCGGAGACTGTGGCGCCGTTATCGAGCAGACCAGCATCGTGGACGCGATGATCGACGAGCAGCTAAAGCTCGAAATCGGAAAAACCTACTCTGCGCAAGACCTCGAGGAGATGGTGAAGACGAAGTTCGACGACCCGTACTTCTCAATGAACGCGCTGCTGAGCTCAGGCAGGCTCCAAACGTACTTCAAGGTTCTCCCCAAACAGGCAGATAATAAATAAGAAACTCTTTCCATAGCAATTTCGCTATTGTGATTTTTGACGTCTCGAATTTATGGACAAATGGGGCTTGATGAGTATGACTTTACCTTCCGAATTTTTAGGGAAGCACAGGATAATCCTCGGCAACCTCCCGCTGCTCGGAGTCAGCTACCAAGGAGCCTCCAAGGACGGCGAATACGAGGAAAGGTTCCGAGACAAAGGTGAAGTGAAAAAGGTTATTAAAGTGGCTCTGAGTCACGGCGTCAGGTTTTTGGCAGCCTCAAGCCGAGCTTTCAATCCTCTTGCCCAGAGTTACCTCGACGCGGTGAAAGAAGTCGAAGCTGAAGAAGAAAAGGAGATACGGCTCATACCTTGCGTCGACGTGCCGCTCAGGCTTAAAGGAAGGGGAGTTGACGACCTTAGGAGATGGAGGACCCACCTCGAGTACGAAACTGCATCGTATGGAAGCCAAATTCGGCGAAGGTACCTTGAGGACCCGATCCTTAACTGCCGACGGGGATGGAAGGAAGGGCTCATTTCAGCGAAGCCGTACGGGCACGGCGAGCTCGTGAACGACCTGAGGGTCGATTGGAAGGCATGGGAAGCATCGGTAAACGAGTTCATTGGCTATAATGTGGGGTGGGTTGAACCCGGCTCGGGAACTGACCTCCTCGCAATCTCACGCATTGACCTGCTTGAGGAGCTACTCGAAAAAACGAAGCGAATGGGGCACCGCGTCCTGCTTGGTTCGCATCACTTTAGCGTGACCAGTCGGCTGTTGTTCGAGAGGGACGTGAAAGGGTACGACGGGTTCGTCACGCCAGTTAACAGGCTCGAAGCCATGATGTTCCCGACGCAGAAGGTTGTGGAAGAATCAATCAAAGACGCGAGGAAACGAAATAAACTCGTGGTCGCCATCAAGCCGTTCGCTGGAGGCAGAGTCCAGCCTGAAGAGGCACTCGCCTACGTGTTCAGAAATGTTGGGGTTGATGCCTGCATGGTCGGCGTCGGCTCAGTGGCTGAGGCGGAAACCGACTTTCGAGCTGCGGAGAGGGTCTTGTCTGGCTCGCCTATTCGAGGTCTATGAGCCGCGTCGAGGGCGGAACCAAGGCTCTCGTCATCACGTCCTCGGCTACGCCCCTGTTCCGTTCGGGGCTGTGCATGGCTTCGACGAGCCTACCGCAGTCTACCTGGTTCACTCGATCGCAGGCGGACCTAAGCGCGTTTATGTTTAGAATCAATGCTTTTTCGACGGGCATCCTCTCGGGGTTGATGTCTATCCCGAACCTGCACCCGTACCCGTACATCCTCAGAACGAGCATCGCCGTGTACATCTGGTCGAGCCCCAAGACGCCGACGTTCAGGTCCTGGTCGTAGTTGCCCAGCGGCTGGCTGTTCCAGTGCGTGTGGGCGAGTCTGCCCTCGCGGAGAATAGAAGCGAAGGAGTACGCCAGCTCCTCGTGACCCATCAGGACGTGCCCGACCTCGGGGTTCAAGCCGACCAGAGCGTGACCCTCGTTGAGTAATCTTCTGTTCTCCTTCGACGACAGGCGGGCTTCGACGTTTCGTGTCATGAGGATTCCGTTCGCCGTGTTCCTGTAGATGTTATTCCCGCGGGGCTCGTAGGGCTTGGGCTCGATGGCGACCCTTACCCCCGGAACCGCGTCCATGGCTTCGGCCAATCCCTTCTCAAAGTTTTCCCACATCTGGTAGAACTCGGTACCCGCAGGGTTCTCATAGCCGTCGCCGCCTGGCCACACGATGCAGAACTCGGTGCCCATCTCCTTGTTGAGCTTGAGGGTTTCGATGGTCCGGTCGATGGCCTTCCTCCTGACCGCGGGGTTCGTGTTAGAAAGCGAGCCGAACTCGAACGCCTTCTCGTAGAAAAGGTTCGGGACCGCGGTGATCAGCTTTATGCCCGTCTCCTTCTGGAGGCGTTTATAGTTGTCGACGAGGTCGCCGTTCACCTCGTTTGGATAATGCGCTTCCAGCCCGAAGCCCGAGTCGACCACGCCGCGGTCGTGCAGGGCTGCGACCTTGTCCAGAATGTCCTGGATTGAGCCCTTCTCGATATACGCCTCGTGGAACCTACTCGCCCCCGGGTAGAAGTACCACACGCCAGCCGAGAAGCGGGGTTCAAGGCGGAAGCCCTTCAGGTGCTTAAGCATCTCGTCCTTGGATTTCACGACTTTTTGGCTTCGTAGATCAATCGGAGCCATGCCTCATCACGCATGTATGCTCTATCTCAATTCAGATAAGACTTTTGCTTTCAATGGCTGTTTATTGAAAATTAGCATATTCGGGGAACGGGGTCGCCGACGGGTCTTGCGATAATCCTTTTTCCGCCCACAACGGTCTGCATGGCGACGCCTTTGAATTGCGCCGTTGCTTCACCTATGATTTCTGCATCTTTTCCTTCATTTGTCGACCGCAGCAGCTCCAGAAGGTCCTCCGCTTTTTCTTTGACTGCGCCGATTACGATTTTTCCCTCGTTGCCCACCTCGAACGGGTCTAAACCCAGCATCTCGCAGGCTGCCCTGACGTCCTCTCGTATCGGAACCTTCCCTTCCTCGAGGAGGATGCCGACGCCCGATTTGTCGCTGAACTCGTTCAACGCGTCAGCCAGCCCCCCGCGGGTCGGGTCCTTCATCGCGGTTATGCCGCCTACTTCACCGAGAAGCCGCTTGATTAGGCGGTTCAGCGGCTTCACGTCTGACTTAATTTCGCTTCCGAAGCTCAAGCCCTCCTGAGCCGAGAGAACTGCTAAGCCGTGGTCACCCATGGTGCCTGAGACGACGATTCGGTCGCCTGCCGAGAGGTTCGAGTCAAGAATCCATCGGCTGTTGAAGTCCTTCCTGAACCTTCTGACAACGGCTAAGTTTTTTTCGAGGGCTTCGCTCCGCCTCCCGAAACCCGAAACGTTGATTACGCACCCTCCGAGGCTTCCCTTCTCGACGACTTTAGTGTCGCCCGTTACGACCCCGACTTCAGCTTCGACGCAGGTGTCCCTCATGCTCGCGAGGATTCGTTCGAGGTCGGCTAATCGGAGTCCCTCCTCCAAGACGAGTCCGCAGGTTAAGGCGACGGGTTCAGCTCCCAAAACCGAGATATCGTTCACGGTGCCCGACACTGCCAGCCTGCCGATGTCTCCCCCGGGGAAGAAAATGGGCTTGACGGCGTGGGAGTCGCTCTTCAGCACGACGTCGTCCACGACCGCTGCGTCGGCCAAGGCGCCTAGGGGCACCTCAGCGGGTCTCGAAGGCTTCGTCTTGCCAAGGTATTTCACGACGTAGTCCCTGACCAGGTCGTGCATGACGGAACCGCCTGCCCCATGAAGCATCGTAATCTGCTCGTCCTTTGCGTTCATTTCCGTTCGTTACCTCCGAGGCTTCAACTGCTTTTTCTAACAATATGGGGCAGACCGAAAATCATAAGGCTTTTGTATCAAGGACCCCCATAACATGTCTGGGGGATTGCAGTTGTCCGTTTCGTCCAAGCTCGCAGACCTCGGGTCCGCGTGGGAGCTACTGAGCAGGCTTAGCTTCGACGAGCTCAGGCTCCTCGCCAGACGGAACGGCGTCGCGCTCCAGAGGGAGGACGCGTACGGCAACGTTCAGAAGGCGAGGTCGAAGGAGGAAGCCGTGGACATCCTCGTAGCTTCGGAGTTCAAGGAATCCGACATCATCAAGCTGCTGGGCGTGAACCGGCTCACGAAGGAAGAGCTGCTTTACGCCATGAGCGCGCGGCAGCTGCACCAGCTAGCCAAGGAAACGGGAGTCCTCCTAGAAAAGTCCACCATGTTCTGGACAAGGAGGGCAGCTAAGAAGAAGGACGTCGTCAACGCGCTCAAGGTCCTGTCCGAACAGAAAGTCAGGGAATACGCAGGAAAAATTAGGCTAATCAAGAAAGCGGCGAAAAGAACCGGAAAGGGAAAACGGGTCAAGTCCGCCGCGAAGCCGACGAGGAAGGCACCAGCGAGAAAAAGGGCGAAGAAAACCAGGGAATTAAAACCTTCTGTCAGGGAACCGATTCCTCCGTCGTCCAAGTCTGCCCTCGTGGTGAAGGAGGAGCCTGCGCCGGTTCTTGTCCTTTATGGGCGGGAGCAAGAAAAGACGGCGAACGTCATAGAGGTGACGATTAGGGAGAGGCTGATGGAACGGGAGGTCGTGAGGAGGCAGCTGGCGCTGGGCAAACGCCGAGAGGAAAGCGGCGCGAAAAAGATAGACAAGATAGCCGCCGAAGCCAAAAAATCGAGAAAGAGCGACTGAAACTGCTCCGCTCCATCGGCATACCCTTAAATAAAGTGGACCCGATTTCTGGTTTATGCACGAGTGGGCTCTCGCCGAAGCAGTCGTCTCTGCGGTCTCCGACACTGCCGAGAAGGAGGGGCTCAGGAAGGTTTCAGTGGTCAACCTCAAGATGGGGGAGCTCCAGCAGATAGACGTCGGAATCTTCAGGTTCGCCCTTTCGCAGCTCTTCTCGGGCAAGCTCAAGGACGCGAAGGTCCACATCTCAAGGACTCGCGCGAGGCTGAAGTGCAGAAAATGCGGCCACGCGTGGTCTTTCGACAAAAAAAAGCTGGACGAGTCGGAAAGGGAAGCTATCCACTTCGTTCCCGAGATTGCCCACGTGTACGTCAGGTGCCCGTCCTGCAGGAGCCCCGACTTCGAGGTTGAGCGCGGGCGGGGAGTCTGGATATTAAGCATAGAGGGAGAGAAGGAGGCGTGAGCGACCCCCGGACGGCAATTATCGGCGAACGCCTGAAAACCGTAAAGAGCGTCATTGCGGTCTCAAGCGGGAAGGGAGGCGTCGGGAAGAGCCTCGTCGCGTCCGTCCTCGCCCTGAGCCTCGCCCGTAAGGGCTGCGCGGTCGGCTTTCTGGACCTTGACTTCACCAGCCCGTCGTCGCACGTAATCTTGGACGTTGGCAAGCAGCTGCCGAAGGAGGAGAAGGGCCTGGTTCCCCCCATCGTTCACGGGCTGCGCTACATGTCAGTTGTTTACTATTCCGCTGGGCGCGCCACGCCCTTGAGGGGCTCCGAGGCGACCGACGTGCTGGTTGAGCTGCTGGCGGTAACGAAATGGGGGAAGCTGGACTACCTCGTCTTGGACATGCCGCCGGGGCTGGGCGACGTCACGTTGGACCTGCTTCGCTTCGTGGGGGGCGTGAAGTTCCTCGTGGTCACGACTCCGTCCAAGCTCGCGTTCGAAACTGTCAGGAAGCTCCTCGACCTACTGAAGGAAGCCAAGGTCGCCGTGCTCGGGGTCGTGGAGAACATGAAGGCCGACGATTCGACGTGGATAAAGGGGCAAGTCGAGCGAATGGGCATCCCCTATTTAGGCACCATTCCCTACGATTCTAAGATTGAAGAAAACATAGGCGACATCGAGGGATTGTTGAGGACTAGATTCGGCGAAGCCACGAGCGAATTAAGTGGGAAAATCGAAGCCTCACCGTAAGTATCGTTTCCTTTTTTCGGAAAACGGGTTTAGGGAGCCATGTAGAGCAGGTGGACCCTGTTACCCGCGGGGTCTGGCTGTTTGAGATAGACTGCTTTGGCTGTCTTACTGATTTTGGGTTCCTCGAGTTCGACGCCCTTTTCCTGGAGATGCTTGCAGGCTTCCTCGAAGTTCGACACCCGCACCGCGATGTGGCAGTTCATGGGCTCGGGCTTCTTCATGATTTCGATTCTACCCGCCCCCTGACCCGAGATGAAGAAGGACGAGTTGCCCTCCGTCTTCGTGAACTTGAAGGTTTCCGCGTACCAGCTCGCGATTTCGTCGGCGGACGCCCCGTCAGGATACAAGCCCGGATGCTCGATTCCGAGGAACAGCGGGGTTCCCCGAGCTTCCTTTATCCACCAGAGGCACTGCTCGGTCTTCTTCGTAATGGCTTCGTAGTCTCCCGCAGCGACAGCCTCCTTCGAAACCAGCTTCGACCCGATGCCCAGCGCGGCTGCCCCGGCTTTTATCCATCCTGAGATGCTTTCGCGCGTCGTGTCCACACCTCCCGTCGGCATCAGCTTGACCCACGGGCACGGTCCCAGCATGTTCTTGATGAAGGCTGGCCCGCCGACCTCCTCGCCCGGGAAGACCTTGACTATGTCGCACCCCAGTTCTTCGGCTTGTGAAATTTCTGTGGCGCTTCCGCACCCCGGCGAGTACGGCACCTTTCGGCGGTTGCAGACCTTGGCGATTTCGGGGTTGAGCACGGGTCCGACGACGAAGTTTGCTCCGCTGTTGATGTAGAGCGCCGCCGTGACGGGGTCGATGACCGAGCCGACGCCTATGATGACGTCCTTGAACTGGGCGTTGACCCACCTAGCGAGCTCCGCGAACACTTGGTAGGCGAGGTCGCCCCTGTTCGTGAACTCGACGACCTTCTGTCCGCCGTCCACGCACGCCTGAACGATTTTCTTCGCCGTCTCCAAATCGTCTTGGTAGAAGACGGGCACCAAACCTTGCTCCAAAATTTTTCCGACGACAACGTGTTTCATGAATTTAGTCATACAATCCACCCTCAACCATTTTGTTACCTTGAAACCCTGCCCGACGTTATCCCCGACATTATTTTCTCGACCTCAGCGACCGAGGCGACGTTCGAGTCGCCGAAGACCGTGTGCTTGAGGCACGAGGCAGCCACCGCGAAGTTCAGGGTCTTCTGGAGGTCGCTGCCATACCTGAGGATTCCGTAGATCAGCCCAGCCGTGAAGGAGTCTCCGCCGCCGACCCTGTCGACGATGTCCGTGATGTCGTAAGTAGGAGCGGTGTAGAACGTTTTTCCGTCGTAGAGCACGGCTGACCACGTGTTGTGACTCGCGCTTATACTTCCCCGCAACGTGATGGCGACCTTGCTCAGGTTCGGGTAAGCTTCCGTCAGCTTCTGAGCGACGTAGAGATATTTCTCAGCCTCCACCTTGCCCTTCACGACGTCGACGCCCGCCGCCTTGATGCCGAACACCTTCTCCGCGTCCTCCTCGTTGCACACAGCGACGTCCGCATACTTCACGAGCTCTGACATGACCTCGGTCGCGGTCTTCCCCCACTTCCACAGCTTGGCGCGGTAGTTCAAGTCGCACGAAACCGTGAGTCCCCTTTCCTTGGCTTTCTTGACTGCTACGAGGCACGTTTCTGCCGCGCCTTTGCTGATTGCTGGGGTTATGCCCGTCCAGTGGAACCAGGATGCGTCGGCGAATGTTTTGTCCCAGTCGACCATGCTGGGCTCGATGTTGGCTATGGACGAGTTGGCGCGGTCGTAGATCACCTCGCTTCCCCTCTGGGCTGCGCCCATCTCCATGAAGTAGATTCCGAGCCTGTCTCCACCACGAACAATTTTGCCCGTGCTGACGCCGTACTGCCTCAAGTAGTAAAGGCAAGCCTCCCCAATCGCGTTGGCTGGGAGCCTTGTCACATAGTCCACAGGAACGCCGAACTGAGCTAGAGCCATGGCGACGTTGGCTTCGCCCCCGCCGTAAATTGCGTCGAACGACCTCGCTTGAACGAACCTCAGAAAGTTGGGTGGCGTGAGCCTAAGCATGACCTCGCCGAAAGTCACGACTTTATCCAAGCCTGAACCCTCCGCGGACAATTGCTCATCATTTTCATGCTTTGGCGATTTAACGGTTTTCCCCAAAACACGGTTTTCGACGAGTTAACCTTTATTTCGTTGCTGGATAATCTCTTATGAACCATAAGCACGCTTCGCGCTGGTTGTTGTGGCTATGAGACAGGAGGAATGCTCGCTTTGTGGCGTCTCGTATCCCTACTACGTTCTTTCCAGGTGCGAAAGGTGTAGAAAGCTCTACTGTAGGAACTGCCTGGTCCGCGACGACGAAGGCAAGCCGATGTGTCTGGGCTGCGCCAAGAGGAGGCTCATGCCCGCTGCCCCGCGGAGCAAGTACGCCCCGCTTAGCAAGTTCCTCGTCCGGAGGGCGCAGTATTCGAGCTTCGTGAGCCTCTCGTTCAAGTTCTTTGAGGAAGTCCTCGGCGACGGCCTGCCAGAATCCGCCTACGTCAACGAAGGCTGGTGGAGCAATAGCCCAAGCCACTCGCCGTCCGAAGCGTGGCTGACGGTCGGCTGGAAAGTCGAGAGAGTGGACTTGGCGAAAAAGGAGGTGTTCTTCAGGAAGGAGAAGACAGTCTCAGTAGATGCTCCGAAGAAACGGCAGAGGCGCAAGCCCGTTTCGCCTGCTTTCAAGGCTTTAGCCCTCAGGCGGCAAAGGCGGAAGCCGCTGGAGCCGTCCAAGACGAAGGTGGCTAAAACTCTGGCACGCTATAAGAACATCGAAAGGCGGAGGGCTACCCCGAGGACCTTCAGGGGCAAGTTCAAGCCGAAGGGCGCCTACGAGAAAAAGCTGTACAAGGCAGCGAAGAAACCCGAAGAAACAGCATAATTCAAAATGCACTCGCCAGATTGGGCTTTGATGGGAAAATCTTTTAGAAGCCAGCGACAAACATCTTCCCCAATACGCGGTCTTGAGGGTCTGTCATGAACGGGTTCGTCGACGTTTCGTCTATTCTTTCAGGTAAGTACACGGGAGAGAAGGTGCAGGTCCACGGCTGGCTCGACAACATGCGGTCAAGCGGCGGCATCCACTTCTTCATGGTGCGCGACGGGACGGGCTTGATCCAGTGCACGATGAAGAAGGGCAAAGTGGACGACCAGAAGTTCGAAGCAACCAAGAACGTGACCCAAGAATCGTCGCTGGAGCTCACGGGCACGGTCTTCGAGGACAAGAGAGCTCCCGGAGGCTACGAAATTAGAATCGAGGACATGAACGTCGTCCAGTTGGCGGAGGATGGCTACCCCATCGCCAAGAAGTTTCACGGCCCAGAGTTCCTCCTCGACAACAGGCACCTGTACGTACGGAACCAGAAGATGCAGACCATACTCCGCGTGAGGTCAAAGTTCCTCGAGGCAGCCCGAGAGTGGTTCCAGACCAACGGGTACACCGAGTTCCACTCTCCAACGTTAATAACCGCGGCGTGCGAGGGAGGCTCAACCCTCTTCTCTGTGAAATACTTCGAGCAGGAAGCCTTCCTCAGCCAGAGCTGGCAGCTGTACGCGGAGGCAGCCATAGCTAGCCTAGGAAAAATCTACACGCTCGCGCCGTCGTTTAGGGCGGAGAAGTCCCGGACCCGCAGGCACCTGACCGAGTACTGGCACCTTGAAGCCGAAGCGCCTTGGTGCGACCTAGACTGCGTCATGAAGGTCCAAGAAAGCCTACTAGGGCACGTCTTCGAGTCGTTGGCTGCGAAGGCGTCTATGGAGCTCGAGTCTCTGGGCAGACCAGCAAAGGAGCTTCAGGAGATGATGCCTCCCTTCCAGAGGCTCCGTTATGACGAGGCCGTCGAAACCCTCGCCAAGAAGGGCGTCCAGATACAATACGGGGAAGACCTTGGCTGGGAGCAGGAGAAGCAGCTCACCGAGGACTACGCGAAGCCGTTCTTCGTCACCCACTTCCCAAAGGGCATCAAAGCCTTCTACCACAAGCCCGACCCACAGAACCCCGAAGTTACTTTATCAGCTGACCTTTTAGCTCCTGAGGGGTACGGCGAAATCACGGGCGGCGGTCAGAGAATTCACGACCTCGACGAGCTCCTGAAGCGGATGGAGGAGGAGAACTTGAACCCGAAGGACTATGCGTGGTACGTGGACCTCAGGCGATACGGGTCGGTGCCCCACTCGGGCTTCGGGCTGGGCGTCGAACGCGTCATCGCGTGGATATGCAAGCTCGAACACATCAGGGACGCCATAGCATTCCCGAGGCTCATCAACAGAGTCTACCCGTAACCAAAATGCGTCTTAACTTTGTTCTCTATTGTTTATTCCACGCCTTCTTCCTCGGCGGCTTTTCTGATTGCCTCGTCGCGGGTTAAGCCCTGAACCTTGTATTCGGCGATTTTGTATTCCAAGACTTTCGTGTTGCCCCACGTTTTGACGTGTTTCTCGCTGAGCCTCCTGTGGAGCTTCTCGGTGTCCTTGGGCGTGGCTTTCCACCTTTCGCGGTTCGCCTCTAGGGCTTTCTGGGCAACCTCCTTCTGGATGAAGGGCATGGTCTTGTTCAGCACGTCCAGAAACTCGACCGCCGTGTTGCTGGCGTGAATAATCAGGGGGATTACGAGGGCGAAGCCCACGACCACGAGGGTGTTCATGAAGACCAGCAGTAACAACGAGATCATGACGGTGCCGATTACGAACGAGATAGCCATCGCCCTCCAGTAGCTGAAGGCAATGTCCAAGGCACTCACTTCCCCCTCCGAGACGACGTTGACGGTCGCGGAAGCCCCGAATAACCCGTCCAATCTCACCTTTGTCGTCAACGTTTCTCCTTCGCTCGATGAGATTATTCTGGAGCCTGGGACCTCGTCGATGAGATTACTGATGCTTTCGTGAGCCTGCGGACCCCGAAGACGGACGTACTTGCGTATCTTGGAAGGGAACAGCAGCATCGGAACCGGAGGAGGATTCTCGGTGAAGACATCAGCAGTCGCCACAGCCTTTCCCTCTGCCTGAACACAATGTAAAGGCGTCACACATATTTTAACTTAAAAAAGCCAAAAACAACTCTGAAGAATTGGCGTATAACACCGTTTATGATTAATACATAAGAATCATAATTGTTGCCCATGGACCCCTCCGAGGACATACTCGCCGTCTTCGAACGGAAACCGAAGGAAAGGGTCCCCTGGAACGTCAGGCACGAGTTCTGGTACGTTGTCAACAAGGCTCGGGGAACCATGCCCCCCAAGTTCGCGGGCATGAGCATGCTGGACGTCTGCAGGGAGTGGGGCGCCAGCTGGCGCTGCTATTCGGGGTCCTACGCGGACAGCTTCGTCGCCATCGAAACCACGGGGGACATCGAGTACACAACCCAGCAAGACGAAAAGTCCACTGCACTCGATATCAAGACGCCCTACGGCGCGCTTAGGCAGGTCAGCCTGAAGGACGAGCTGGGCTTCTCCTCAAGGCACGTCGAATACCTGATCAAGGGCGTCGACGACCTCAAGCCCCTCAGCTACGTGCTGGAAAACATCCACGTCAAGTTCGTGCAGGAAGTCTACGACAGGATGAACCGAGAGCTTGGGGGGCACGGAATCCTGTCCTACTTTTTCCCCAGGTCAGCGCTTCAAAGCCTGATGATTAACTACGCGGGGGTGGAGAGAACCGTCAGCCTCCTGTTCAGGCAACGGTCCGCGGTCGAGGGGTTCATGGAGGCCGTCGAACGGCACAACGACAGGTTCTATGAGTCCCTGGGCTCGTCGCCTGTCAAGATACTCAATCTTGGGGAGAACATAGACGTGAGAATCACCTCGCCGACGCTATTCAGGAAGTACTGCCTGCCAATCTACCAGAAGAGGAGCGAGTACCTGCACAAGAAGGGCAAGTTCGTCCACGTCCACGTTGACGGCTGGGCAAAGCCCTTGCTTCCCATGCTGCGGGAGACCGGCCTGGACGGGGTCGAAGCCCTAACGGTTAAGCCAACGGGGGACATGACCTTGGAGGACATTGAGAAGTCTTTGGGCGACGAGATGGTTCTTCTGGACGGCATCCCCTACATCTACTTTATTCCAGACGTGGTCAGCCTCAGGAAGTTCGACGCCTTCGTCAAGAAAATCATCGCCACATTCCCGAATAACCTGATTCTGGGCATATCGGACGAGCTGCCCCCACCAGCCGACGAAACAAAAGTCAACCGAGTCACGAAAATAATCGACAAACTGGAACACTGAAACCTCAAAGTGTCACCCCGCAATGAAAAGGCAAATACGATCTCGAAAATTCAAAAAATGAACTAGACAAGAAAAAGGTAGAGTGAATGATGGTCATGCCTCGTAAAAGAGACCGCCAAATCGAGCTACTACTCATGGGGAATGAGGAAAGCCAGACGTGCTCCGTCAAAATGACGTCTAGGATGTTTGCCTCGAAGCCAGAGCTCGTCTTCAACATGGAACAAGTCAGCGTAAGTCCCCGGGAAGGTCGAGGCGCTTGTCCCTATTGCACAGTAAAGAAGATTGAGGAAAAGGGGACCAAGAATTATCTGGAGCTTGTACTGCACGGCTATCTCGACAATCGGGACGAACTACCCTACAAGATGAAGCTGAAGTTCTCATCTGAACCCTATCGGGTAAGGGTCGAGGGCGAGATGACGGAATTCCCGTCGGACGTAAAAATAACCGCCTTCAACACTTGCTTCCAGAGCCGCCTGTTCTCCGCTGAGAACCATCTTCCCTTTGAGATGGCGCGGAAGTCCTTCGCCTTCTTCGAGGACAAGGGGTTCAGCTGGATTTCGGACGCTGAACGCGGACGGTCCGAGTACCATAAAGGAAGCGACGACGGAGGTCCCTGGATTCAGCTCTTCAGGACGACGAAGTTTGCGCAGACTCCCCTCAGCTGGTCCACTTCGAAGAGCTTGGCGGCTTCCCCGCTTGTGGGGTGGGTGGCAAATGACAATTCGTTCATGATGGCGCTGGCCAGCAGGAACGCCTATCACGTCGGCATCCGGTGGGGACCGTGCCTACACAGCGACATAGCCGCCGAAACGGGTACGGGGGGAGAAAATCCGCGCTTTCGAAGCTCGGTCTACATTATTCCAGCGGACATGAGCATTTTGTTAAAGATGTATAAAGAGGATTTTGGCGCGGAAAGCTCACTGACAACCATCACCGAAGACGCTTTATGGCCGTACACGCCAGGCGTACTGCTTGACAGCTTCGAAGGCAAGGACCTAGACTATTGGAGCGTCAGCCGGGGAACCCTCACGCCCTACGAGAGCCAAGGAATATGGATAAACGGCAACCTTGAAAAGGTACCCTCCCCAGAAGGCGTAACAGAAGGCAAAGGCTCAGCGCTCTGGGAAATTCCAGCAAGAAACGGAGAGGCGGTCTTGAGCAGAATCATAAAGCTCGGCAGAAGCCAACCGTTCACCCATATCGCCCTTGACGCCGTCAACCGCAGCGAATGCGAGGCTGAAATCGACGTGTTGGTTGAGGCTGACCACAAGCCCCTTACACAGAAAACCTTTCTCTTGCGTTTCTGGGCCAACAGGCGTCTCCTTGTGCCCATCCCAGCTATTAATAGACCAAAAAACTTTGGGCTTTCCCTGAAAATCAAAGAAGGAGAGAAACCGTTAAGAATCGTCCTCGACAACCTCAGAGGGTTCCCCAGTTAGAAAGTGTCACTCTTTTTACTTCTTGGCATTGGCGTTGTTGGGGTAGAATTATATCCCATTACCCAATAGATAGACTTGGTATCGTCTGAATCAGACAGTCATTTTAGGTGAATGTTTTGGGTTCAGAAGAGGAAGAAGCCGACCAAGGCAGCCAAGACAACATCGTCCTCGGAACTTCGGGCTGGAGCTACGAGGAGTGGGTCGGACCGTTCTATGTTGAGCGCAAGAGGATGTTCAGCGAGTACTCGAGGGTCTTCAGGACAGCAGAAATCAACTCGACCTTCTACACTTATCCTAATCCAGGCATGATATACGGGCTGACACGGGGCTCCCCCGCGGGCTTTGTCTTCGCCGCGAAGCTGCCGAAGATGATTACCCACACGAAGAAATTAGACGTTGAAAAAGGCGTGCAGGCTGACCTCGAACGGTTTCTGGAGCTGATGAAGCCCATGAACGACGCTGGCAAGCTCGGTCCGCTTCTGATTCAGCTGCCCCCCGAGTTCAACTTCAGCGAGATTGAGACGCTCAGTAAATTCCTAGCTTTGCTGCCCGAAAGCAACAAGTTCGCAGCTGAGTTCAGGAACGTTTCTTGGGTCAGAGACGAGACTTGGGCTCTCCTCAGAAAGTACAACGTCGCATATACCATTGTTGATGAGCCTCTTCTACCGCCTAACGCGGTCCTGACGGCGGACTTCGCGTACTTTAGGTGGCACGGTCGGCACAGCCAGCCGTGGTTCGACTACCGCTACAGCGAGAAGGAGCTGGACGAGTGGACCCCCAAGGTCAAAGAGGCCGCCGAGAAGACGAAGAGGGTGTACGGCTACTTCAACAACCACTTCCACGGCTACGCGCCCGAAAACTGCGTCCAAATCCTCGAGAAGCTCGGCAAGGCAACGCGACTGCAGGTCAAAGTTAAAAACAGCATCCAGAACTACATCGCTGGGAAGCAGGCTGAGCCCTTGGCTGAGTTGACTTCGGTTTCGCCGAATGATGTTTCTAAAATGGGGTTGTCGCAGCTGCTTCGGGAGTTCGCGGACGCGGGCAGGATTGACAGGGCGGAGACGATTAGGCAGCCCGAGGTCTCGTTCCAGAAGGCGACTGAGGAGATGGTGTCGGCGAGGGTGAAGGAGTACGAGGTCCACGTCGACCCCGTCAAAAGGGTCATCAGGCACAACTGCGAGGACTGGGCGAAGCAGTGCGCCGAGAAGCGCGTCTGCAAGCACGTTGTAAGGGTTTTCCTTTCGTTGCCGCAGAGCCTCTCGAAGGTAATCTTGGTGGACATGGTCGTCAACAAGGACCAATGGCACTTCGAGCCGCTCATTAAGGGAAAGCAGATGACTCTTTAGATAAACGAGAATCCTGTCTGCACGAAAAGAGATATTCTAGTTATCAGTTTATGGATTGCTAGAGTAAGGTTGGTGAGTGGCTCGATGTCTTTCCCGTTCGGCGTAGACTATTACCCCGAGCACTGGCCCGAGAAGAGGTGGCCCAAGGACGTTGCCATGATGAAAGAGGCTGGAGTCAACGTCGTCCGCCTCGCCGAGTTCGCGTGGAGCAAGATGGAGCCAACGAAGGGCGAGTACCATTTCGAGTGGCTGGACAAGGCCATAAAAACCCTTTCTGCGAAAGGCATTAAAGCAGTTCTGGGAACCCCGACTGCTGCTCCTCCCCCGTGGATTGTTAAAGCCCATCCCGACGTCCTGAGGGTCGACGGCTACGGCAGGATGGCGCCCGAGGGAACTCGGAAGAACTACTGCCCCAACAACCCCGCGTACAACGTGCTCTCTGTGCGAATTGCGGAAGCCATGGCTCAACACTACAAAGACAACCCGAACGTCGTAGGCTGGCAGGTGGACAACGAGTTCATGGGCGACCCCTGCTACTGCGCGAACTGCACGGAAGCCTTCAGAGGCTGGCTGAAAGCCAAGTACGGCTCTCTGGAGAGGCTGAACGAGGAGTGCGGGCTCATCTTCTGGGGGCAGCAGTACGGCGGATGGGACGAGATTTTTCCACCTCGACCGCCACTGAACATGCAGAGCCCGAGCCTCAACCTTGAATGGCGGCGGTTCACGAGCGACTCCTGGGTCAAGTACCAGCAGCTGCAGGTCGATGCGATCAGGAGGCTTGCCCCCAAGCAGTTCGTGACGCACAACTTCATGGGCATGTACAGGAGCCTCGACTACTTCAAGCTCGCTGAGCCTCTGGACCTCGTCTGCTTCGACTACTACCCCAAGTGGAGGGACCAACTGGACCTAGTTCCCCTAGCGATGTGCCACGACATCATGCGTAGCCTCAAGAAGAAGCCCTACTGGATAATGGAGCTCCAGTCAGGAGCAGTCGCGACTAACCAAGCGCCCATCCCGTCTCCTGGGCAAATAAGGCTTTGGACGCACCAGTCGATCGCGCGAGGGGCGGACGGCGTCGTCTACTTCAGGTGGCGGACGTGCAGGTTCGGAGCCGAGGAGTACTGGCACGGAATCCTCGATCACGACGGAGTCCTGCGGAGAAGGTACGAAGAGGTCAAAAGGGTTTCCGAGGAAATCCAGAAGATAGCGCCCTACGTCGAGCGGTCAACCGTCCAGTCTGAAGTCGCTGTGACCCTTGTCTACGACAACATCTGGGCTCTAGACCTTGAGCTCCCATCCGGGGACAGAAGCTATTACGGGAAGACTTCGTGGGAGCCCACGTTGGACTGCTTCGGTGCCCTCTACGCGAGGAACGTGATGGTCGACTTCGTGGAGCCGACGTTCGAGGAGCTGGGAAGATACAAGGTCCTGTTCGTCCCGTCGCTGATGCTGATGAATGAAGACGTTGAGAAGAAACTCAGAGCCTACGTCAAGGGCGGGGGCACCCTGATTGTGGCGCCGAGGACGGGCGCGAAGAACTGGAACAACATCATAGTCGAAGAGACGCTGCCCGGACGCTTATCCGACGTCTTCGGGGCGACCATTGAGGAATATACGGGACTGCCTGACGGAATGAAGGCTGAGCTCGAAACAGTTGAAGCCGAGCTCGGTAAAAAGGCAATTCACGGAAGCGGGAGCTGGGCTGAGGTTCTCGCACCCCAGGAAGCAAGGGTCGCTGCCCATTACCGAACAGGCGATTGCAAAGGGAAACCAGCCGTCACCGTTAACATCTTCGGCAAGGGCACAGCGGTCTACGTGGGAACCTTCGCGGACAAGGGCTTCTACATAGACTTGGTGGACTGGCTCATAAACAATAGAAAGGTTAGTTCCGTTCTCCCCTCTGTCGAAGGGTTCGAGGCAACTGAAAGAGTCAGCCCCAAAAACCGCGTCGTGTTCGCACTGAACCACAATAAAAACGCCATCAGCGTGCCCTGCAGCGGAGCTGAGTTCAGAGATGTCGTGTCAGGCGACAAGGTTAAAGGGCGCATTGATTTAGGAGCTTTCGGCGTCAGGGTTCTCTTGAGGTAAAGCTGAAACCGAAAACTAGTTAATCACGGACGGTGTCTGGTTTTAGGAGTGACGTGCCTTGGTTGAGATTGGCTTCTGGAAGATGCACGGGGTCGGCAACGACTTCGTCGTCATAGACAACAGAGAAGGGCAGATCCCAGAAGACGAGCTCGGCAAAGCAGCGGTGAAGCTGTGCAGAAGGCGCTTCTCGGTAGGCGCGGACGGAATCCTCTATATCTACGACTCGAACATCGCGGACGCAAGGATGCGGATTTTCAACGCCGACGGAAGCGAGGCCGAAATGTGCGGGAACGGCGTCAGGTGCTTCGCCAAGTACTGCTACGAGAACGGCCTCGTCGAAAGGAAGAAGGAGCTGAAGATTGAAACCCTGGCGGGGATAAAAACCGTCTGGCTCGGAATAGAAAAAGGCAAGGTAACTTACGGAAAAGTGGACATGGGCGAGGCTTCTCTCGAAAGGAGGTGGATTCCCGTCGCAGGAAGCGGTGAATACGTCAACCAGGACCTCGACGTGGATGGCAAAGACTACAAGGTAACGTGCGTCTCGGTCGGAAACCCGCACTGCGTGACCTTCGTCGAAGACACGGATAGCTTCCCAGTCGGCACCGTCGGACCCAAAATCGAGAACCACAAAATGTTCCCTGCGAAGATAAACGCCGAGTTCGCGCAAGTCCTCAACCGAAAAGAAATAAAGCTGCGCGTTTGGGAACGTGGAGTCGGCGAAACCCTGGCTTGTGGCACAGGGGCATGCGCGACGGTGGTGGCTGCGAACGTCCTCGGAAAGGTCGACAACGTGTGCACCGTTCACCTTCTGGGCGGCGACCTCCAAATCGAGCTCCGAGGCAACAGAATCTTCATGACGGGCACGGCGGAAAAGGCGTTCGAAGGCACCGTCGACCTGTAAGTTCGCCATATTTTACGTCAATATTTATCTAAGCCGTCAGCCCATTACTCACTTGACTGAACGGTAATTTGAATGAAAATGGAGCTGGTTTTGTGCAGGCAAACAGGAAGGAAGAATTAAAAAAGCTAATCAGGAGCCTCCATAAGAGCGCGGACCCAGAAGCAGCCAAGGCGAAGCTTAAGAGCATGCTGGGAGGAGTCTCCTCCACTGAAATTGCGCGCGTTGAGGAGGAGCTCGTCGCCGAGGGGATGCCCCGCGAGGAAATCCATGGGCTTTGCGAAGTCCACCTCGCGTTGTTCAGGGACGAAATCGAAAAAGAAAAAATTGTGGCTCCTGAGGGTCACCCGGTCAGGATTCTAATGGAGGAGCACAAGATTCTATTGAAATTCACAGGGCACCTGAACGAAGTCGTAAAGCATGTCAAAAAGGCTGGAAAAGTTTCGAAAGGCGAAGCGGAGCACCTCGACCACATTGTCGAGCACTTGAAGGAGTCGGAAAGGCACTACCAGAGGGAGGAGAACGTTCTCTTCCCACTTCTCGAGAGGCACGGGGTCACGCAGCCGCCAGCAATCATGTGGACGGAGCACGACAGGATAAGGCAAATCGAGAAGGAGCTGTTCGCGGCGGTCGAGTCGAGGAAAGAAATGGAATTCACCGACTTCGCAGCCAAGCTCGGGGACACAGCCATCGCCTTGGGCGAGATGCTCTCGAACCACTTCTACAAGGAGAACAACATCCTGTTCCCGACCGCGCTGAACGTGGCTGCAGCGGACGAATGGACCGACGTTAGGAGGCAGTTCGATGAAGTTGGCTACTGCTGCTTCACTCCCGAACCTGCAACCTTCGAAGCCAAAAAATCTGAGACTCCATCTCCTGCTCAGGCACCAGCGGGTTTAATCCAGTTGGAGACTGGCTCGTTCTCGTTGGTGGAGCTGGAAGCCGCCCTTAACACGCTGCCCGTGGACGTGACGTTCGTGGACAGGGACGACACGGTGCGTTACTTCAGCCAGGGCAAGGAAAGAATCTTCGTCAGAGCCAAAGCCATAATCGGGCGCAAGGTTCAGATGTGTCACCCCCAGAAGAGCGTGCACATCGTCAACGGCATCCTAGAAGCCTTCAAGAAGGGCACCCGCGACGTAGCCGAGTTCTGGCTGACCGTCAAAGGCAGGTTCATCCTCATAAGGTACTACGCGGTCAGAGACAAGAACAGTTCGTACGTGGGCTGCTTAGAAGTTACTCAGGACATCACGGAAATCAAGAAGGTCGAAGGCGAGAAAAGGTTACTCGATTGGAAATAAGTTAAACCTTAAAATCCTCAAGTTTCCGAAGGTAGTTCTCGGCTTTTTTGAGGAGCTTCTTCGAGTTCCTGTACTTCAGCATATTCAAGGCGTCCTCGTAGCTCAGCCATTGGGCGCCCACGTGCTCATCGGAAATCCTCACGTCTTCAATCCCGGTCTCGGCCAGATAGTAGATGACGCTCTTGTGGACGGGCTCCCCGTTGAACCTGTAGAACCACTTGACGCGCTCCTCGAACCCTTCGACCATCCTGAGCTGGCTCACTGTAAGCCCCGTCTCCTCCTCGGTTTCTCTCACAGCCGCCATCCGCGGGGTCTCGGGGTCCTTGATGTTGCCGCGGGGGAAGTCCCAGTAGTCGCCCCTGTACTGGTAGTGGAGGAGAAGGTACATCCTCTGCCCGCCGGCGTTCCTGAAAACGATGATGCCTGAGCTGGTCTCCTGCAACGCGAAACACTTGAAACGAATATTCTGCGCCGAGTATATTACGGTTATCACATTACAACGAAAAAAAACCCAGTAACAAACCGACAATAAAGAAACAAGCTGAACGTCGAGGCGAAAGAAAAGCATATATCCACAATGTTGTATGTACTCTGGGAAGGATCGGTTTTGGCTTACGACGTAATAATAGTGGGTGCCGGTCCAGCGGGAATCTTCTCAGCACTCGAACTAACAAAAAACACAGAGCTCAAAATCCTCATGCTCGAGCAGGGACCCGACATAGACAAGCGCAGGTGCCCAGCAAGTAGAGGCCTAGGATGCGTAAAATGCAACCCGTGCCAGCTCCTCTCAGGCTGGGGCGGCGCAGGCGCGTTCAGCGACGGCAAACTCACACTTTCGACCTCCGTGGGCGGCTGGCTGGACGAGTACGTCGGCAAAGACGCGCTGGAGAACCTCCTTGACTATGTTGATAAAACTTACACGAAATACGGCAACTCCCCGACCGTCTACGGCAGCGACCAAGACGAGGTAGAAAGAATTGAAAGGGAAGGCGCCCTCGCTGGGCTGAAGCTCATCCGCCAGAGGATACGGCACCTCGGGACCGACAAGTGCGCCGAGATTCTGCAGAAGATGCGGAGGGACCTCAATGGACGCGTCGAGGTCAAGACGAAGACCGAGGTCAAAAGCCTTCTCGTCAAGAACGGCAAGGCTCAGGGCGTCGAAACGGCGGACGGCGAAAAGCTGGTCGGAAAATACGTCGTCGCAGCGCCAGGGCGCGTCGGAGCAGAGTGGCTGAAGTGCGAAGCCCAGTCGTTGGGGCTGAAGACTCTCAACAACCCCGTCGACGTTGGAGTTAGGGTTGAGACGCTTTCGTCCGTGATGGAGAAGCTCACCAAAGTCCTCTACGAGCCTAAGTTCATCTACTACTCGAAGGCCTTCGACGACCAGGTCAGGACGTTCTGCGTGTCCCCCTACGGCGAGGTCATCACCGAGTCGTACGGCGGAGTTATCAGCGTCAACGGCCAGAGCTACGCCGAACGCAAAACCGAGAACACGAACTTCGCGATCTTGGTCAGCACCGCCTTCACGTACCCGTTCAGGGAGCCCATCGCGTACGGAGAGTACATCGCCCGTCTTGCGAACCTGCTGAGTGGATGTGTCATCATCCAGAGACTCGGCGACTTGGACCAGGGCAGGAGGTCGACGGATGAACGCATCGCCCGAAGCGTCGTGAAGCCCACGCTGAAGAACGCGGTGCCCGGGGACCTCAGCTTCGTGCTGCCGTACCGCTATTTGGTGGACATCCGCGAGATGCTCAACGCCCTCGACAAGGTCGCGCCTGGAATCTCCAGCAAGCATACCCTGCTCTACGGCGTCGAGGTCAAGTTCTACTCGTCACGGCTGGAGCTGAACCAGAGCCTCGAGACCAAGGTTCAGAACCTCTTCACGATAGGCGACGGAGCCGGAGTCACAAGAGGCCTAATCCAAGCGAGCGCGAGCGGCGTCATCGTCGCGAAAGAAATCATGAAACGCGAAAAGAGCGTCCAAATAAAGGCCTAAAAGAAGCGCTGAGGCAGAACCCAATATTTTTGCCGAGCTCTTTTATTAGCGCAGACGAACTATGTAGGCAGCGGACTGCTCGAGCCTGTGGCGGGTGAACTGAGGTGACCTTTCTCGTTGGAATCGTGGGAAAGCCGAACGTGGGCAAGTCCACCTTCTTCAGCGCGGCGACCCTCGCGACTGTCGAGATAGCGAACTACCCGTTCACGACAATCAAGCCGAACCGCGGCATGGGGTACCTGAGGACCCAATGCGTCTGCAAGGAATTGAACGTCAAGGACAATCCCGTGAACTCCGTGTGCATCGATGGCGTTAGGTTAATCCCTGTTGAGCTCGTGGACACTGCTGGGCTCGTGCCCGACGCGTGGCAGGGGAGAGGGCTCGGGAACCAGTTCCTCGACGAGATACGGAGGGCCGACGCCCTTATCCACATCGTGGACGCCTCCGGCTCAACGGACCTTGAGGGAAAAATTGTTGGCCCGGGCGCGCACGACCCCTTGGAGGACGTTAGGTTCCTCGAACGGGAGATCACGATGTGGATCGTCCAGATACTGAAGCGCGACTGGCTCAAAATCGCGAGAACCGTGGAGTCCGGACAGGCGGACCTTTTCGCCGGCTTGGAGGAGAGGCTCAGCGGGCTCTCCGTCAACCGCAGGCACATCCTTGCAGCTCTGCACAGGACGGGATTGAACGCTGAAAAGCCTACGGCGTGGAGCAACGACGAGTTCGTCGGGTTCGTCGACATCCTGCGGGCCGTCTCGAAGCCGATGCTCATCGCCGCCAACAAGATAGACATGCCGCCAGCCGAAGAAAACGTCGAGAGGTTGAGGGAGACGGGCTACACGGTTGTCCCGTGCTGCGCCGAAGCCGAGCTCGCGCTGAGGAGGGCAGCCGAGAAGGGGCTGATTAAGTATTTGCCCGGGGACAGGGGCTTCGAGGTCGTGGACCCAGCAGTCATTGCTGACAGGCAGAGGAAGGCCCTTGAAATCGTACGTGACAAGGTCCTGAAGTACAGAGCCACGGGCGTCCAGGAGGCCATCAACACCGCGTTCTTCGGGCTGCTTAACATGATTGTGGTCTACACGGTCGAGGATGCGGAGAGGCTGTCCGACCACAATGGCAGGATTCTGCCCGACGCGAGGCTCGTTCCGAAGGGCACAACAGCGAAGGAGCTGGCTTATATTATTCATACGGACCTCGGGGACAACTTCATCCACGCCGTCGACGTCAAGTCCAAGATGAGGCGCGGCGAAGATCACGTCCTCCAAGACAAGGACGTCATATCCATAATCAGCGCGAAAAAGAGAGCCTAGGAAAAATACGTCAATTCAAGTTTGCCCGTAGAAACCATTTTTACCTTAGTGCGCATAAACACTGTCGACAAGGAAGGCGAAGGCTGTATGAGGGCTTGGGAACTGCACGATCACATGCAGAGTATCGGTAAATGGGTGGACTGGGGGAACACGGTTGACCAGTTTCTGTTCGGCGACGAGGACTCCGAAGTCTCGGGTATAGCGGTCTCGTGGATGCCGACGTTCGCGAACCTCGAAAAGGCGTTGACCGCCAAGTGCAACCTGTTCGTCACGCACGAGCCCCTCTTCGCCGTGAAGGTTGACGGCGGAGGCAGGATTGTGGGCGGCACCCCGTTCGTCGACGACCACCTGAAACGCCAAAGAGGAAGAACTATTGAGAAGAGCGACGCTTGGACGAGGAAGACCGAGTGGCTCGAAAGGGCGGGGATGACGGTTTACAGGTGCCACGACGTGTGGGATGACTTCCCCGAGGTCGGGATTCACGGGGCGTGGGCGAAGTGGCTGGGCTTCGAGGGGGAGCCCGCGGCGTCGAAGATGTTCTACGAAGTCCACGACGTCGGAGCCACCACGGTCGACGAGTTGGCTCGTAGAATTCTGGAAAGGGTAAAGCTCTTGGGGCAGGACGTTGTCCACGTGGTCGGCGACAAGGATAGGCAGATTTCGAAGGTAGCCGTCGGCACGGGCGCCATCACGAGCTACCGCGAGATGCTCAGTCTGGGAGCCGACGTATTGATATTAACCGACGACGGAACAGAAATTTGGGAGTCGGGGCAGTGGTCCCGCGACTCAGGAATACCAATCATCATAGTCAACCACGCCACGGCGGAGGAGCCCGGAATGAGGACGCTCGCGAAGTACATTCAGAGGCAGTTCCCCGAGGTTCCCGTAGTGCACGTGCCGACTGGCTGCCTCTACAGGACCATCAAATGAGGGGCTACTGCCCGAACCGCCGTTTACGTTTCTGGAAGGTTCTGATGGCTCTAAGGATGTCGATGAGCCTAAACTCAGGCCAGTAGACGTCAAGGAAGAACAGCTCGCTGTACGCCGACTGGTATAGGAGGAACCCGCTGAGCCTCTCCTCGCCGGAAGTCCTGATAACGAGGTCGGGCTCCTGCTTAGGTAAATATGACGTGTACAGGTGCTTCTCGAAGACCGCCTCGTCTATCTCGTCAGGCGACAGGGTGCCGTCGACGATGTGCTGGGCAATGTCCTTCGCGGCGTCCACGATTTCTGCCCTCCCGCCGTAGGCTATGGCTAGGTTCAGGAAGTGTTGGTCGTAGTTCTTGGTAGATTCTTCAACCTTCGTAATCATCTCCTGCAGGTTCTCGGGCAGCTGGTTGATTCTTCCGATGGCCTTCACGCGTACCTTGTACTTGCGGATGTCCTCGTCCTCCAGAATCTCTTGGAGCTTCCCCTCGAAAAGGCTCATGAGCTCCTCGACCTCTTCAGGCGACCGCGAGAAGTTTTCCGTGGAGAAGGCGTAGAAAGTTATCGTCTTGACGCCGAGGTCCAGGCACCACCTTAACACCTTTTCGGTCTTGTCCGCCCCGTAATAGTGACCCACATTGGGGTCCATGGAGTGGTCCTGCGCCCACCTCCGGTTCCCGTCCAATATGATGGCTATGTGCTCGGGCTTCGGCTGGCTCTTGATTTGGTCGAAGAGCCACTTCTCGTAAATTCGGTAGACGCCCAGAGTCGACAACAGACTTTTAAGCAATACGATGGTTCTCCCGTTTGAGTCCTCAATGCGAAATAAACGGAACGATTGCCTCAGACTTGTGGCATATATTATGAAGCTTCCATTAAAACCTTGTGAAAAAATAACGCAATACTCACAAAACGCATTTAACCAACTAGGAAGGTCTTCAATGCCGACGAAGGTACAAAGCATGTATGACGTAATTGTGATTGGCGCAGGACCCGCTGGCTTAACCGCCGCCGCAAATACTTCACTCAGAGGCTTGAAGAGCCTCGTCATCGAAAAGCACGATTTCCCGGGCGGCTTACCCGTCCTCTTGTACCCCGACAAAATCATCAGGGACCACCCAGGCTTCCCCGTCGGCATCCTAGGGAAGGAATTGAGCAGAATGCTATTCATGCAGGCAAAGAACGCGGGCGCAGAGGTCAAGTGCGGCGAAGAGGTGCTGAGAATCGAGAAAATCAAGGGCAGCGTGCTGAACGTGAAGACCACGCAGGACACCTACCAAGCAAGAAGGGTCATCATGTGCACGGGAATATTCAACCTCCCGAGGAAGCTGGAAATCCTGAAGGAAACAACCAGCCCCAACGTCCACTACGCCGTCAAAAACCCAGAAATGTTCAGGAAAAAGCGGACGGTCATCGTCGGAGGGGGAGACCACGCTTTTGACACTGCCGTCCAGCTTAGGGATTTCACAGAAAAAATTACCATCCTAGTGAAGGACAGGTACGCGAAGGCAAAAGAAAACACCGTTAAAACCGCTGAGAACCTGGGAATAAAAATTTTTTACAGCATACAAATTTCCGGCGTTTCCAAGGATAAATCCGGAGCAATAACAAAAATCGAAACAGTCAACCTTGAGACGCAGGAGAAGAGAACCATCGAAACAGATGAGCTCTTCGTGTCGATAGGCTTCGAGCCAGTCAAGCTGTTCCTCGAAAGAAACGGCTTCGAACTGCGGAGGGACGGCTCGCTGAAGGTCGATAAAAACCTTCAGACGAACGTTAAAGGCGTGTTCGCGGCAGGCGACATCACTGGAGAGGTTAGGCTCCTAGCAACAGCCTGCGCCGAGGGAATCGTCGCAGCTATACGCGCGTTCGAAACGATAAAGAAGCCCTACTGGCTGCATTAACCTTCTAGAAGATAAACTGGCTGGTCAAATCAGCTTAGGCCCTTGTTGTTCAAATAAAAAAATTCTAATGTTGGCCAAATCAGACAGGTCCCAAGAAAATAATGGTTATGGCTTGCCTTCGTCCTGTTCTTCGCTGGGCTCTTTCTGTTCCTCAGCTTTGTCCTTGAGGACGTTCTGGAATCTTCTGCTGAGGAAGTGGGTGCCAAGCCCCGAGGCGACGATGACGGCTATGCCCACGATGGTCGAGGCGACAAGCGCGTCAGTGGGTCGGGCAGGATTCAAGACGACCAAAGAAAGCTCAGTGAGAATCGTCCAGAACCAAGCGGCAATGATCACGAGAGCCGAGGTCCGCCAGAACCTCGAGTCGCGGTCCAGAACGTACCCGACCGACCTGCCTATGAAAGTCACGCAGACCCCGATTACGACCAGGGTCACGGACTTCGCGATCATCCAGCCGATTATCTGTGGCATAAGGTCCAACAGCCTGCCGAGGTCAACGGGGAACTCGAACCTTAAGCCGAAGGTTTCGCTGACGTAAGTCCAAGCCAGATAGAAGCCCACGCCAGCTAACAGGAACCCCGTGATCAACGAGAAGTTCGTCAGAAGCCCCGAAATCGTGTAGTGATACGGGCGGGCGAACATCATCGAGATTTTGTGGTCGAGACCGTACCCCTTGCTGAGGAGGTAGCTGCCAAAGATGATGAACCCCACTATAGCCGTCCACGTGTAAATGTTGAACTGGATGATTGTGCCTAGATAGACGAGTATACCCGCCGCGATGAGCAACACGCCGGGCAGCCCAAGCACAAGCCTCGAGTACCGCGGGTCCTCCATAATCATCTTCCAGTACCTCAAGAAGACCGCTGCCGTCTCCTCAATCGACTCGCTGTGCTTCACGACAACCCGCCGCACGGAAGAGACGGGAACCCTCGACTGGACAAGGGGCATGATGTCCTCGTCCGAGAACCCGTCGGTGACCAGAATCAGCCCGTCAGCCTGGAACCTCTTTAGTACGTCAGTTAGCTCTGAGACGAGCTTCCGGTCCGCTGAGACTCCTCCCAGCTCGGAGCCCGCTATGGTAGCGATTTCGTAGATGTCGTTCGTGGTTCGGTCCTGCTGGAGGCTGTCGTAGACCCTTATCGCCTCGAACATTGCGTTGGCGTCCGCCTCCTCGGGGTCCGCGAGGATCAGCTTCAGGGCCGAGTCCTCGTTGTCTTTTTTGCCAACGATCGGGGTCGCGATGTGGGTCTTTTTGCCTAGGTCGTTGTCTCGGTCAACGCACAGAATAAGGAGACGCTCGGACTTGGGCTCTTCGGGTTTCGCCATTGAACCTTTCCCACATGGGCTAGAACATAGACTATGAGGGTCCTTCCCAATAAATGTTATAGACTCATATATCCATCGGACGCCAGACCGCGGCGAAATTTGCCCTTTGAAAAGTAGATAAAGGCTCAGATTTTTCCTTGCTCAGCTAGAATCTTGAACTCGTCGAAGCTCAGCTTCTTGCCCTGCTTCAGCTTGCTGAGGGCTTCGTCCTCGACCTTCCTCTTGAGGTCCGCCTCCTGCTTAGCCTTCTCGTCCTCTTCCTTCCTCCGGACTGCAGCGCGGAGAGTCTTGATCTGCTCAAGTTTTTCCACGAACTTGGCGTGGCATCCCTTCGCCTTCTCTCTGGCTTCCACGTATTTTTTGTGATTCTCGTCGGCCTCTGTCTTCAGCGCCTTAATTTTTTCTAGGCACCCGACCATTTTCCCGTGGAACCTCTGGCTCTGCTCCGCCAGCTCGCGTATCTTGTCGCTGTCGGTCTTGATATCCTCCTTCAGCGTCTGCGCCTCAGTGCCTAAACCGGAGATTTTGCCCCTCGCCCTATCTACCTTCCTGTGGGCTTGCAGCTGAACCTCCAGAGCCCTCACCTGTTCAACGAGCCTCTTTTCCTCGTCCATGGAATGCGGCTCAGTCTGAATCTCCCAGTCGATCTCGGCAATCTCGGCCTCCAGCGACCTCGAGCTCCGCCCTGTCTTCGATGCTGGCGCAGCCTGAATTTTCTGCCTCTGGCTCTTCAGCTGCTCAATGGCCTCCGCCCTCTTCTCCCTCCGCTCCTCCTTCACGTTTTTTTGTAACTGGATTTCGGCGTTCAGCTCGTCACGTTTATCTCTGAAGCCCCTGGCATCCAATCTTAGCTTCTGCATTTCCTCGTGAAGATTATCGCGCTTCTCAGCCCAATCTCGAGCCTCGCCGTTGAGGCTGTCCCTCTCAGCCTTCAATGCGTCGAGTTCGCTGTTCAGCCGCTCAACCGTCAGCTCAGGAGCTTCGATTTCCGGTCCCTCTCGCTAGACCATTCAAATGTTAGGGCGGAAATAAAAACCTTTCACGACCCTCTATTTCATGTTGTTCAATTTTTTGGATGACAAAACATAAATATTGGTTGGATTATCCATCCAATCATGCGATTGAAAGCGAAAGACGTGGCGTTGATCTCAGTCTTCTCCGCCCTGTGCGTCGTCATCGGGTACGTTAAGGTTTCGTCGCTGTTTTCGATGCCCAACGTTGTGGAGTTCACAGCTGTCCTCGTTTTCGTCAGCGGAATCATGTTCGGCTGGGTCGTAGGAGCCTTGAACGGTGCCATTGCCGTGGCGATTATTACGTTGATTCCCTACCCACTTACCAGCCCAGGCGCCTTCCTCTTCGTAACTCCCCCGATTCTCCTCGCGGTTATGATTGGGCTTGGGGCACTCTATGGCTTGGTCGGCGGATTCCTCGGAAAAAGGTATAACGCGGAAAAACTGGGTCGAAGGAAGGTGGCGGAGCTGGCTCTTCTAGGGTTCGTACTGACCTTCGCTTACGACGTGCTCGGGAGCGTGGGCTTCTATCTGGCTTACTCGGTGTACTACAGCTCCGTGTGGGAAGCAATTATGTGGACCTTCATTCCGACCATCTACATGCCTTACCCGCCCATAATCCACACGTTCACAAACACCTTCATCTTCGCTCTGCTTGTGCCGCCGCTCGTGAAAGCTATAGGCAGGCTGCAAGGCGTGAAAACACGAGAAGCTGTTGAGCCAGCAAAAGCGGAATGATTTTTGGTCGGGCGGGCGGGACTTTCATAGGAGCCCGTTTCTGGCCGTCCTATTTTGAATTCGCCGAGCCGGAGGCTTACTTCGGCTCTCCTGCGACGGTCCGGTTTCTGTGCGCTCGGTAGCTGAGTGGCATCTACCGAGGGTAGACGCCTACAGCCGGAAGCTCTACCAAGCTGAGCTACCGCCCGACACCCCTTTCAGAATTAGATGAACCAATATATGTTTTTCGTTATTTGTTTGATTGGGTTCCCGAGCTTCGTCCTTAATAGTTCGCGAAGGTTCTGGAGGCTTAGGGGGTTCTTGTTTGGTTCTTGAAGAACTCGTACCATATCTTCTGGGTCGTCCCCCGCCTATATGAGTCGTGGCCGCCTTCTTTTATC
>CAZOKM010000006.1:0-36330 GCA_964580405.1 uncultured Candidatus Bathyarchaeia archaeon | reverse complement strand
GATTCAAGATCAAGTATGAAGGAGAAACATATTATTTCTGCAGCGTGAAATGCAAAAAGAGGTTCAAAAGGAATCCTCAGAAATCTGTAAGGTAAATCAGATTTCTACCTCACTAATTTAAAATAAAAAGAGGGTTCAATATGCAAAATCATACATTTTTGATATGTTTAGAAGTAGAAATCAGCGAAACGATATTAATATAACCTGCTACCAAAAAAGAGTTTCTCAGCTGCTATCTAAGGAATGGGTTCTTATCTTGGGTTGACAATTATTTTAAAGGATTGTTTTGAAGGTTGGCAAGAATGGATTTTAAGGTTGGAGACGTTTATGAATGTCCTGAGGGGCATAGGGCCAGTATAGTGTGGATCAGCGAAAACGAGAAGACCATAGCAGTTAAGTGCTCTTATGAACACTTTGAAAAAATAGAGAAAGTGAATAATAAAGAAAGAAAAATTTATAACAAGGACGTAGTTTTCCTCATCAGAATCTAAATAGCTAACTTTAAGAAGAAGAAAAAGATTAAAATTCAATACCTACTATGGTTTTGCTTGTTCTTGTTCAGGTTCAGCTTTTCTCCTTACTAGATAAGAGGACTTGGGCTCAAAATGGAAGCTCCTAATTGCAGCTCAAGTCATATCAACAATCGGAGTTATTGTTTTGGAGGTCCTAAGAAGATGAAAGAATACGGAAAACTTCCTCCTAATGAGTGTTTAGCTAAATCAATAGAGCTTTATAATGAAATTTTTTGATTTCAGAGAGAAAGAAAAGGATAAATTTAGCCCCAAACGAGTTATGCAGTATAGCAGAACATAAATCAACATTCGCTGATTATTTAGTTGATTAACATTGAATTGGATGGCACAAGAGTAAAATGAAAGAAAGGAGTTGAACTATATAGGTTTTTTCTAATAAAATATGCCTATAGTATTATATTTTTTTAAACTCAATACTGATGAAAAGTTTCAGGTAAACAAATCAGTGTGATGAAGAATGGGCGCATCTGACAAGGGTTACAAGAATTTTGGCGTGGCTATCTACTGCCGAATTTACGACGTGCAGAAGATGATGGACCAGAAGTGGCTCGAGGAAAGCTTCGACGTGCTGCAGAAGCACCTCAAGATAAGCAAGGTCTACCTCGAGACCCACAGGGACATGATTATGCCAAAAAAGGAATCGTTGAAGAAAATCAAGGACTTCTTCGAGAGCAGGGGAGTCAAAACGTCCGGCGGCGTGGCGTTCGTCGCGAGCGAAGGTCGGCTGTCCAGAACCTTTTGCTACTCCAATCCCAAGGAGCGACAAAAGGTTAAGGAGATCATGCAGTTTTCAGCTGAGATGTTCGACGAGGTCATCCTCGACGACTACTACTTCACAAGCTGCAGGTGCGAGTTATGCATCAAAGCCAAGGGCGGCAGGAGCTGGACGAACTTCCGCATGCAGCAGCTCGAGGAGGCAGCCAAGACTTTAATTATAGAGCCAGCCCGAGCCGTCAACCCAGGCGTGAACCTTATCATAAAGTACCCGAACTGGTACGAGCACTACCAGTACATGGGGTACAACCTGGACGCGGAGTCCAAGATGTTCGACATGGTTTACACGGGAACCGAGACCAGGGACCCCGAGTACACCCAGCAGCACCTTCAGCAGTACCAGAGCTACGCCATCATGAGGTACTTGGACAACGTCAAGCCCGGAAAGAACGGCGGAGGCTGGATCGACCCCTACGCCCGGAGGTACCTGGACCGATGGGGCGAACAGATAATGCTGACCCTCTTCGACAAGCCCAAGGAGGTCACGCTGTTCTGCTATGGCTCCCTGCTTGATGCGGTTAAGCAGCAGGACGGGTCGGAAAAGTTGCTGAGTTCTCTCTCTCAGGTCGCGGGGAACGTCTTCGAAGAAGCCGACTCGTTCTTGGGAAGACTCGGAAACCCCGTCGGCGTCGCGTGTTATAAGCCGTACAGTTCTTCAGGCGAAGACTTCCTGCACAACTACTTAGGAATGCTAGGGATTCCGATTGACTTGGTCCCCGAGTTCCCGAATAAAAGCGACACAGTCTTCTTGGCGGAGTCAGCGAAGTGCGACGAGAAAATCGTCGAAAAAATCAAGGCTCATCTGGTCAAGGGCAAGACCGTCATCACAACGTCGGGACTGCTGAAGGTACTGAAGGGCAGGGGCATTGAGGACATTGCCGAGGTCGAGTGCACGGACAATAAAGCCTCGGTTAGGGAGTTCATGCAGTTCATGGACGTGTACCACTCCGACGAGGAGATAATGATTCCCCAAGTCAAATACGCCACGAACGATGCGTGGGAGTTCGTCACAGCCATCGACAAAGCCAGCGGCTACCCGATTCTGCTTCAAACCCGGTACGCGAAGGGGCTGTTCTACGTCCTGACCGTGCCCGACAACTTCAGCGACCTCTACAGCCTGCCACAGGAGGCTCTGAATCAGATCAGAAACGTCTTCACGAAGGACTTCAAGGTTCAACTGGAGGGCCCGAGCAAAGTTTGCCTGTTCATGTACGACAACGGCACCTTCATCGTCGAGTCGTTCCTCCCGTACATGGCGAGAGCAAACATCGTCGTAGACAAGAAGGACGCCAAGCTGCACGACTTGCTGTCCAGCGGGGAATTCTTCTTCGGCGGACCACCTCCCGCTATGGCGAGAGGAGACAAGACGGTGTTCCCGACGCTCGTGTTCCCCAACTCGTACCGACTTTACAAATTCGAATGAAAAGCACATAAGATGCGTAATTACATGCTGAGTGCAACATTTTGAATGATATCAGAACAATTCGCGTCGTAAAAGACAGTCTGGAGTAGAAATACTTTTAAAAAACGAGCGTGTATGTGGTAGAGTTATGATTCCCGCGAAGATGTTCTTCACAAAGGGCGTAGGGGTTCACAAGTACAAGCTGGCTTCCTTCGAGCTCGCGCTGAGGGCGGCAGGAATCGAGAAATGCAACCTCGTCCCAGTGTCAAGCATATTTCCGCCCGGCTGTAAGATGATTCCGCGGGAAGCGGGCACGAGCCTCCTGAAGCCCGGCCAAGTCACATTCGTCGTCATGGCGAGGAACGAAACCAACGAGCCGAACCGCCGCATCACCGCAGCGACAGGGCTGTCTGTGCCCAAAGAGGGCGGTGTCCACGGCTACCTCGCGGAGTACACCTCGTCTGAAGAAGCCGCCAAGGCGGGAGGACACGCTGAGGAGTTGGCTTCGACGATGTTGTCTATGACGCTTGGCGCAGAACCAGACTTGGAGGCAGTAAAAAAGAAGATTACCGAGTCGACAATATGCCAGTCTGCCGTGGGAGACAAGGACGGGTTGTGGACGACGGTGGTCGCCGTGGCAGTTTTCATCATGTGATTTTTTCTTTTCTCAGGGTTCCCTCATGAACTCGACGAATTCTTCGAGTGAGCGCCTCTCCAGAACGTAGTTCGTCTTCCTTTCTTCGCCTATCGTCGAGTGGGGCTTCGGTCCATAGTCGTGGCCGGGATAAACCTCAATGTTGTCGTCAAGTTTCATCAGCTTGTTGAAGAGGCTATCGTACATGTCCTCGGAGCTGCTTCCGGGCAAGTCCGTCCTGCCGCACTCCCCAACGAACAGCGTGTCGCCCGTTAAGAGCTTCCCGTCTACCAGCAGGCAGATGCCGTCCGGCGTGTGTCCGGGCGTATAGATTACTTTCATCTTCACTTTGCCAACGGTCAGGACGTCTCCATCGGACACTCCGACGTCTTTATTGACTTTTGAGAATTTGTGGGCGACTATTTTTGAGCCGAAGGCTGATTTGACCTTCGAGTTGTCCGTGACGTGGTCGCCGTGGTGGTGGGTGTCGATGACGTACTTCACGCGGAACCCGTTTTTCTTCGCCAGCTGGACGATGAAGTCGCCGTTGAAGCTCGGGTCAACGATAGCAGACTCCCCTCCTTCCTCGTCCGCGATGACGTAGGAGAAGTTGTCGCCGACGTGCTTGATTTGCCTAAAGAACAACCCAGAACCAACTCCTCAGCTTACCTTGCATACTCATGCGTTGATAAAGCTTCAATCCTCATACCCCATCTTGCTAAGTCCTCCAATTTTTCGACTGAGCCTATGCTTGTGTCTATGGTACCGTGCACCGGGTGGACCCACATCTTCTCGGGGATGAGGTTGAACTGGGTAGGAACCCTTCGCGAGACGCCGAATTCCTTCAGTCCCTTGATGATGCCGTCTTTTTTGCACGCGACGTGGGTTGACGTGTAGCTCTTCACGAGCTGCGAAGCCCCCGACTCGCCGATTCCGTGCCAAATAGCCGCGTCCTCTGGTGACGCCAGCGAATAGAGGATGAACTGCGGCGACGACGGCGTTTCTTTATAATTATAGTTTATCAGCTTATCTGCCTCAACTTCGAAGTCGTCCTCTGCCACGGCTATGCTGATGTCTTTTGAGTCGATGTCGTTGGGGTACAGTGGCGTCGTCTGGTAGGTCACGTGGATGCTCTTAAGCCTCGTCCCGTCGAAGTAGATTTTGCCCCTCGCCGCCCTCTTCGAGCCGAACCCCTTCCCGGAATGCGGGACCGTCAGAAGCGTCGTCCGGTTCTTCATGCTCCTCCCCATGCACCCGTACACGCGCTCTATTGTATCGTAGTCCCTGTGCGACTCCCCTATTACGTGGTGTAACAAGCCATCGGTGCCTTCTCCTTTTAGGACAGTCAGGGGCATCCGCATGACGGGAAGGCAGAGGTCAATCCCGAACAGCTCCGAAAGCGACTTCAAGTACTCCTGTTTGACTGTATCCACCAAATTCATGTAGCTACCGCTGTTATCTGCCAAGTAGTGTTCAATCGTTTCCCCCTCGGGCTTCGTGATGAGAGTCCCCTCGTACTTCTTCATGAACCCCTCGTCCAGTTTCAGACCTTCCGTCTTGACGGACGTTGATGGGAAGGCGCTTTGACCACTTTCCACTATCGATGCCCTCAGGGGGTTCGCCGAGTACCTGTCGGGCTCCACGTCGTCCGTGTTCAGCAAGAAGGGGACAACCCTTCCACTTGGAGGTTCTTCCAGCATTCCGAGGAGTTCGTCCACGTCTTCCTTACTTGGTTTTTGGAAATTATGAAGTGAAAAGTAGTTCCCGCAGACCTCCAGTAGCCTTGCGGCGACTATGCCCTGGAGTTCCTCGAGGGTCAGCTGGGGACTCGAGTACTCGACGGATGTCCTCAGAAAGAAAAGGTTCCCGTCAACTGCGACCTCAATTGCTTGGTTGTTGCTGACTTCCAGCAGACGTACTTTTCCCTTTTTGTACGATGTGAAACCGTGCAGCTCGTCGATTATGGCTTGGATGGACGGTCTGGAATTTTCGAGAAAGTCCTCAAGGACAGTCCTGCCGAGGTTCGCCATTGTGGTTTCACCCTCTCTCCAATGATTCTGCAACGTAAACGTAGTCGTTGATTATTGGAGCCCCCCGGAACATCCTCGCCAAAACAAGGTGCTCCTTGAACCCGTGCTGCCTTAAAAGGTCAAGAATCGCAGCCTCTTTTTCGGGAACGCACATGGAAACCTCGCAGCCTTTCAATTTCCCAAGCACCATTTTCATGAGGTCCGTGGCGACATTGCTTCCTGTTCTTTTACAAACCATCGGTCCGATTTCGGACGCTTCGTCGTACACTTTAGCAATAGCAAACCCGATGGGCTGGTCGTCGTCAATTGACACGTAGCACAGGTTGGATGAGTCGCGCAGAATAGGTCCTAATAATTTACTTCGAGACCCGCCAAAACACGAACTGTCTAGGTCAATTATCGACCGCTTATCATCGGTGACTGCTGCTCTTACCTTGATTTTTGCGGTTTCGGAGAATCCTTTTCCCTTCATCACGATGAACCTTGAGTCGAACCGGAAGCCATGCCTCTCGTAAAAGGGGACTCGGTCAGTGTAGCCGTATAATCCGACGGTTTCGACGCCTCTGCTTGTCAGGTACTCGACGGCTTTCCGGACCAGAAGCGACCCGCCGCCTCTTCCGCGGTGCTCCTCGCCGACGATGACGTTTCCGAGCCAGCCCACCTTTCCGAAGCTCACCGCCGTGGCGATGCCCACCTTTTCGGAACCTGCAAATAAAGTTAAGATTCCTTGGGGCTCCAGTTTCGCCATGAACTCGAAGTCGTCTTCGGACGCGTCCCAGTTCATGGTATTTGATAGGCAAGCTGCGAATTCGTAGTCTTCCGGCGACATCCTTTCAACGCGAAACATTGCTCGTGCCTTTGCAGAGGTCATGAGGTAGAAACGAAATCGGGTACTATGTCATTCAGAACTCGAACTTCAGCCTTTTCCTTTTTTCGAGGTCCCTGCACCTCTCGAGCGCCGCCTTGACGATGAGCGGGAAGGCGATGGTTGCGTCGCAGTAGCAAGTCGCGTACTTTCCGCCCGGCTTCTCCTTCCCCCAGCTGATGCCCTCCCTGAACGTGCACCCAGACAACCCGCCCCACTGCGGGCTGTCCGTCGTCAGCTGGATGCCGTACTCATGCTCCGCGTCGGGGATTCCGAAGTGCCTCTCGAGGAAGGCGGTCTGCTGGACGTAGTTCTTTGGCACGCCGCCGCCGATGTAGATGACTCCCGTCCTAGGCGCCGCCCTCTTGATGCCCAGTATCTCGACGTTGTCCTTTATCTGGTCAATCACAAGCGGGCTCTGCCCCTTCTTCACGAATTGAATGTAATGTTCGGTCACAGCAAGCCCCAGCGAGCTGTCGTTCAATGCTGGCACGAAGATGGGGACGCTTTCCTTCCAGCAGTTCCAGATTACGGAGCCCTTTTTGTGCTCGCCCGGGGATTTCTGGTCGATTAGCTTCCCCAGTCCGCTTAGGAATTGCCTTGAGGAAACGCTGCCGACCTTTTCGCCTGCGAGCTTGTCCGCATAGTACGTCACCATGTTCTCGACCTTACCGAACTTCTCCTCGTTCGCGAACGTGTCGTAAATTCTGTCGATTCCCTCCTTCCGCAGCAGCACGTCGTCAACGTCCGGCGAGCCAACATAATGGTGCTCCCCGAACGCCTCCACGAAGTCGTGGTACATGTTCGCCCCCGTGCTCACGATGACGTCCACCATTCTCCTCCTCACTGTCGTCGTCACCACGCCCTTCATGCCAGCCGGAACCATCGCCCCCGCGAGGCTGAGGAAAACCGTCGGCCTCTTCGGGTCCTCCAGCATCTCCACAAAAACGTTCGCGCACGCGGCCAAGGTGCGGGACTGGAAGGAAGTCCAGTTGAACGCGTCCAGCAACTCCGAGACAGTGTGTATCTTCTCTAGGTCGAACGGTCTGATTGCTTCTTTTAGAAGATCGTTCTTTGTATCTTTCTTGGTAGAATCCGGTGGCATGCTTCAATAGATATGGCTTATGATTTTATAAACTTAGTGTTACTATCGGCAATGGCTCAGCGTAAATCTTCATTTTGATAAAGGTTGAATTGTGGACGATTTAGTAAAAAGTTTAAGTACCGCATTCACGTCAGAATGGAAAAAATGGGCTGCGGAGGTTAGCGACTATGGAGCCGAAGCTGGGCGTGAAGATTCTGCGCGGTGCCAAGGTTGCCACGTTTCCCTTCACCGACTACTTCAAGGGGTTCGAGAAGGTGGAAGCCATCAGGCGCATCTTCGGCGACAAGACCGAAGAGGTGCTAAGGAACATCAGGATAGAATTCGGCGGGAGGCGCGGCTACATGGGGGTGAGCAACACGGACGGGCACCTGATGATTAGCGCGGAGTACCTGAACAAAGGCAACTTCGTGGACATTTACCTCGACGTCATCCACGAGCTGACCCACGTCAAGCAGTTCATGGAGGGGAAGGACCTGTTCGACCGCCGCTTCAACTACGTCGACAACCCCACCGAAATCGAGGCTCACCGCAACGCCGTCGACGAGGCGCGGAGGCTGGGGATGAGCGACGAAGAAATCTGCGACTACCTCCAAACCGAGTGGATAAGCGACGAAGACATGAAGGTCCTAGCCAAAGAACTCAACGTCAAATACAAGCCATCCTAACTACGGTTTAGATAGTCGTCCAAGAATCGTCTCTGAACACGAATTTTATTCGAATCTCAGAGCGTTGAAAATATCTATATATTCATAATTTGTTAGCTTCTAACTATGAAGAAGAGAAGATTCTTCAGCTGGTCTGGCAGCTACGTCCCCTTGAAGGATGCTGATGTTGTGGTTTTAGGCGTACCCCTAGGGAGGGATTCCGTTAAAATGGCTGATTTCCTGAGGGAGACGAGCTGGTTCTTCGAGAGCTTCGACCCGAACAGCGGGAGAGATCTGCTTGAAGGCATAAAAATCTTCGACGTCGGCAACATACCATTAACGAGCCTCGACGACATCACGGAACAGGTTAAGAGGATTACATGCACAAACAAGGTTCCGCTGATTCTGGGGAAGTCCCACCTGCTGACTCTGTACGCGTTAAAGGCTTTCAGCAACGTGAAGCTCGTCAGCTTCGACGCCCACGCAGACATTAAAGAGTACTACATGGACGAGAGGGTCGCCCTTTCGGTTGAGCCCGTGAGCCTGAAGGAGCCCGAGAGGTTTAACTGCGCGACTTGGCTGAGGAGGTTCTGCGAGCTAGGCAACGAGAAGAACGTTTGCTTGGTCGGGCTGAGGTCGTGCGACGATGACGACTACAGCTACATGAGGGAGAACGGAATCCTGCAATTCACGCCCAAAGACGTAAGGGAAAACGTGTCAGACGTGAAAGAAAAGTTATCAATATTCTGCAAAGACTCCAAAGTTTACGTTAGCTTGGACATGGACTTTTTCGACCCTTCTATAGCTCCTTCGGTTGAGCACCCTGAACACGATGGCCTGTCCCTTCGGGAATTCGCAGAATTGGTCACCGAAGTCTGTTCGGGAAGGGTCGTGAGTCTCGACGTGGTGGAAGTCCAGTATCTTCCAGAAAAGGCGTGCGAAGTCACAGCCTCCCTAGCTACGAAAGCCGTTCTAGAGATACTATCAAGAATTAAAAGATAAGTACAACAAAGGATGAAACATAGTTCGGAGTGAATGGTTGTGAAGTCCAAGTTCACGTACGTCGGGATACGGGTGACGAACCTGCAAAGGTCCATCGACTTCTACACGAAAGTACTGGGTATGAGCGTTACGGGTCAGGGGAAAATCAAGGAAACCAAAGGCGCAACCGTTGGTCTGCAGAGCGAGAAGGACGGCTTCGTCCTGGAACTGAACTGCTACGAGGAAGACAGCCCATATAATACGAAGTATGCCGCTGGGGAGGGGCTTGACCACCTCGCCTTCAAAGTCGGCAGCCTCGATAAAGCTTTGGAAGAAGCCCGAGCGGCAGGACACCCAACCGTCTTGGAGTTGAAGGCAGACGGCGGGCGATGGGCGTACATTGAGGACCCTGATGGAATCTGGATAGAGCTCTTTGAGTAGCTTTGCGTTCTAGGTTTCAAGGAAGCTAATTTACCGACTTCGAATTCGGGTTGATTATTTCAGTTATTCGACTAACTATTATTAGGGAGATTGTTCGACAATTTGTTTCAGTGAAGTATATGAACGTCAAGGATTTGTTCGCGTACAATTGGGATTGCCGCAGGAAGTTCCTGAAGAGCATGGCTGAGACGCCGTGGGAGACCGTGACCGAGAACGTTGGCGCAAGCTTCGACTGCATCCGAAACATCTTCGTACACAGCCTCCAAGCTGAACTGTTTTGGGTCAGGTTGTTGAGCAAGAAGAACCCAGCGGGAATCTGGGAAACTCCGTTCAGTAAATTTGCAAGCGTCAAGGACGTGGAGGAATACGCTGACGAGGTCGAGTCTGAAACGAACGAGTACTTGAAAAGCTTAACAGACGCGAAGCTCAGGGGCGTCCTCGAGTTCACGGGATGGGACAAAAAGACTCATAGGCACAAGGTCGAAGACGTCCTGCTCCACGTGGTCGAGGAGGAAATCCACCACCGCGGAGAGCTCCTGTGCATCTACTGGCAACACGACATCCAGCCGCCAAACGTCGGCTACCTTGGTTATAAGGGCGAAGTGTAAAGCACCACCTCTTCAGCATCTCCCACTATTCTTTTTTCTGTAATCGTTAACCAATTCATGAATTACGAGAAGTACAGTTCAAAATACTTTTATTGGCGGTTCGTTCATAGATATTACCGTAAAAGGTCATGGACAGTACTTTTACATCTCAAATACGTTACGCTGATTAATTCAATGCCCGATGCCCAGTGACATACAAGAACGGCATTACGCGGGAAACCTGTTGGGAATGGTAAGCATAAAAGGCATTGCAGAAGGGAGGTTACGATAAGTTGGCGAACCAGAAAGATTCGCAGGATGCCTCAATCCTTAGTACCGACATGATTCAGATTTTGATGGACAATTTTCCCGACACTATCTATTTTAAGGACGTGAAATCCCGCTTCTTGTTCGTTAACAAAGCGCAACGCGACGTCTTAGGGGTGAAGACCATGCAAGAAGCGTACGGCAAAACGGACTTCGACTTCTTCACGCCAGAGCACGCCAAGGCGGCGTACGAGGATGAGCAAAGAATCATCAAGACAAAAAAGCCGCTCGTCAGCAAAGTTGAGCAAATCCGAAGGGCTGACGGCCAGTACCGTTGGGTGACAGCCACGAAGGAGCCCATCATCGACGAGAGAGGGAAGGTCGTCGGAATCGTAGGGATCTCAAGGGACATCTCGGAACTCAAAACGGTTCAAGAAGCACTCATAGAATCGGAAGAAAAGCTCCAGCAAATAGTGGAGTTTGCGCCCGACGGAATATTCACGATCGAGAAAGACGGCACCATCGCCTCATGCAACACCGCACTCACGCACATCACGGGATACGCAAAAAACGAGCTGTGCGGAGTAGACTTCGTCAAATTACCGTTCCTGACAGATTCAGAGGAAATCAAGTATCTAAGCCAAATCGAATTTTCGATAACGGGAAACGTTCTCAAGTCGTTCGAGCAGCTATGCAAGAGAAAGGACGGAGCAAATATCTGGCTCGAGATGCACGTGAGCTCGCTAAGACGTCACGGCAACCAGATGGCCCTTCTAGTATTAACCAGAGACGTCACCGAAAGGAAACTTGCGGAGGAAGCCCTGAAAGAAGTGTACTTGGCCATTGAGCAGCGCGTGGACGAGCTTGCGAAGCTGAAGGAGAAGCTCGAGGCGACGAACAAGCTGCTTCAGCAGTCGAACAGCGACTTGGAAAACTACACGTACGTGGTGTCCCACGACTTGAAGGCTCCTCTTCGGGCGATTAAGGCCTTCAGCACCTTCCTCGTCGAAGACTACGGCGGCAAGCTCGACGAGAACGCTCAGGAGTACCTGCAGCGGATAGTCAACGCGGTGAACAACATGGACGAGATGATTGAGGACCTGCTGCTCTTGTCGAGGGTTGGGCGGAAGTTCATGGAAGTCGAAGAGGTGGACCTCAACCAACTCGTGAACGAGATTCTCGCCGACATCGAGCCTACGATCAACAAGCACAAGGGAAAAGTGGTCTGCGCCAACCTGCCCAAGCTCAGAATACAGCACGTCTGGCTAAAACAGCTCTTCATGAACCTGATTGACAACGGGCTCAAGTTCAACAAGTCGGAGACCCCGGCGGTCGAAATTACGTGCGAAGAGAAGGATGGCATGTACCAGTTTCAGGTTAAGGACAACGGAATTGGTATAGACAAGAAATACCATGATCGAATCTTTAGCATTTTTGAGAGGCTGCACACGAGAGAAGAATACGAAGGAACAGGCATCGGCTTAACTACCTGCAAGAAGATTGTTCAACAGTTCGGGGGCAAAATTTGGGTTGAAAGTGAGGAGGGCAAAGGAAGCACGTTTTTGTTTACTATACCTAAAAACATAAATTTACAGAAAGGAAATTTATGAAACATGTCTATATTAGAAGCACTGCCGAAGTTCCCAATTTTACTTGTTGAAGACAATCCAGACGATATAATGATAACTAAAAGAGCCTTCGCCAAAGGCCGAATACTGAACAAACTGTTCGTTGCGGAGAACGGGGAGGAAGCCATAGAGTTCCTCAGGAAAAGGGGGAAATACAAGGACGCGCCGACCCCTACGCTGGTTCTGCTTGATTTGAAGATGCCGAAGATGAACGGCTTCGACGTCTTGGAGCAGATCAAGGGCGACAAGGAGCTGAAGAGCATACCCATAGTCGTGTTGACGTCTTCGGAGAGAGACAAGGACATAGAGAAAGCCTACAAGCTAGGCTGCAACAGCTACATCGTCAAACCCGTTAGCTTCGAGAATTTCATAAAAACCGTGGTTGAAATCAAGGAATACTGGCTGAGCATTTCAAGAGTTCCCGTGAAATAAAGCGCATTCTACTATAGAAAGTGAGGGAAAATTGCAGCTCCGAATACTCTACGTTGAGGACAACCCCGACGATCAGGTAATCGTGAAGAGAACCTTAGCGAAGTACATGCCAATCGAATACGTTTTGACGGTTGCAGAGACCTGCGCGAAGGGTTTTGAGGAAATAGAAAAAACCGATTTCGACGTCGTCATCCTCGATTACAGATTGCCCGACATGACGGGGCTAGACTACCTCAAAGAGCTACGTAAAACGAAGTTCAGTAAGCCCATTATTTTTGTGACGAGTAGGGGGAGCGAAAAAATCGCGGTTGAGGCGATGAAGTTCGGAGCCAAAGACTACTTGGTGAAAGACGACATCGCATCGGGGGAACTAGTACAAAGCATAAGCGAGATACTGATGGAGGCTTCGCTGCCGAAAAACATCGACATAGAGGCAGCCAAGCAGATTTACCAGATTCTCTCCGAAAACAAGAAAATCCGAATAGACATAAACAGCGAACCAACCTCGGAACCGAAGTGCGCTGTCCCAACGGATGAGCTGCTGAAGGCGCTAAGCATGATGACCGAAAAGTCGCTGCTTATCGCGGAGGAAACGGGGACAGTAATTTCGTGCCCGCAATGCAGTTCCCTCTCCTACTCGCTGAGTCTGAAGTGTCCCGACTGCGGGGTTGGCTCGATGACGAAGGGCGAGGCGCTTGAGCACATGACGTGCGGTCACGTCGGCTTTCGGTCCGAGTTCGAGCAGGCGAACAAGGAGCTCGTGTGCCCGAAGTGCAGGAAACCGCTGAAAATAATCGGCGTCGACTACAAAAAGGTCGAAATCTGGTACAGGTGCTCCCGCAACCACCTCTTCAACGCGCCAAAAACAGTCTTCACATGCAGTGCGTGCGGGAGAGAATTCTCTCTGGACGAAGCGTTCCTTCAACCTCTTTACCAGTACGTTTTAAGTGACAGCGGGGCAGAAGCATTGAGACTCAGCCTTCTGGCGCACGACATCTCTGGGAATTTCACTAAAGAATAATCTAGAAGCTTTTTTTTAAAAAAACTGATTTCGTTTTCTTATCTACTTTACTTATATTAATTTATTACGATGAATACGAAAATAGAAACGCTTAATCTTAAATACAAAAATGGCGTTTTTCGCTATTCAGTGATGCTGAGTTGAAATTACATTCTCATGTTAACACGGCAAAATGGAGCCTTGTGCTTGTTCTGGCACTCTTATCCTTATCCAGCTGCGTGATAATGAACGTCAGCGCGCTCCCCACGGGCTACACTACCCAAACGTTTGACTCCACGTACGGGAGTGCCTATCCCTTTAAGTTCGATAGTTCAGGTAACCTCTGGTATTTTGTTTATTCTGGTAACAAGTTCATTAAGCTTGACCCAAGCACTGGGGTCTTCACGCCATACACGAACCCGACAACCTACTACCCTCGGGAAAGTGGCGGCTGGGCGCTTGACTCTCAAGGGAACATATGGTTTGTCACCGGGTTCTTGGCATCGCCGGAAGCTTGGCTTACTCTAGTCAAGTGGAACCCGGTTACGGGTGCATATCAGGTTTTTAGATGGAACCCAAGTGGCGTTAATTATGGCGCTTGGCTCGTAGACCTTATTGTGAATTCGACGGGACATGTATGGATTCTGCAGAATAATCCTGCGCCAGGTGGAACCGATCTCAGGTGTCTCATAGAATTTGACCCCGGCACACAAAGCTTTAGTTATTACCTTACTCCCTTTGTCACGAATATTGAAAATTTAAACATTGACGCCCAAGGTAACATTTGGATGAGAACAAATCGGGGGTCTCTTTTTAAATTTGACCCTAGTACAAAGACAATGCAAACTTACACATATTCGTCAAACTATAACCACTGGGCGTACGATTACGATTTCGACTTAAACAGAAACATTTGGATAAGCATCTGCAACACTGGCAGTACTCCGCCAACCCTTAAAGCTTTGGTAAAATATAATCCAAGCACAGGAATCACGATGAATAAAGAAACGGGTATGACATCTGGACCAAGATTCTTGAATGTTGACAAAAAACAAAACATTTGGATGGTAAAATCGAGTTCAGAGCTATTATGCTACAACATAGCCTCGGATACCGTTCTCGAAACGGTCAACATTGGGATGTCTGTCACTTACATGAATAGGGCGCCTGATGGCTGGGTTTGGGTCAGTGGACCAGTAGGCAGCGTTACCCGTTTCGTCAGGATTCTTATGGTTCCGGTGGTAGAGGCCAACGGACCCTATCAGGCTAACGAGGGGACGCCCATATGCTTCAGTGCAGCTGGCTCATACGACCCGGACGGGGACGCGCTGCAGTACCGCTGGGACTTCAACAATGACAGCGTGTGGGACACATCGTGGTCCACCTCGCAAACAGCATATTACACTTGGAGTGACGACTGGACAGGCACAGCGAAGCTCCAAGTCACCGACGGCCAGAACGTTGCCACTGACACAGCCAGCGTAGTCGTGCTCAACGTTGCCCCGCAGGTACAAGCCGGACCGGATGTAACGGTTAATGAGGGGACGTCCATCGCCTTTTCGGGTAGCTTCACGGACCCAGGCGCGGACACATATACAATAGAATGGAACTTTGGGGATGGGCAGAAATCTTACGGCTCAACATCCGCGACCCACGTCTACACAGACAACGGTACATACACTGCCACGTTGAAAGTTACTGACGATGATGGAGGGGTCGGCACAGACAGCCTAACAGTTACCGTTCAGGACCTTTCCCCAGCAGCAGGATTCGCTTGGTCACCCGAGCCACCGAACGAGGGAGTCGCAGTCGCCTTCAGCGACGCTTCGGCATCCTATCCTGACAACATTGTTTCTTGGCACTGGGACTTTGGTGGGCTAGGTTCAAGCAACGGGCAGAACCCATCTTTCACCTTCTTGGACAATGGAACATATACAGTGACGTTGACGGTGACAGACGACGATGGCTCCGTAAGCACCGTCTCGCACGTCGTTAACGTCGCGGACCTTTCTCCAGTAGCGGAATTCGGCTGGTCTCCTGAAACGCAGAATGAGGGTTCATCTGTCAGTTTCAGCGACCTATCGACTTCTCAGTGCGACAGCATCGTTTCGTGGCAGTGGGACTTCGAAGGCTTGGGTACAAGCACTGAACAGAACCCAAGTTTCACCTTCGTGGACAATGGTGCCTACACAGTCACCTTAACGGTTACTGACGACGACGGCGGAGTCGGTACCGATACCCTTACGGTCAACGTCAAGGGGCCGAGAGCCATAAAGACTGACGCCCTCAACCTGCTCTTGTCCTTGAATACTGGCGACAAGAAGGTCGACTGGGCAGTTGATTACGTGGTGAAGCTCGTCAGGTTCAGCCTGATTAACCAGTTCTGGGCCGACGGGGACCACCTGCAGGTCGACATGCACGGCTGTTGCGGATGGCAGCCAACGGGCAAAATGGTCTTCATCTACGAAGGCTTGGCCATAAGCGAGATGCGGGGCTACATCGAGTACTGGCAGAAGAAGGGTCCAACGACGCAACAGCAGCAGGCAATCGACCTGTTCGAAACGGTCATCGCCAAGCTCGTCAAGGCTGACCAGCTACTTGTCCAGACCGCGCTGAACGAGGCGAAGGCTGCAACGCCGCCTAAGAACCACGGCAGGCTCAACGCGTACAGGACAGCCATCTGGAACGCTGAAAAGGACTACGGGAAGGCGCTGAACTACCTGGCCAATGACAGGCCTGGGCTGGCGCTGGTGAGCTTCATGCAGGCGTGGGAAAGCGCCCAGCTGGCAATGTCGCTGGCTCGCTAGTCATTCAAGAGCCTCCCCCCTTCCCTTTTTTCTTACCACGAATCGCCCGGTACACCTCTTCTTCCATCATTGTTTATTACTGACAGCGCCTTTGAGAGAGACACGAAGCTCGCGTTTAAAAGTAAGAGGCACCCGAAACATTGTTTACTGAATTGGCGTTCGACGATTTCCGCTTGGTAGAACCTTTTTTTGAAGGCTCCGATCATAGTTTGCTTTTTTCTGCAATCCTTGAGAGTAACAGCCCCGCGCAGGTGTGGGTGGACGACGAGTCTGAGCCGCAGTCGGTTTTTCTGTGGGATAAGGCGAATAACGTGTTCTATTTTCTTGGCAGGGAAGGCAACGTCCGGTTCAACCGAGAGGTTCAGACGTTGATTGAAAGAAGGGTTTCTACTGAACTCGAGATTCGCCGAAGACCGTATTTTAGGATACGAGCCACATCCGAGCTTTGGGAAAAAATAGCGCCTTCAATCTTTACGAGTGCGAATTTAACGCTAGGAGGCTACCTTTTTTTCGCGCACCGCAAGCCAGTCAAGAGAGGCTGGAGAAGCAAGATACCAAAAGGGTTCAGGCTTGAACGGATTGACGAGAAGTTCCTTTATGGAACGCAACTGAAGAACAAGAAGTTTGTCTTGGGCGAGGTTCGGCAGATGTGGCCAACGGTGGACAGGTTCGTCAAGTTCGGGTTCGGATCTGCAATTGTGACCGCGGAACAGGTGGCCTGCTGGTGCACAGCCGAGTACGTGAGCAGGGGCAAATGCGGCATTGGAATAGAGACTGTGCGTGAGTACCAGAATAGGGGGCTCGCGTCGTCTGCTGCTTCAGCCTTCGTGGAACACTGCAGAATGAACAGCATGGAGCCACACTGGGAGTGCAGCGCTGAGAACCTTGCATCCAAGCGAGTCGCCGAGAAGGTTGGGTTCGTGAAAGAGCGCGAATTCCGAGTGTTCCACGGCAGGTTCAAGTAGACCCTTTACCGTTTGGATGAAGAGGTTTAGTTGACTCCTTCGACGTAGTGCCTCGCTGTTATCGACCCGCACTTCTTTTTGATGGCTACTTTTTGGCTGATGTCCCGTTCGAAGAACGCCTTCGCTACTGCTTCTGACAGTTCTGCGTCTCTTCTCCGGAGGTCGATTCCGAACGAGTCCACCCCCATGCCCTCCAGCTCGTCTAGGTAGTCTAGCAGGAAAAGGTCCGACGAGTTGAGTATGTGGACGTAGCCGAACCTGTCCCTGTAAACGGGGAACCTCTTCCTCCTCTCGTCAACGAGCGTGCCCTCGTCCAGCGTGGGGTCTCGGGACACCATCAGCTCGACCCGACCGAAGGCCATCACCTCAATCCGTCCCCGATAATGTTCTGCTACCTCCCTGATGTCGTCTCTCGAGAGCTCCACCGAAAGCGTCTGCTGGAAGAGCTCGGGGACGGTGAAGCTGTTGAAGACGTTCATCGAGTAGTGCCCGTAGAGCCTCCTGCCCGCGTACTTCTCGTACAGTTCAACGGAGCTTATCATCAGGTTTTCTTCGTCGGTTTCTGGCATCTTAAAGGACAATCGGGGCAGTATCAGGACGCACTCCTTCCGCGCCTTTTGGCACGTGGCTTTGGCTTCGTCGTAGAACTTGTTCCACTCGAAGTAGACCCTGTCCGCGCACGGCAGCACCTTCTCCAGGGACCTCAGGGACGACACGTAGAATGACAGCTCGCCCCTCGTCTTGTTCCGCTTGTGCGCCTCAATCGGGAAGTCTCGGAGCTTCATTCTGGCGGATTCCGACGGAAACTCCAACGCGTCGATGCTTTTCTCGATTGAGCTGAACTCGCGGTCTCTGGTCTTGTATAGCTGATACTCTCCCTTAGGGACCGTGAACGGCGGGCTGAGGACCAGAAGGCTGTTCTTCTCCTCAGCGGTTTTTACTGTGAATCCTCCGACTTTCACGTCGCCATTATATAATGTCACGCCGTCGTTGGGCTTCAGGATGTCGGCCTTCGCCAGCAACGACTCGCCGTCCGAAGTGGCTCTTCCCAATGGTAGTCCGCGGGAGCCGGAGTACTTTCTCTGCATGACGCTGTCTTCGTAGAGGTAGCCTCTGCTGAACCCCCTGTTGAAGACGACTTGGAGGAGCTCCCCTTCGCGTTCGGTTATCAGGGGCTCTTCGCCTTCCTGAGTCCTTCTTATCGCCTTAGAGTAGATGTTCGACGTGAGGTAAACATAAAGTGGGCTCCTCATCCTCCCCTCGACCTTCACCCCGTTGACGCCCAATTTAATCAAATCGGGGAGGGCTTCGACGCCCCAAAGGTCCGCCGTGCTCAGCAGATACCCCCTTTCACTTCCCAATGTGTACCGTTTCCTGCACGGCTGGACGCAGAGCCCCCTGTTACCGCTTCTTCCCCCCAGCGCGCTCGAAAAAAGGCACTGCCCCGAGAATGAGTAGCACAGCGCGCCGTGGATGAACACCTCGAGCTCCAAACTGACGGCTTCCCGAATCCTCCGCAACTCCTCCAAGTGCAGCTCTCTGGCCAGGATAATCCTGCTGACGCCGTTCTTCTGCGCCCAGACAGCACCTTCGGGGGTGTGTATGCCCATCTGCGTCGAAGCGTGGACGGGAATGGAGAAGTTCTCGCGAATTATGCGCAGTAATCCTCTGTCCTGAATTATGACGGCGTCGGCACCGATTGAGCTGAGAAAATCGATGTACGAGAAAACCTGCCTGACTTCGCCCTCCTTGATTAAGGTGTTCACGGTGACGTAGACCTTCACCCCGTGCCCGTGCGCGAGCTTCACGGCTGCCTTCAGCTCGGAATCGGTGAAGTTCTCCGCGAGCCGCCTCGCCCCGAACCTTTTTCCCCCAAGATAAACTGCGTCGGCTCCGCCTGCGACTGCCGCCTTGAACGATGCTTTTGAGCCTGCGGGAGCCAGCAATTCCATGAAAAACAATCCCGTTTCAGGCTATTTATGGGATACTGAAGTGAATGGGAAGCCCATGAGATTCGTGGAATCGTTGTAGAGGTGCGGGGGACGGGGTTCGAACCCGCGCAGGCCTTCGCCAGCAGGTCCTAAGCCTGCCTCCTTTGGCCACTCGGACACCCCCGCTTTCGGTTTAAGAATATCCGTTTAGCCGTGATGTAAGTTAAGGTTTTTGGTGGCTTCTTTCTGTGCGATGAAGCTTTAATATCCCGAAAGGTAATGGAAGTCCAGTGAGACTTTAAATGGCGACGGAAAAAAGCGACGTCGTTTATCTGGAGAATTCCCAAGTCAGGATAACAGTCGGGAGAAAGGAGCCCGTAATACACGAGTACCTTCACAAGCCGTCAGGCGGCAAGCTTCTGGGCGAGGTTTATGCGCCCCGAAGGTCGTCCATCGGACTCTCTGTGTGTAAAAAGGCGGACCCTGTTCCGATTAACCTCTTGGAACTTTCTTACGAGCCTATAGTCGCCGAGGACACAGTTAATTACCGCGTCACGGTGACCCACAAAGAGGGCAAGGCGGTTGAGTTCGGCCTGTCCTTTACGCTGAGAGACAATGGGTTGTCCGTAAAATTCGGTAACGTCGTCGAACACGGGGACTTCCACCTCATCAGCGTCAGCATGCCGAACCTCGTCACGGTCAAGGCTGAGGGTAAAGGGGCGAAGCTCGGGTTCCCCGCTGAGGCTGGGCGGCTCGTTGACGTTGCCACCACCCCGAGCAGGAGCGTGAAGTTCAAAGTTGACTGGCTTAACCCGCTGCTAGCCGAGTTCGTCTACAACGACAGGGTCATCGGCGTCCTCGAAACCGACTCAGTCGAAAACCAGATGGGAAACGCCGTCTACGGCTCCGACGAAGAGCGGTGCTGCTCGCTGTCCCTAGACTTCATTTATAGATTGCGCGAGTACGACCTCGTGGAGTACGGTCACCTGATTCCAGCCCGCGACCCCAAGTACCACCTTCTGGTCCAAGAGTCCTCCGAGGCGACTGTCTCCGTCATCGGCGACTACGACGGCGACGGCGAAACCTCGTGGGTGGACGCCGCCAAGTTCATCAGAGACAAAATCGGCGCGTCCGTCAACCCGTTGTACGCTGACAAGCTGGTGTACAAGATTTTCCTGGACGAGCCGGGGCAGAGGGACATTACTACGTTCCCTGAGGCTTTGGAGCTGTTCACGAAAATCGCGCACCTCACCGACCGTGCGCCCCAAATCGTGTACCTCGTCGGCTGGCAGTACACGGGGCACGACACGGGCTATCCGTCGGTTGACAGGGTCAACGAGAGGCTTGGAGGGTACGACGGCCTCGTCAAGCTGATTAAAGAGGCAGAAAAGATGAACGTTGTCGTGAGTTTCCACGACAATTATGACGACACCTACATGGCGAACCCGGGATGGGACCCCGAAACCGTCTCCCGAGACACGCTTGGGAACCTGATGGAGGCAGGCGTCTGGAACTCGGGTCAGTGCTACCTCATCAGCAGCTACAAGTACGCCGTGAAAAGCGGTCTCGAGAGGGTGAGGGACACGCTGAGGAGATACCCAATCAAGACTTCGTACCACATCGACGTCCTGTCAGGAGCCTTCAAGGGGGGAAGAAGGTACGACTTCAACCCTGAGAGCCCATCCGCAGCCAAGAAAAACTTGGAGGGCAAGTTCATGATTATTGACGAGTTCGCCAAGCACGGCGTCGATGTGACCACAGAGGACTTCAGCAGCCTCTTCGTCGGGAATGTGAGCTGGTTCCTGAACCTCTGCGTGCGCGACAACGTGTACTACCGTAACGAGGAAGAAATACCGCTAATCCCGTTCGTCTACCACAGCAAGGTGAGCTTCGGCGGCATAGGCGGAGAGGGAAAATCGGGCATCATGAAGAGCCTACTTTACGGCGCATCGTCTTTTCGGTCCCTGCGGGCGCCCTTCAAGAGTCTGCATGGCATTACGGACAGGTTCTACCTCGTCGTTCTGCCATGGAACAAGCTTTACAGCAGGAAAATGGGCTCCTACGTCAAAAGTGGAACGATTGAGAAAGTGACTTACGAGGATGGGAGCTACGTCGAAGTGGACCATGAAGCAAAGAAGTACGTTGTGCAGGTCGACGGCGAGGTAATCTCAAAGGACTTCACGTGCTTCGTCCCGAAGGGAGACAACGCCTACCTCGGATACAGCAGAGACGGCGGTCCCTTCAGCTATCCTCTGCCCAAACGGTGGAAAAAGGCGCAAAGCGTCAAAGTCGTCAAGCTCAGCGAAGACAGCAATACGACTCCGACGAGTTTTAAGCTCAAAAACGGGTTCATAACCTTCTACGCGGAGTTAGGAACACCCTATAAAATAACCTACGAACCCGACTGAGCTATAAATTGTCTGCAAAATTTTTTATTCCAAAAATGAGAGAAATAGGGCACGACACCACAAAAAGAGGGTGAGGAAAAACGAAAAAACAGAACATCAAGCCTTTACAGCTTCACCCAGAAAATCCCCATTACTTCCTGTTCCGGGGAAGACCAATCGTCCTAATCACGTCGGGCGAGCACTACGGCGCGGTGCTGAACCTCGACTTCGACTACGCCACTTACCTTGAGGAGCTTCATGTTCACAGCCTCAACCACACGCGCCTCTTCTCAGGCGTCTACCGCGAGGTCCCAGACTCGTTCGGCATCACGGACAACACGCTTGCCCCACTGCCTAATCGCTATATTTCCCCTTGGACGCGAAGCAGCGAACCAGGCTACTTCGACGGGGGAAAAAAGTTTGATTTGTCCAGATGGGACGATACTTACTTTGAGCGCCTTAAGGACTTCATTACTAGGGCAAGCCGCTTGGGCATTGTTGTTGAGTTGAACCTTTTCTGCCCCTTCTACACCGTGGACCTTTGGAAGGCGAATCCCATGAACGCCGCTAACAACGTCAACGGCGTAGGCGACTGCGAAGGCACTGAGGTCTACGCCCTCAAGCACAAGGACTTGACCAGCGTTCAGGAGGCTGTTGCCCGAAAAATCGTGGAGGAGCTCCGAGAGTTCGACAACCTCTACTACGAGGTGTGCAACGAGCCCTACTTCGGCGGAGTGACGATGGAGTGGCAGCACCACATCGTAGACACAATCGTCGACGAAGAAAAGGACCATGCAACCAAGCACCTAATCTCCATGAACGTCGCCAACGGGAGGGCGAAGGTTCAGAATCCCCACCCCGCCGTCTCAATCTTCAACTTTCACTACTGCCACCCGCCCGACACGGTCGAAATAAACTATGGGCTGAACAAGGTCATCGGCGAGAACGAGACGGGCTTCCGTGGTAAGGAAGACGTGCTCTACCGCACCGAAGGCTGGGACTTCATCGTCGCAGGTGGAGGACTTTACAACAACCTAGACTATTCCTTCACGCGCAACAATCCAAAGGGAACCTTTTTTGAATACAATTCTCCTGGTGGCGGTAGCTCAAGCCTCCGTCGGCAGCTTAAAATCCTGAGGGACTTCATTGAGGGCTTCGAATTCGTGAGAATGGAGCCCGACAACTCCATCATCAAGGGCGGACAAGCCAGCGGACCGTTGTCGGGTACTCCTGCCCAAGCCAACATCACAGCCCGTGCCTTGGTCGAAAAGGGCAAGCAGTACGCAATCTACGTTAAAGGCGGCGCTAAAGTTAAGCTAGCAATAAGTCTCCCGAAGGGCAATTATAGTGCGGAGTGGGTGGACACGAAGACTGGAAGAACAGAAAAGACCGAAGAGTTCAGCCACATTGGCGGAGACAGGACACTTAGTTCGCCAGAATACGATGAAGACATAGCGCTACGAATATTAGCGCATTGAACAACCCAGCAGATTAACCTCGTCGTTCATGGTTTTAAATGAGCACCCAGTTGAAACTCGCCTTAAGGCGCTTGCGCAGCTGATTTTGTATACGTATCTGTGGTTCATAGAATTGTTTTCTTTCTGTGGGAAAAGCTGAGATTTTTTGTCCAATAATGGGAAAAGTCGCCCGTTTCCGTTAGAATAGCCTTATATGCGTTTTCGGGGGATTGCGTTCTCAACTGAAAGTCGCAGGTTGATGGTTAAGATGGCGAAAAGGGTAGACGAACTCGAACTCAGCGAGCATATGTTTGCTTCCCTGATTAAGAAACTCGTTACCGAGAAAAGGAAAACTAAAGAATTCTAGGAAAGAGGGTTGGGAGGAGAAAGGGCATGGAGAGAAGAGACCGCGTCGAAATAACCGCTGAGATTCTGCGTCTGGCAAGGAGAGGGGCAAAAAAGACTCACATCGTTTACAGGGCGAACCTGAACCACGCCATTCTCGAGCTGTACCTCAGCAGACTGGAGCAGCAGGGACTAATTGCCAGAAACGGCGGTCCCGAGAGGAGGATTCAGACGACCGAAAAAGGCCTCCAGTTCGTCGAAAGGTACGCTAACCTTCAAGCGATGGCGCACTTCATATCATAAAACGTTTTTTCACCTCTTTTTTTGTTTTCCTTTTTTTAAGAACGGTTTAGCCCCTAAGGTAACAGGGGTTTCGCGGAAAGGAAGCAATCCTCGTCTAAATTGGATATTTTATAGGCGATTGTAGAATTCCTGTGCGCGTTGAGCGATTTTCTGCACGTGAACCGCTGGGTGGTTGCCATATTTCTCATGTATCCACCCAAGGGCTTCCTTGCACTTCTTCTCGTACAAGACGTCCAGTAGTGCCCGTGCCTGAGTCTGCTGGTACGAAAGCGGACTGTCAAGAGCCGCCACAATGGATTTGAGCACGTTTGCGCATTCCTCGTTCATTTTCGGGGGAACACTCTTCTCTTCGGACATAAACGGTCACTCGCACTCAATAAATTTTATTATATTTGGCTTTAAGGCTATCGATAATGACCCAAAGAATCCATGGCCCACCGAACGGAAAACGACGCTAATGATGCACAATTTGGAGACGGTAAATCATTTAAGTACAATTCGAGAATAAACAGGAACGTAGGGTGTATGGATTGTCTGAGAGGCAGTTAAGGAAAGTCGGCAAGGTTACCCACTTCTTCACGAACATCGGAGTCGCAGTCGTCGAGCTAAGCGGGACGATGGCGGTCGGGGACAAAATCCTGTTCCAGGGCTCAACAACCGACTTCGAACAAACCGTGTCCTCTATGCAGATAGAGCACAAGAGCCTCACCACGGCCCAAGCGGGGCAAAGCATAGGGCTCAAAGTCACGGGTAGAGTCAGAGAAGGCGACGTAGTCTATAAAGTTATTCAAGCCTAAAACCAATGTAACTATATTGAATTCTCACTTCCCAAAAATCTGCACATCCTGAAGTGGATTAATAGGATTAATCGAAGCTTAAGAGGGGAGAAAAGAGACTCTCTCCTGCATCATTAACACGTGAAAAAGGCGTGAAATTCGAAAGACGTATCTAGAATAAAAAGCTAAATGAACAAAAATGTCTAGAATATCGAGAATCAGAAGTTCGCTGGGAATCCTTCATCAAATGCTTGCAGTATTACGTAAAACCCTCTATAATTTGGTATTAGGCTTTTTCAAAAACACGAACCAAAGAGTCAGGTCGCGACTCATGGTTTGGTACATGCAAAAAGAGACATCAGAACACTTTCACCTTCTAACCAAAGTATTCATTTGGATAATTTTTCCTGTAAGCATACTTTACATGAGTATAAACCTGTACTATCTAGGACAGAATCCGTTTGACTCCATGATCTGGGGAATTATCATCTTCTTTTACAGCAATTTTCTCCCAGATTTGCCTCTCATTTTTAGGAAGAAGAGAGACAACGGAACCGCTGATTTGGTGTGGTACAAGAAGTACGCCCTTTTGTGGTTTGCCCCACTGTTCATTTGGCTTCTGTACTCAGGAATACACATCACGTGGAAGACCACTGAAAACTTTCACAACCTAAAATCGTCAGCAGCATACGGAGCATTTCTTATTCTGTTGGGATTTTTCATACTCGGAGAGTTCCCCATAACGTTCGGCGACATAATCGAAATCGTTTCTCTCTCAATCTATGGCATTATCGGGTATTTGACACATCTAAGGGTAGACAAAATCCTATGATTGGGCATATAACCGATTTCGAACTTGAACACGTTTTGTCACGGTATCGAGAATAGTTAATAACCGTGGCTCAACTGAGATGACACATTTTTATTAATGAGTATGAGTCCCAAAAAACACATTCATATAAGAATAAACCGTTCAATATATCATGAAACGCGCATCTGAAGTCTTACGGAAGAATGAGGATTGAGCGAAAAGCTTTTAGGCTATAAGGGAAAGGCGCTGGAAGTCCTCCTCAAGTCCAAGGCTGAGGTGGGCGACCTCATCCGCGTAACAAAAGGCGAATCCGTCTATGAGGGCATTCTGATTCCGAGGTCCGAGCTCGGCGACGACAGCCACGTCGTCGTCAAGATAAAGTCGGGCTACAACGTCGGAGTCGAAGTGACGCCCGAAACAAAAATCACCAAACTCGGTGCAGAGAGGAGACCCGCCTTCACACCGCCCGAATTGCCTGAGCAGAACCGCAGCCTCCCGAAAGTCGTAATCATCAGCACGGGGGGAACCATAGCCAGCAGAGTTGATTATAGGACGGGCGCGGTTAGGCCCGCAATCTCCGCTCGGGACCTGTACAGCATAGTGCCCGAACTGTCGAACCTGGCGGTTGTCGACACGGAAATTCTATTCAGCGTCTTCAGCGAGGACCTGACATCGAAGCATTGGACGAAACTCGCCGAAACCGTGGAGAAGCACGTCCGAGGAGGGGCAGACGGAGTCGTCGTCACGCACGGCACCGACACGATGGGCTACACCGCCGCAGCCCTCAGCTTCGCGCTCCAGAGCCTCCCCGTTCCAGTCATCCTCGTTGGTGCGCAGAGGTCCGAGGACCGCCCAAGCTCAGACGCAGCCCTGAACCTCGTCGGCGCCGTCCTTGCTGCTTCCAGGGCTCCGTTCGCCGAGGTCGCCGTTGCCATGCACGAGTCCATCTCGGACGAGGCTGTTGTGCTGCACCGCGGGACGAAGGTGAGGAAGCTCCATACGAGCCGGCGCGACGCCTTCAAAACGGTGAACGCGGAGCTGATGGCTAAAGTCATGAACGGTCAAGTCATCATGCTGACCGAGGATTACGTGCCAAGAAGCAAAGAACGGAAGCTCATCCTTAAGCCCGAGTTCGAGGACAAGGTTGCGTTAATCAAATTCTATCCAGGTATGAATCCTAAGGTTGTTGACTTGCACGTCGAAGCTGGCTACAAGGGTATTATCATAGAGGGGACGGGGCTCGGGCATGTCCGCCAAGAATCCTTTCCGCCCATAAGAAAGGCAATCGACAAAAGCGTAATCGTCGCCATGACGTCGCAGTGCATCTGGGGAAGAGTCAACATGAACGTCTACACTAATGGCAGAGACCTCGTCGCGATGGGCGTCGTCCCGCTTCAGGACATGCTCACTGAGACGGCTCTCGTCAAGCTCATGTGGATTCTGGGGCAAACCAGGGACGTCGACGAAGCCAAGAAGCTTCTCACGACGAACTTGGCTCACGAGATTTCTAAAAGGTCAACAATCCAGTCGAAATCACCCGGAACGGAACAGGCTCAGAAGGAGGCATCCAAAAGTTGAACGTTGACTACTCAGCCGTCGGCCTGAAGGTCGGCTTGGAATGCCACCAGCAGCTCGCCACGAGGGAGAAGATGTTCTGCGCCTGCAAGCCCGACCTATTTAAGGGGGAACCCGAAACCACGTTCCTGCGGAGGCTAAGGCCGACCCAGAGCGAGCTCGGGCAAACCGACCCCGCCGCCTACTTCGAGTTCCAGAAGGGCGTGAAAATCCTCTACGAAGCGGACAGTGGAACATCGTGCTTAGTCGAGATGGACGAGGAGCCGCCACACGAGCTGAACCGCGAGGCACTCGAAACCGCGCTTGTCATGGCGCTGATGATGGGCGTGAGGCCCGTGGACGAGGTCCACGTGATGCGGAAGGTCGTCATCGACGGCTCGAACACGACGGGCTTCCAGCGGACCTGCGTCGTCGGGCTGGACGGAGCCATAATGGTCGACGGAAAGGAGATTCCTATACAGCACGTCAGCCTTGAGGAGGACGCCGCGCGGAAGACTGGCGCGGAAGGCTTAACGGTCCGCTACCGCATCGACAGGCTCTGCGTGCCCCTCATCGAAGTAACAACAGGACCCGTCATCTACTCGCCCGAAGAGGCCGAGAAAGTAGCTCTGGCAATCGGGCGGATTCTTCGGGCTACCCGAAAGGTCAAGCGGGGACTCGGAACGATACGGCAGGACCTCAACGTGTCAATCAGAGACGGCGCCTTAATCGAAATAAAGGGGGTCCAAGAGCTGGAGCTCATCGCGGTCGCCGTTCAGTTCGAGGTTCAGCGGCAGCTGAAGCTCCTCGTAATAAGGGAAGAACTAAAGAAGCGTGGGCTAAAACAAGGCGAATTATCGGACGACATCGTCGACGTTACCTCAGCCTTCGCGAAGACGGGCTGCCGCATCATCCAGAAAACAGTCGCCCAAGGCAAGCACGTCTACGCCGTCAAGCTCCCCAAGTTCAACGGCCTGCTGGGAACCGAGCTCGCGCCGAACCTGAGGCTGGGAACCGAAGTCGCTGACCGAGCAAGGTTCTGGGGTCGAGTGGGCGGCATCCTCCACACGGACGAGCTCCCATCGTACGGGGCAACTGAGGACGAGATACAGAATCTCAGGCGGATTATGAACGCGGAAGCGGTGGATGCCGTTGTCTTGGTCGTTGACGCCGAAGAGAACGCCGCGGACGCGTTGCGTGCAGCCGTAGACAGAGCCCGAGAAGCCCTGAAGGGCGTTCCCGAGGAGACCCGCGCGGCGAACCCCGACGGCACAACGCGCTACATGAGACCTAGGCCCGGCGCAGCTAGAATGTACCCCGAGACTGATGTTCCTCCTATAGGAGTGACCAGCAGTTACGTTGAACAGCTGCGTTCAAGGCTTCCTGAACCGCCCGAGAAGGTGGCCCAAAGGCTTGCGGAGCAGTACAAGGTGAACGAGAAGTTGGTTAAGCAGCTTCAGGATTCCGAGTACCTTGAGCTGTTCGAGGAGATAGCGAAAAGAACCGCAGTGCCGCCCACTTTCGTCGCTGCTTCGTTCACCGAGACGTTCAAAGCCCTGAAGAGGGACGGAGTCGACGTCGGTAAGGTCTCTGACGACCAGCTGACCGAGGTTTTCGGCCTCGTGGGCTCCGGGAAGACACCGAAAGAAGCGGTTCCAGACATTGTCTCTTGGCTTGCAGAGCACGAAGGAGGCAGCCCCTCCGAAGCTGTCAAGGCTCTGGGAGTGTCGACGATTTCAGAAAGTGAGTTAGCCCGCATAGTCGACGAAATCATTGCGAAGAACGAAGGCGACATAGAGAAGAGAGGCCAAAACGCCTTCGGGTTCATCATGGGCCTCGTGATGCGGGAATACCGAGGCAAGGTTCAACCTGAGCAAGTCAGCAAAGTTCTCAAGGAGAAGCTATTAAAAAAGCAGTGAAAACCGTTTCACCGCGAAAGTAGCGGCTAATTATTCTGCCCCTTTCTTGGCATACTCATCGTAAGCTTCCAGCATCGCCTTCACGTACGCTTTGAGCTTTTCGGGCGGCATCTCAGGGCTGATTGTAAGATTTATTGAGATGCTTGGCGCCGGAGGCTGAACCATAACATTTGGCGTGGCAACTTCAGCTCTTGCCGCTACTGACTTAGTGGCTCTTCGGGGTTCCCTCGGCTGCCTCAATGCCCTGACTGGCGCGGACAGCTCGCCGAGCTGAAATGCGTAGGTGACCATGTCGAGGAACGCGGTGAGTCCGACTTTGTCGGCTCTGAGGTCGCCGACGACTCGGGGGAGCTCGATGAGAATCGCGTCTCGTCCGAGGCTCTCGCGCTGGACCCGTTCGACGAAAGCTGAGAGAACCGTGTCTTTGGACAGGACTCCCCTGAGCAGCTGCCTCGTCTGCTCGCTGTTCGGGTTGATACGGTACGCGGAGGCGAACTCGGCGGCTTCTCGGCTCAGCCTGTACTTCCCGGGCTCGTGCTCGTTCTCTTCGACGAAGCCCCAGCTCTTCAGGAAGTTGTTGTTCCGGCTGATATTGTGAAGGGTGACACTCGACTTCTCGACGACCTCGCTGACGCCCACAAACTGGCTGTCGGCTCCCGCGTTTAAGTAGCTTATCAGGACGTCGCAAATCTTCGGGAAGCTCAGCCGCCTCGGAAACACCTTTGCCTCGCTCAAAACCGGATCACTCACCACCATCTTCTATGTTCATGCATAAAAACGTGACACGGCGACAGCACATTTATTCCAGTTATCGATGGTTTTCTGAATTTTGTCTTCAGTTTGCGACAAATCTTTTTAACCATGCGCCCTCATATTGAAACACGAACACGTTATCAAGAACGGGTCTAAATTCATGTCCGATTAATCAGCTGGGAAAAATGCATTGAGTAATGAAGGAAGCAACCTTGAAGTCGTCGTGAAATACAAGGGCATCGAGACGAAGTTCGCTGGTGAGCCAGACCAAGTCATCAGGACCGTGCTGAACTACGTCAGGCAGGTTCTGCCCGGTTTCGAGATTGTCTCAGGTTTAACCCTGACAGTTGATTTAGAGGATTTATTAAAGAAAGTTAAAGGGCTGATTGCCTTCACGCCCGAGGGAATCGTCGCCACGGTTCCCAAGGACAAGCTCAACGGGGAAAGGGACGCCGTTCTCCTGCACCTCGTCAAGTCCTACGTGGGTCACGTGACGGGAAGAGCCGAAAAGGACTCTCTGACCATGGCTGAGCTGCTAGCTTCGACTGGGGGGAAGTCGGGAACCGTCGGAGCCCGGCTGAGCGAGCTCACGAGCCTTGGGTGGGTCGAACGCGTCGGGCGCGGCGAATACCGCATAACGACGATGGGCACGAGGGCCTTCATGGACGAAGTTGCCCCTAAACTTAAGCCGAAGGAGGAAGCCTAAGCATGAGCGGGCAGGACATCCTCAGGGTTCACCTCGAGTTCGGCGAAGTGAAGATTGACTTCGAAGGCGACGTGAACCAAGTAACCGAGTCCATAATCCGCTTCTTGGCTGGAGTCTACCCCGACCTTGAGATTCTGCGAAAACTCGTCTATACCCCCGATGTAGCCAGCCTCGCGGCGAAGCTTGTCGGACGCGCCGAAATCACGGCTGAAGGACCGATCCTCGTCTCAGGATCAGATCTTTCAACGAGGGACGCAGCCTGCATCGCCATACTCGGAGCCTACGTTGGAAGCAAGCTCGGCAAGCTGCCCAAGGAGTCGCTTTCCCCGAGCGACCTCGCCAGGATCACGGGTAAGGCGAAGAAGACAATCTCGAACGAGGTGCCGAAGCTCGTTACCGACGGGCTCGCAGAAAGGACGGGCGAAGGCGAATACAAGCTAACAATTTTAGGAATAAGAAAAACCGAAGACGCCTTAGTTCCAAGGCAGCCAACATAAACAACAACTAAGTAAAACATAGTCGAACTGCCTTCGTTCGTATCATAGAGAAATCCGTGGTTTCGGTATTGAGATTATAAGTAAAAAGCCAAAATCTTATGAATTCCTTGATAAAATTAACGAGCTAGTGATGAGTAATGAAGACCCTTGAAATCAAGCCGTTGACCCCGAATAACTTCACGAAATACGGGAGAATCCTATTTCCGACCGATGAAGAGAGCAAAACCGTGCAAGACCCCACCGTGGCCTACGTTATCTTGGAAAAAGCCATCTCGAAAGGGTGGCTAATGTCCCACTACACCGTGTCGAAGAGGTTCACGGACATGATGGAGAACCACCCCAACACCAAGGAAACCTTCGAGCCCCTCTGCGGAGCTTCCGTCATCGTCTTGGCTCACGGCCCAGCGCCCGACAATCCGGAGGCGTTCCTCCTCGACAAGCCCGTCGTCCTCTACGAGGGAGTCTGGCACGGCGTCATGGCACTCTCCGAGAAGGCAACGATGCGCATAAACGAGAACACCGAAGTCCAAAGCGTCCGCCAAAAATTACCGTACACAATCAAAGCTGAGCTCTGCGTAGAACCAAAGAAAAAATAGCAAAGCCTTAAAGACGCGGCTGCCTGCTGAGCTTCAGCATTTCCTTGTGGAGACTCAGTACCCTCCCAACTGAGGGGTGGTCTGCGCCTAGCCTGCTTTCGAGCTTCTGGACCGTCTTTCCAATCGGAACTCTCGACTCGCCTTCTATGAGCTTGTCCGCGTAGGTCACGATCTTCTCCTCAAGAGTGCACGGGACGTACGTCCCCTCTGGCCATCCGAACTCGCGGGCTTCGTCGACTTCTATGCCGCCGCCGAGATGCCTCTCTATAATGTGAACCAGACTGTCAGGCAGCCCCAGCGAACGGGCGATTCGGGCTCCGACGACGGGGTGGTCGACGCCGTGTGTTTCAGCTCTGCCCAGATCGTGGAGAAGCGCCCCGACGCGGACTAAGTCAATGTCAATCTTCGCGCCGTTCTTCGCGCACTTCTTCGCAGTCTGGACGGCGACTTTCGCTACGGCTTCGCAGTGCCGGACGACGTTGGGTGAGCATCCGCTTTCCTCAAGGATTCTTATTGCTTCCTTTGGCGAGTGAAGGGACTCACTCACTCAGCTCGCTCCTTATCTGTTCGACCTTTTTGGAGAGTAGCTCGATTATCTTGCTGTTGTCGAAGTGCATCAGGTGCTTGTCGCACTTGGGGCAGCGGAAGACGTACTCGGTCGCCTCCTCGAACGGGAGCCGCTTGCAGCCCGGCGTCTGGCAATAGTAGAAGTCGTGGTTCTTCTCGTAGCTCAGCCGCGCCTCGAGCTTCTCAAGGATGTGCCTCTTCTGGTTCGTGAGGAACCCGTCGACCTGGTCGGGCTGTAGCCTCCAGTGGAATATGAACCACCCGGTGTTCTTGTCCCTCGTCCTCCTCAGCCCCACGATCGAGTGGTCGTACAGCCTATAAAGAATCTTGCGGACTGTGTTGAGCTTGATCTCGGTCTTCGCGACGATCTCCTCGTCCATGATCTCGTCAACCTGGCCAAGAACCTCGACGATTTTGACCGCTTCCTCGCCGCCCAGAATGTTAGCAACCTTAACCAAGGTTTCGTGGTTCACAAGCGCCAACATGGTCACCGATGCTTTTTCCTAATGGAATGCATAATATATTAGAGGTCTTTAAACTTAAACTAATCGCCAGAAAAGCCAGATTTTCGGATTACGGGTTCGTTTTAACGACCTTTTTGCCCCTAGGTTGAGGAACAATCCTGCACTCAGCGCGTTTAAACTGCTTCAGCAACTCTATCCCCTCGAGCAGCTCGTGAAGAAAGACGCCCAACGCGCTGACCTCGGAGTGGGGCTGCGAAGTCACCGCCACGTTCCAGTCAGCTAGTCCGTAAACAGCTCCTGGGACCTTGGCGCCTCCGACGACGATGAGTTTGTCCTTCGGTGAACGCCTCAGCTCGCTGACGATCTCCTGAAGCGGCAGTCCGTACATCGTCAAGTGGACGACCTCCCCGCTGCTGCGCTTCCACTCGCTGACGGTTTGCTTCCAGCTTCGGCAATACTTCACCTCGAACGCGCCGCCCCAGGACTTGTTCACCTTCTCTACGCTTTTTTCAACGTTTCCGTCGCGTTCTCCACTGTAGAATACGCCGTCCGCTCCGAAGGCTCTGGAGGCGAGAAACAGGTGGGTCGTCACCCGCTTGTCGCGCTCACGCCTGTGGCCTAACCTGAGGACCCAAATTTTCGGTCTGTTCAAGCTTGTAGACTCCGCCCAGCTTTTCCGCGTCACTCCTTACCTTTTCCGTGGTTTGCGGGGACGCGCTGAACGCGACGTTCACAGAAGATTCCTCATACTTCACGTCCTGCACCTTGGCGTGGTCGAAAATCCACGATAGGAGCGAAAGCGATTTTTCCGTCGTCGGCAACGTGACGAAAGAATTCACGCGGTGGACAAGGTATCCCGCCATCTCCTTTTCGAGAAGCCCCAGATTTGTCTTGTGAAGCGCTGAAATTGGTACAAAACTCGATAGGCGGTCCTTGAGATTCGCTGTTCTTTCGTTCAGGATTTCAACCGAGACCAGGTCAGTCTTGTTCAGCACGGCGACTACTGGGACGCTGCCTGCGCCTATCTTCCTTATCGTATCGAGGCAGCAGGACAGTTTTCTTTCAACCTCTTCGATGGACTCGCTTACGTCGACCACCAGTAGTATCAAGTCGGACAGGACGGTTTCTTCTAGAGTCGAGTAGAAGGCTTCCACGAGTGTCAGCGGGAGGTTGTCGATGAAGCCGACCGTGTCGGTCAAGAGGACCTCCTCGTCGTTGACCCTTATGGCTCGGGTCGTCGTGGAGAGAGTCGTGAACAGACCCACATTCACTGGTACGTCTTCCCCCGCAAGAGCATTGAATAAAGTACTTTTGCCAGAACCCGTGTATCCTGCTAGGGAAACAGACTGAAATCCCTGCTTCTGTCTACTTGTTCTGTGCAGCCTTCTAGTTTTCCTTATGTCCCGAAGCTTTGCCTCGATGTTCAGGACCTGGCGTTTGACGCTGTCGTGGTAAACGTCCACCTCGTACTTGCCCAAGCCGTGGAAGCCCGGCTGCTCACCTCGCCTTGCCAGCCTTACCTTCTGCCTCGCGTAGGCTAGCTCGTGCCGCCACCTTGCCAGTTCAATCTGGAGGTTAGCCTCCTCCGTGGAAGCCCTTTTCTGGAAAATCTCGAGGATTAGCTGAAGTCTGTCAAACACCTCGACGCCGACGGCTTTAGCAAGGTTGTAGATTTGAATGATTTTCAGCTCGTTGCCGAAGACGATTCTTTCAGCCTTGAGCTCCTTAGCCATCTCGGCGAGTTCTTCGACCTTCCCGGCGCCTATGAGGAAACGCGAATGGGGGCGGGTGACCTGCTCAAGCGACCCAGCAACTTCGTATCCAGCTGCCTCCGCGAGAGTCTTCAGCTCGTCCATGTGCGACTTTTCGTGCTGGTCCCTGCGGTTAACGATGATTGCCCTCATAACTTCTGGCTCCTCCTCTTTGCGTCCTTCAGCTCAGCGATTTCGCCCAGGGTCACACCTCTGGACATTGGTACAGAAGCGGGAGGAACCTTGGGCACGACAAGCGGAACCATTAGCTTGACCCCCAAAGTGTGCTCCAGCTTCTCCGATACCTTCTGGTCGGGAACCATCTTCTCGTTCTCGATCTTCTTCAGCACGGACACCCTTTCAGCTATCCTTCTGCCCAACTCTTCATGGCTGAGTCCCGCCTTTTCTCTTGCCCGTCTGACGAGTGAGCCGTATCCCTCAGCAACGACGATGTCCTCGGAAACAGCCGCGGTCGCCCTCTTTTTTATGAAAGCGGGTCTCGGAATTGAGAATGAGCCTGTAGTCGGCGAGATGCGGCTGGCTGGTTCAGGGTTCCATTCTGCTGAGCCCAGCTTGGCGCAGCTTGAGCACGTCGTCATCTTGGCTCTTTCGATGATGACCCTGTGGGGTTCCCCGATTATCTGGCGTCCGCAGACCTCGCACTGCATGGATGGCACCACCATCGCCTATTTATTTATCGTGCCTAACTTAAACGTGATGCAAGAACAATGTCCGAGATAAAGCGTGAGATGCTGCGAAAGATAAGGGCGATAGCTGATTACCAGTTCGGAAAAGGAGCGGGAGACACTCTTTTTCCAGATGAGGTGTCTGTGACCATTTCTAAAAAGACCAAGAAAATCAGGCACGTCTACCTTGGGGACAGTCTCCTGGCAACGTTGAAGCCCACGGTCGGTCTTTTCTCGTTGACGGTTGAGGGGGCTCGGAGGCTTATTAATGGCATGAGGCCTCCTCGACTTTGGGTTCAGGTCCAAGACGACGTGGCGTCCTTCATCGAGGAGGGCGGAGACGTGTTCGCAAAGCACGTGACAAACTGCGACGGCGAGATTCGACCCGCTGAGGAGGTAATCGTCATAGACGGAAGGAAGAGGGTCCTCGCAGTAGGCAGGTCCGTGCTTTCGGGGGACGAGATGAAGGCGTTCAGGAGGGGGGTCGCGGTTAGGGTGCGCAGGGGGAGCTTGAAGAAGGTTAAAAAGCCAACGACAAAATAGTATGTGCGTTCAGGAGTGTTCGAGTTGAAGAGGTTCAATCCGCGGGAAACGAGGCGCATGATGCAGCGCATGGGGCTGAACATGAACCAGCTGGAAGTCGAAGAGGCCATTTTCAGGACGAAGGACAAGGAAATACGCATCGAGGACCCGGAAGTCGCCATCCTCGAGATGCAGGGGCAGAAAATCTTCCAAGTCACAGGCGGGCACATAACCGAAACGGCCCTCGAAAAGAAGCCCGCAATCCCCGACGAGGACGTGCAGCTAGTCGCTCAACAAGCGAAAGTGAACCTCGAACGCGCACGGGCCGCCCTAGAAGAGACAAACGGCGACTTGGCTCAGGCAATTCTACTGTTGAGTCAAGGCTAGAAACAAAGCCTTGAAAGACTTTTCATCTTGTTATTTTACTACACGTTAAGAAGTGTCTATGCTCTTTTGACCTTGACGGTTTTGTAGCGTTCCCCAGTTATCCTGTAGACGCTGAGCAGCCAGCCGTCCTTCTTCCTGCAGCTGCCTGTAGCCCAAAAGTCCTTCCTCATTTTTCGTCCAGACCTCAGCCGTTTATGTACCAAGGGTCTGAACCGGGGGGTAATTGGCTTGTGAACCCTGGGTCCATACCAAGGGTCCTAAAAGAAACGAGGGCTCGTCGCGCTTCAGCAATATTTAATAATGCTTTTCTGTAAATTGTGTTTGGAAAATCACCCTGATTGTTTGTGTGTGAGGAGGAAATGAAAGAATGGCTTTTTTGACGACAACCCCGGAAGGACAGCCCGTCCTCATTCTGAAGGAAGGAACCTCTCGAAGCAGAGGGAAGGAAGCCCAGAAAAATAACATAACAGCCGCGTTGGCGGTCGCTGAAACGGTCAAGTCAACCCTCGGTCCGCGAGGGATGGACAAGATGGTCATTGACAGTATGGGCGACATCACCATAACCAACGACGGCGCCACGATATTAGACGAAATCGACGTCGCGCACCCAGCTGCCAAGATGATGGTCGAAATCGCCAAGACCCAAGACAAAATGGTCGGCGACGGCACAACAACCGTCGTGGTGCTGTCGGGCGAGCTGCTCAAAAAGGCGGACGAGCTTCTGGAGCAGGACATCCACCCTATCGTTATAATTGGCGGGTACCAGAAGGCGGTTAAAAAAGCCGTCGAGGTCCTCGAAAAAGCCGCGGTACCCGTTGACTTG
>CAZOKM010000005.1:28077-38136 GCA_964580405.1 uncultured Candidatus Bathyarchaeia archaeon | reverse complement strand
GTTATTGGGTTATGTAGAATTCAGTTGGTAGGTGACGTGCGAAGTTGGCTGAACAAGCGAAGGGAAAGGTGGTTCTGGCTTCGGGGGCTTTCGACCTGCTGCACTACGGGCATGTCTATTATTTGTCGGAGGCGAAGAAGGCTGGGGGCGAGGGCGCGAAGCTCGTCGTCATCGTCGCCAAGGACAGGACGGTCGAGAAGTTCAAGGGTGCGAAGCCTATCATCCCCGAGGACCAGCGGAGGGCGGTGGTCGAGTCGCTGAAGGTGGTGGACGAGGCGATTCTCGGCTACGAGGACATGGACATGCTGAGGGTCATCGGGAAGGTGAAGCCCGACATTGTGGCACTCGGTTACGACGAGGAAAGGATAGAACAGAACCTCAGGAAGATTCTGGAAGAGAAGAAACTCAGTATCAAGGTCCTGAGGATCAGCCAGTTCGCCGAGCGGGACCTCGTCAGCAGCTCGAAGATAAAAAGAAAGATAATCGAGAACTACAGGGCCAACGCGAAGTAGCCCTAGGCTTCGTCGTCGTCCTTCTTGCTGAAGTACTTCACGAATTCCAGCTCCTCGTAGCCAAGACTCTTGAACAGATTCTTGGACGCCCTGTTATGATTCATTATCAAGGCGCTGAACATTACGACCCCACTCTCGCGCAGAACCTTCTCGGCCTCGGCGACCAGAGCCTTGGCGACGCCCTGCCTTCTGTATTCCGGGTGGACGGCTAGGCGGTTTATCCAGCCCTTCCTGCCGTCGCTGCTTCGCGATGACCGTTCCTATGAGATGAGGCCCTGCGAAGGCTCCGACGAAGAATTCTGGGTGCGCCTTCATCTGCGCCTCGATTGACGCCTTGCTGTCTCTCCCTTTGGGTCTGGTCGGCAGCCCCGCGTCCTCCCAGAGCTTGACCATCCGGTCGTAGTCGGTCATCGTCAACGTTCGGAGACTGTAATCCTCTTTCACCAATTCCCGAAAACCTTCCGCATTCTGGCTCTTTCGGCGACGGACATTCGTTAGTGATAACTGTGCTTCATAAGATTTTCTTCGCCGAACCTAGGGCAATCCAAGGAGTGAAAGTACCCTGAACGCCAGTCCCCCGACCAGCAGCGCGAAGAGCGTCTTGAACACGGTGATGAGAAGCGCCTTCTTCCAGCCAGTCTCCTTGGCGAGTGCAGCGATTGTGGCGACGCACGGAATGTACAGCATTATCACGATTGTGAACACAATCATCTGCACGGGCGTCAGAACGGCGAGGCTTGAACCAAGCAAAGCCACCAGCATGACCAGCGTGAGCTCCTTCCTCAGAATGCCGAACAAGAGCGCAATACCCATTTCGGGTCTCAGCCCAAGCCACGTCACCGTCACGGGGCTCATGGCCTGAGCGATTGGTTGCAGCAACCCCACGACGTCTGCGGCTTTAATCGCGAGGCTGCTTACGATTATCAGCGGAAGAGCCATCTTGATGAACTCGCTCAGCCTGAACGAAGTCTGAGTCAACACAGTCTTCAGGTTCGGAACCCGGTACTCGCCCATCTCCATTATGAGACCCGTTGGTTCGCCGGGAAAGGCCTTGAACGCGACCCTTCCAAGCGCCACAACAATGGCTAAAACCACTAAATAGAGGATCAACGCCCACCCGATGCTGACGTACTTTCCGACCAGGTCGAGAACGACGACACTCACGGCGGCGCAGGGAACCATGGTCACGACGAAGATGGCTAAGAGCCGTTCGCGCTCGGTCTCCATTATCTTGCACGCCAGGCACGCGGGGACGTTGCACCCGAAGGCCAGCATCATGGGGATGAAGGCTTTGCCGTGCAGCCCAATCTTGTGCATCGCCGCGTCCATTAGGTAGGCGATTCGGCTGAGGTACCCCGAGTCCTCGAGGAGGTAAAGTATGAGGTAGAACGGCGCAATGTACGGGATGACGATGGTGACGGCAGCTATAAGGCCCTCCATGACTCCTCCCCAAAGCATCTCCTTCACTACGCCTTCTCCGAAGGCAGCCACAAAGGCGGGCTCAAGACCGTAGAGCAGGTCTCCCAAATAGCTCGAGACAACGTTGCCGAAGGAGAAGATCGACCAGAAGACCACGAGCAGGACGCCCGCCATTATGAGGTAGCCCGAGACGCTTTGGGTCGTGAGCTCGTGGACGCGTTCCGTTATGGTCTGCTTCACGTGCGGCTTGACCTTCTGAACCTGATTCGCGATGCACCGGGCGGTCTCGTACCTTTCGGAGGCCACCACGGTCTCGCACGTGTGCCCGTGGACCTTCTCGATTTCCGCCGCCAGCCCCTCTGTGGCTTCGAGGATTTCGGGCGCTTTCTCGCGGATTTGCTTCTCGATTTCCTCGTCGTCCTCCAGCAGCTTGATGGCCGTCCACCGGGCGGGGTACTTGAACTTCACCTTCTCAACGAGCTCAGTGAGCTTCCCGATTCTGTCCTCTACCTCTTTACCATACGTGATGCGGGCGGGCTTCACTCCGCCCTCCTCGACTGTTTCAACGGATTTCACCAGCAGCCCGTAGACGCCGATGCCCTTGACGGCTACTGTCGGGACAACAGGCACGCCCAGAATCTCGGCCAGCTTCTGGGAGTCCACCTCTATGCCCTTCTTGGCGGCGATGTCCACCTGGTTCAGGGCGACGATCATGGGGACGTCGAGCTCCATCAGCTGCAGGGTGAAGAAGAGGTTCCTTTCGAGGACCGAGGCGTCGACGACGTTGATGACCAGGTCGGGCCTCTCGAAGGCTATGTACTCCCTCGAGACAAGCTCCTCCAGAGAAAAAGTCGAGAGCGAGTAGATGCCCGGAAGGTCGATCACGTCGATCAGGTAGCCCTCAAAGTAGAGGGTTCCCTCCGCCTTCTCGACGGTCTTGCCCGGCCAGTTCCCGATGTGCTGGTGCAGCCCCGTCAGATAGTTGAAGATAACGGATTTGCCGACGTTCGCGTTTCCGGCTAAGGCGATTGTGAGCTTCTTTGCTGCTGGCTGACCCTCTCCACGAGAATCTTCTCCGCCATGCCTCTTCCAAGCGCGAGCCTTGACCCCCTTACGATCACTTCCACCGGTCCGTGGAAGGGCGCGGCCTTCGAGATTTCGACCTGCGTCCCCGGAGTCAGGCCCATGTCCATCAGCCTCCTGACGAACCCGTGGCCTTCGCCGTGCCCCCAGCCTCTTCCCCCTGGGTTCGGCGTCAACGAGACGATTATAGCTGTCTCTCCCGCCTTGAGCATCGTCAACGGCGTCCTTAATCCGCTGTTTTGTGGTTCCATTTTTCCACCCCTGGGTGAACATGAAAATCGACTCCTGACTTCTTCACTTTGATTTGGACTGCAGAGGCGACGTTCGGCGAGGCTGTTCGGCACTCCGCGTCTGTCTGAAAGGTGACGTCGCCGTTGCGGAGGTTTCTGTTAACGACCCTTACGGGGACCCCTGGCTTCAGCCCTAGCTTCTCGATGCGCTCAAGCGTCGTCTGGCTCTCGTCAGTTATGTGGTTCACGACGCCCTCGGCGCTGGGGCTGAGGCTCGAAAGTGGCGCAGTCGGCTCCTCGGCGATTCCGCCACCCAGCGTCGGTATCGGGTTTCCGTGGGGGCAGGTTGGATGCTGCTCGAGGAGCTTTTCGATGTTGTCGGCGACCTCCTCGGTCACGCCGTGCTCGAGCTGGCAGGCAGCTTCGTGGACTCGGTCCCACCTCATCCTGAGAACGTCCGAAAGTAGCCTCTCGGACAGCCTGTGCCTTCTTAGGACTCTGAGGGCGATTGCTCTGCCTTCCTCTGTGAGCTTTACGCCTCGGTAGGCTTCGTGCTTGATGAGTCCCCGTTTTTCTAGGCGTTCAACGGTGTTCGTGACCGTGCCGGGGACGATGTTGAGCATTTTCACGAGTTCGCTCGTTCGGGCCGCCCCGTCTCTCTCTTGGAGCCTGTAGATGGATTCGAGGAATTCTTCGGTTTGGCTCGTTACTTCTTCGGACAAGGCTTGCCACCTTTCTGCATGATGGAAATTACGACGGGTCGCACATTTAAACTTATTGCATAGCTAATCAGCGGACGGCAAAGGCTAAAAACGGTCCTGAGCTACATGGAGTCTATGGTGGCGCTGCGGTGAGGGTCGGGTTTCACGTTTCCATCGAGGGCGCGCTGGACGAGGCCGTGGACAGGGCGGTTGAGCTCGGGTGCACCACGTTCCAGATGTTCACTCGGACCCCTAGGGCTTGGGCTGCCTTGGAGCTGGACGAAGCTGAGGTCAGGGCGTTCGTTGACAAGGTGAACAGCTTCGACGTTAAGCCCATCTTCGTCCATGCTCCTTATCTTCTGAATTTGGCTTCGGCGAGGCAGAACGTTTACGCGAGGTCCGTCGAAATCTTGAAGGAGGAACTCGGCAGGTGCAGGAAGCTCGAAATCCCCTACTTGGTCACGCACTTGGGCAGCCACTTGGGCTCGGGCAAGAAGCTGGGCTTCGAACGCATAATCGCTGCCGTCAACGAGGTTAATAGAGGTGGCGGATGCGGCGTCACGTTGCTGCTTGAGAACACGGCGGGCACGAGGAACAGCATGGGCAGCCGCTTCGAAGACATAGGGCACATAATCGGCAGCTTAACCCGTCCTGAGGCTGTTGGAGTATGTTTCGACACTGCGCACGGTTTCGCGGCGGGCTACGACCTTCGAAGCGAAAAGGCGGTTGACCGGACTCTGCGGTCGTTCGACGAGAGCATCGGCTTTAAACGGCTTCGGCTCGTTCACCTGAACGATTCTTTAGGCGGGTTTAATTCGAGGATAGACCGCCACCAGCACATCGGGCTGGGCGAAATCGGCGAGGAGGGCTTCAGAGCTATCCTACATAGTAAGCTTGTTGAGCTGCCCCTGATCATGGAGACTCCTTGGGAGGAGCCCGGGAGCGACGTCGACAACATGAGGAAGGTTAAAGAGCTGGCTGGAGAGCCCTGAAGGAGAGGACGCGGAGTGCCTGAGAAGAGGCGGTGCGAGGGCTGCGGCGCGGCTCTGTCCGACGAGGACGTCATGAAAATTCAGATCGACGATGGCACATGGGAGACGGTTCCCCTGCCGCTGTGCCCGAGGTGCTTCAAGGAGTCGCTGGCCAAGCGTGCCAAGAAAGAAAGACAAGGCGAACGCTGAGGCGCGTTTTGGTTGGGTGTTAGTTTTTTAGGCTCGTTTGTCGTTGTTTCGTGTGGTGTTAGGCGTTGGTTTTGCCCGTAAAGGTTTTCGAAATCACGGAGGACGTGGACTTCGGGTTCATGGTTCAGAAGCTCAAGAACTTCCGCGAGGAAGAATCCTACAGCATCGAGTCGGGTCAGGAAATCAGCTTGGTCACCGAAATCCTCGACCTGAAAGTCGATGGCGACGCCATTTCGGGGATTTTCAGCAGGGACTTCGTCGGCGCAAGGTTCTACAGGCGGGAGCTCGTTGAGACTCCGGGAACCGAGGAGGCTCCCTTCTGGATCGTCTCCTACGACAAGCGCAAGTTCCTCATCGTCATGGCTCCTTCGGTCGCCCGAGGCGTGAAGAAGCTGCTCACGGGAACCGTCGCGAACAGGCTCAGCCGAATCCTCTTCATTCAGGTCGGCGCCATCGTCGAGGTGAACATTCCGAGCGAGGTTCTGCGGGAGCTGCACGAGTCGAACCCCGCTGCGACGAGGTTGATCTGGTTCGACAACGTCGACATCCCCGGCGTCGAGAAGCTGTGCCTCGCGGGCTCGGGCATTACGGACACGGCTCTGTACAGGGACTACATCAAGCATGGGCAGATTTGGTACGTGGTTTTCGGAGCCCAGAAGCGGGGCGTAGTCATAGGCATAACGCGGAGCTGCACGGTTACCCTGTTCAGCAAAAGCACAGTTGGCGACCTAGTACAGTACATACAACAAGACATACTCAAACTCATACAATAACTGGTTAGAAATGAATGGTCATTTTTTCTCAATGATTGCTACGTAGTTTGACCCTTCTGAATCTATGAACTGCTTGATGCGCCATCCTGTTCCTTCAAGTATTGTTTTCATTTCCTCCTTGGAAACCATTAAGTAGTCAAACCATGGCGTGGCGTATTTTTGATACCTTATTCTCAACTTGAGTTGTCCGCTCATTCTCCCCTTTTCTCTGTTCGCCTTCTGGTAATTCAAGTGGGCAGGATTGTCAGTCTTGTAGACATCGTTAGTTGCAGCTACGATGAAAGCGGCTTTGGAAGTCATCTTATAAAATTTTTTGAGCAGTCTTTGAGATTTTCTAAAGCTTCCAAACAAGCCAAAGTTGCTTCCCATCATGAGTATTGTGTCAAATGAATTTGGTTTAAAATTCACTTCGTCTATTGACATGACTTGGGCTTTTCTTAGCCCTCTGAGCTTGCAAACTTTCACTGCGAGAGGAGACACGTCAATCCCGAGAACATCGAACCCTTTTTCCTGAAGGAATAAAGAGTGCCTTCCAGCTCCGCAACCAATGTCTATGACTCTCCCCTTAACGTATTCCATAGCTTTCTTCTCGTAAGGAGCCCACTCATCATATCCTGAAAAATAAATTTTGGGATAAGAAGAAGCAGAAATGTATCCGTCGTCTCTTTCTGCAATTTCATAAACTTCATTGCCATTGTAATAAGCCCAAGCTACCTGACCGTACGCGTCTTCTTCAGGTTTCAAGCGTTTCATCGTTCATGTATCCCCCACATGGCATGAAATAGCAAACATTCTATGCATAATTCTTTATTATAGATATTCAATGTGAAGAGAAAATCGGGCAGTTTCCACGTTGTAAATAGAGTGGAAACGAAGTTTAAGATTGTTGATTTGAAGTTAGGATTATGTTTTTCGTGGTTTGTTGTCTGAGTCGTTCGTAGAGGACTAGGGCTGTGGATACGCTGACGTTGAGCGATTCTATTTTGCCCCGCATGGGTATGCGGACGACGCTGCTGCATTCTTCGAGGAGTGACGGGCTGATGCTTCTGTCTTCGCCGCCGAGTATGAAGGCTACTGCTCCCGTGAGGTTCTCCGAGAAGTAGTCTTTGGGTCCCTTTGGGTCCACGCCGATGAGCCGTATTCCGTTGTCCTTGAGCAGTTTGGCTACGGAGTTGAGGTTCTCCGTGAGGAAGGGCACGTGGAGGCTTCCGCCCATCGAAGCCCTGTGGACAGCGGGGGTCAGCTCGACGCTTCCGTGCTTCGGCACCACGACGGCGGACACGGCTGCGGACTCGGCGGTCCTGAGGATGGCTCCGAGGTTCTGCGGGTCCTGAACCTGCTCGAGCAGCAGCAGGCACAAGTCGTCACTCATCGTTTCGACGATTGCTTCCAGCGACTTTATCTGGGACGGCTTGACGATGGCTATAACGCCTTGGTGGCGCCGGGTCTCGGACATGCCGTTGAGCTCAGTTATGCTCGTTAAGTTGACTGGGACGCCGACGGACTTCGAAAATTCGATGATCTGCTGAACCTTCTTCTCGTTCTCAGCTTCCCTAGCCACGATCACCTTGACCGCGCGGTGAGCCTTGAGAGCCTCGTAAACGGGGTTTCTTCCTTCAACCTGCATCATGACATAAATCCTCCAGTCGAACTAGATAGACCGAGCCGAAAGACCGACTGTCTCGGAAACGGTAAGGTATAGTACGCTCCTCTTGCTGAAAAACTTATGCCAGCGGACCATGAAGAAGAAACATTCCGAATACAGGTGTACTTTGATGCCCAAAAGATCTAAGTAGGGTTCAATTTAAGCTCCTAGACAAACGCGCATTCGGGCACAAAATGAAATTGAGGGAATTCGTTTATTTCCCGATCTTCTTCGCGTGCTTCTCTTTCTTCTTCAGGTTCTTCTTTGCTAATGAAGGCATCGCAAATCACCGTGTAACACTACAATCAAAGAGTGGCGCAGTATAAAAGGATTCAAAACTCAAGGACCCGAAAAAAAAAATCGCGTGAAGACTGCCGATAATGGTCTATTTCTTTGCTGCCTCGCCTTTGGCGCTCTTAACTTTTTCGAGGTAGTCTTCTCGGGGCGGGTTGAAAACGTCGAGGAACAGGCTCGGCTCGTCGGACAGGAAGATGACGCTGTGCTTCTCGTTGGGCTTAAACCAGTAGAACATGCCTTCTGTCACAACGGCTTTGTCGGTTTCGGTGCGGAGCTCAGCCTTGCCCCTGAGGCACACGCCCATCTGCTCGTGGCGGTGGCTGTGCATGGGAACCACGGCTCGGGGCGGAACCGTAACGTGCAGGAACATGACGTTCTCGCTGCTGAACACGATTCTACCCTCGACTCCGCTGAAAAGGCTGAACGGCTTCAGGACGCAGGCGTCAACAACCTTCAATTCCGAATCCTCCAAACACAAGCAACGACGCACCAAAACTACGCAAAACAAGCATAAAGAACTAACCCCAAAACAGCCGCCTACAACGCAACGCAAACCAGAAAACAAACAATCCACGCACACGTTTTTTGCGCACCAAAACAACAGAAAACTTGCACCCCAAATCAGACAGGGTCTACGGTAAAGCTGTTTGATGATCATAATTTGAAAACAGTTGATAATCACACCAGACAGGTCTTCAACGACAAGAATTTGCCACTCAAACGCAAAAAAAATTTGCCACTCAAATCAGACAGGTCTAAAACCCTTCGTTCACTCAGAAACCTTGAACAGCAAGGCGCGCCCAGCCTTGCCCGCCACCTGCAGGGCACCCATCCCGCGGAGGGAGTACGTCATCCGCCTCGCCAGACGCAGCGAGACCCCGAGGCTTTCGGCCAGCTGCTTGCTCGTGAAGGGCTGGGCCAGAGTGTCGGGTAGAAAAGACAGGTAGTCCTTGACTCCCTTGAAGGTTGCGCTGGCGACCACTTTGACGAGGTTGTGGTCTCTGATGCTGATTCCCCGCCGCCGCCAGCTCCCACGACCGTCGTTGCAGCGGACCTCCTCCTCCTCGACCAACAGGACCTCCAGCTCGAAGTTCGCGTCCTTCACGAGCCAAGGAATCCTCACCAGCTCGTCGAACACGTCTATTAGCTTCCCCCTCTTCGGAGACCGCCGCCTCCTCGTCGGCTTCCCACTGGCACCGTCAACTTGGACTATCCTTTTCCGCATGGCAATCGGGTAGACGAGGCGAACCTTGTGCTTTTTAACCAAAGCGTCAAGTTTACCTCTGATGGCAGAGAAGTTCCGTGTCTGAACCTCAATCAGGAGGTCGCCTCGGACGATGTCCACGACGAAGCCGTCCACCTCCACCTCGAACCTGTCCCCCGGCTCCGCAATCCAGCCCTTGACCGCCGAGTGCAGCGACCTCTCGTTCCCGAAGCCCGCAATTTTGTGAGTTGAAGCCCGCATTCAGTCTACGCTTCCGACCTAGATGCGCATGTTTTGGCTCACGAAATATGAAGGTTACTAATATCCACGCATATACAATGAATTAGATAAGTTTAAATTGCCAATCCTCATTCATAAATTGAAAACCGAAAAATAACATTAATAGAATCCGTCACGAAAACGCATCGTAAAGGTCACAGTTTGGGTGAAAGGCTTGAGCAGCAGAAGACGACGACGAGCTCCGCGCAAGGAAGACAGGGCGCAGAAGCTACAGGAATGGAAGCCGCGCACCAAGCTCGGCAAGATGGTAGTAGACGGCAAAATAAACAATCTCAACGAAATCTTCGCCGAAGGCATGAAGGTGCGGGAGCCCCAGATAGTGGACATGCTCCTGCCGAACCTCGAAGAGGAAGTCATCAACGTGAGTCTCGTCCAGAAGCAGTCGGACGCAGGCGAAAAGTCAAGGTTCAAAGCCATCGTCGCCGTCGGAAACCGAGACGGATACCTCGGCCTAGGCGCGGGCAAAGCCGCCCAAGTCCGAAACGCAATCGAGAAGGCAGCCGCCGACGCGCGGCTCAACATCACAATCATCAGAAGGGGATGCGGAAGCTGGGAATGCGGATGCGGACAGCCCCACAGCATGCCGTTCGAAACCGTCGGCAAACGCGGCTCAGTCAAGGTCAAAATCATCCCAGGCCCAAGAGGCTTAGGATTAGTTGCAAGCGAGGACGCCAAACTGATTCTTAAACTCGCCGGAGTCAGGGACTGCTGGAC
>CAZOKM010000005.1:13709-27977 GCA_964580405.1 uncultured Candidatus Bathyarchaeia archaeon | reverse complement strand
CGAGGGGCAGAACCAGGGGCAACAGGAAGCTCACGGACGAAAACATTAAGCAGCTGGGGTACGAGACCGTGGAGAAGCTCGCAGAAGCCCTGCACAGAAACAAGGTTGAGCTAAAAGACCTAAAGGACGTGAAACCCGTCTTCCGTCTTCACCCGCCAAAGAAGGGCTACAAGAAAACCGTTAAGAAAAGCTACCAATCGGGCGGCGAATCCGGTTATCGGGGAGAAGCCATAAACGAGCTCATAAAACGCATGACGTGAAAAAGGGAAAAGTTGGGATTTTGGTATGCCACACGAGCTAAGAAAGGTCAGGAAAATGCGCGGTTCAAGGACTCACGGGTGGGGGCAGATTGGGCAGCACAGGAAAAGCGGGTCCCGAGGCGGGAAGGGGCACGCTGGGATGCACAAGCACGGCTGGACCTACATCCAGAGGTACGAACCTGACCACTTCAGAAAGGACAGGTTCAAGCCCCCGAACCAGAAGGAAACAAACATCATCAATTTGAAGCAGCTCGAGGAAATCGCGTACAAGATGCAGAAGACGGGCAAAGGCAAACGGGAAAGGGTCGCGATTAACCTGAAGCAAATGGGCTACGACAAGCTGCTGGGCTCAGGAAAAATCTCGGTTCCCGTCTCAGTCACAGTCTCGTCGTGCTCTGAAGTGGCGAAGAAGAAAATCGAAGAGTCAAAAGGCGAAGTAATAACTGAAGCAACCGAAGCCGCCTGACTTCGTGCCCCAAACGCGTCCACAACGCATATAGTTACCTAAATACAACCAAGACACCACAAAGCCGCTGAGGGAAAAGAAGGTTGCCCGGAAGATTCCTCAAGACGTTCGAGCCTGTAATGAGGATAATCCCCGAAGTCAGGGCTCCGGAACGGAAGGTCAGCTTCAACGAGAAAATCATGTGGACAGGCGTAGCCCTCATAATCTACCTCGTCATGAGCTGCGTCCCCCTCTACGGGCTTCAGGCGACGCAGGAGGCGTCGGCGATGCGCATAATCTTCGCCTCAACTAAAGGCTCGCTGATGGAGCTCGGCATCGGGCCCATCGTCACCGCGGGCCTAATCCTCCAGATGCTCGCTGGCTCAAGCTTCATCAAGGTCGACTTCTCCAACCCCGAAGACCGCTCCCTCTTCACTGGCGTGAGCAAAATCTTCTCAATCATCCTCACGGGGTTCCAAGCCTCGGCTTACCTGATTTGGGGCATCTACAGCACCCTGCCCATGGTCCAGTCAATAGTAATCTTCACCGAGCTGATGATTGCGGGGGTACTGCTGATGCTCCTCGACGAGATGGTTCAGAAGGGGTGGGGAATCGGAAGCGGAATCAGCCTCTTCATCCTCGCAGGCGTGGCCCAAACCATAATGCTGTCGTGCTTCCAGTACTACACGGTGGGCGAAGCGGGCGACTATTCCAGACCCTTCGGCATCATCTCAGCCATAGTCAAGACCGCCATCTCGGGCGGTTCATGGGACAGGCTGTTCCTAAGCTCCTCAGGGTGGCCCAGCATTTCCGGTCTCATGACGACCATCGGGGTCTTCCTCTTCGTGATTTACGTTCAGGGAATAAAGGTCGAGCTCCCAATCGCCCACGCCCAGTACAGAGGGTTCAGGGGCAAGTACCCAATCAGCCTCCTCTACGTCTCTAACCTGCCAGTCATCTTCGCCTCGGCTCTCTTCGGGAACATCGTCCTCTGGGGCCAGCTCCTCTGGAACAACTACAAAGATAGCAGCTGGGCAAACATAATAGGCCTCATCGGAACCTACAACACAACAAGCAGCAGCACAACCCCCACGGGAGGGCTTGCCTACTACGTGACTGCTCCAACGCGGGGGTTCGTTGACGTTATGGGGGACCCCTTCAGGTACGTAATTTATGCCGTAATACTCATCGTGTTCTGCGTCATCTTCTCCATGGTCTGGCTTCAAGTCGGAGGCTTAGACCCGAAGACGGTCGCTGGGCAGCTCGTCGACTCGGGGATGCAGATTCCGGGCTTCAGAAGGTCCGAGAAACCGATTGAGTCCCTGCTGAACAGGTACATACCAGCGGTGACGATCCTCGGAGGCTTCATAGTGGGGATGCTCGCGGTGGTAGCTGACTTCTTTGGCGCCTTCGGCACGGGAACGGGCATCCTCCTGTCCGTAGGCATCGTCTACCAGTACTACCAGCAGCTGATGCAGGAGCGCGTCGAAGACATGTACCCAGGTTTGAGGCGGTTCCTCGGAGGCTAAACCGGATTGTTCGAAACCCCCTTCTTCTACGCGGTCGTCGTGTTCGTCGTAACGCTCGTGAGCTCGTTCGCGTCGTTCCTGATTAGAATGAGGTTCACGGACCCCAAAGACACGGCAAGGTGGCAGGAAGAAATGAAGCGGTACAACGCGGACAAAGATACCGCGAAAAAGTCAGGCGACAAGAAGCTCATCGCGCAGCTCAAGAAACAGGAAAAGCGGATCACCCAGATTCAGAGCAAGATGATGAAGGGGCAGATGATGACCCTCGTCGTGACAATGGTGATGTTTCTTGCTATATGGCAGGTTCTCGGCGCATACATTTTGGGTAAGAAGGTAGCCTATTCGCCGTTCTACATCCCGTTCCTGATGGACGCGAGCAGCGCAGTGCCGTACGAGCTGCCTTTCGTCGCTTGGTACTTCGTCTGCTCGTTCTTCTGCAGCTCCTTGCTTCAGCGCTTCTTCGGGATGAGCTCAGGAATGGGGTCCCCGTTTGGGACGACCACCACCAGAGATTAGCGTGGGCTGAACAATGCCGCAAAAGCCAAAAAAGAAGAGCGAAAATGGAAAACTCGTCATCTGCATATCGGGAATGGCTGGCTCAGGAAAAAGCACAGTAGCCAAACGGCTCGCAGAGCATTATGGGGTAAAGTACTACTCTGGCGGAGACGCGCTGAAAGCCGTGGCGACCGAAATGGGCTTCAAGACATCCGGCGAAGGCTGGTGGGAAACGGATGAGGGAGCCAAGTTTCTCGAAAAAAGACTCTGCAACCTCGAAATCGACAGAAAAGTCGACGAAAAGCTCCGGGGCTGGGCTGAACAGGGAGATGTGGTATTGGACAGCTGGGCGATGCCTTGGCTGCTCAAAGAGGGGTTCAAAATCTGGCTTGAAACCTCGGAGGGGGTGAGGGCTAAGCGCCTAGCAGAAAGAGATGGCTTGAGCTTGGACGACGCTCTCAGGGTCCTCAGGAAGAAGGAAGCCAAGACGAAAGTCATCTACAAGAAGCTCTACGGCTTCAACCTCGGCGAAGACCTAAAGCCATTCCAGCTCATTCTGGACGTTGACATGCTCAGCAAGGACGAAGTATACGAAGCCCTGCGGCTGGCAATAGGTAATTTGGTCAAAAACGACGTTGTGTCCTAAAAACACACAAAGGCAAAGACCAATCACATACTGTCCGACAGGAGAAACGGAACCCAAGTGGGCAAAGCACAAATCAAGGTTGAGGGCGGAAAACTCGTAAAGGTCCAGCTAAAGTCCGAAGGCGACAAAATAACTGAAGTTAAGGTCACGGGGGACTTTTTCCTTCACCCCGAGGAACTGATTGACGAGCTCGAAAAAGCGCTAGAGGGTTCAAAACTGAACGAAAGCGCCCTCGCAGACCGCGTCAAGGCGTTCATAAAAAAGCACAAAGCTGTCCTGCTGGGCGCGGCTCCCGAGGACTTCGCCAAGTGCATCGTGATGGCAGGTGCGAAAAGTGACTGAGCAGTGGCGGCTTCTAGACACGGGGCTCCACGACGCCTTATACAACATGGCTTTGGACGAGGCCATAGCCGTCGCGCGGTCCAAAAACCTCGTGCCCGACACGCTAAGGTTTTTCAGGTGGGAGCCGTCTGCGGTGTCAATTGGCTACTTCCAAAGCATGGACGACGAGGTTGACACAGCCGCCTGCGACAGACGGGGCATCGGCTACGTGAGGCGGCGGACGGGAGGCGGGGCGGTCTACCACGACAGGGACGGGGAACTGACCTACAGCATGTTCCTGAGCCAAAGCCACCGCCTGGTTTCCGCGGATTTCCAGGAAAGCTACGAAACGCTCTGCTCCGGGCTGGTGAGCGGGCTTCGCCTGCTGGGGGTTCAAGCCGAGTTCAAGCCCATAAACGACATCGTCGTCGGCGGCAGGAAGGTCTCCGGCAACGCCCAGACCCGAGGGCTGAATGTTGTGCACCAGCACGGCACCATACTCGTGAAGGTTAACCCCAAGCTGATGTTCGCGGTCCTGAAGGTTCCAGACGAGAAAATCCGGGACAAGATGATAAAGTCCGTCGAGGAACGGGTCACATCGCTGTGCGCGGTCCTCGGGAGGGAGGTGGGGTTCGACGAGCTGGAGAGGGCTCTGATAAGGGGGTTCGAAGCGTCCTTCGGAATCAGGCTGGTCCCGGGGACTGTGACCGAGTTTGAGGATAAAAAGGCGGAGGAGCTGAGGGTCGAGAAGTACTCGCGGAGAGAGTGGAACTTCAGAAGGTAGTACCGCAGGCACGGTTAATGCTCTGAATTTGTTTTGATTAACGTTTTTCGGGGTTTATTTAAACAGCTACCATGCGAAGTATGAGCCAAGATGTGAAGTCCCCAACCAACAAGGCTGCGATGAACCCCACTGTGACGAAAACAAGAAACGGAAGCCCGGGAGTAACCCAAATTTTCCCGCCCAACTCGGTCAAGAGCTCCTCCTGCTGGGCCGCTTTTTGTTCGTCGTCCTCAAGGCGGGGCGTCACCTTCAGGTGCCGTGCGACGCTGCCGTCTTCCGCCCTTGAGAACTGCTCCAGCAGCATGTAGTGGGACCCGCCCTTAGCCTTCGCCGGGTCCACCCTGAAGCCTGTGGCGAACGCGACTGCTTTGCTCCAGAACGGCTCCTTCTCGAGCCCCTCGAACAACTTTTCTCCCTTTACGAGTTTTCGGCTCAGGTTGTACGCTGCGATGGCGATTACGAGCAGAGACGAGCCCAGGACGGAGTTGACCAGCACGGCCAGCGGGAAGAAGGGGACGAGGACCGTGACGTACTCGTGGACGAACGCGGGGTAGACGGGCAGCGCGAGGGACAGGCAGATGAGGGCTTTGGAGTCGGCTCCTCCGAAGAAGCCCGTGTAGAAAAGCGTCAGGGCGATGACGGTCGTTATTCCAATGGAAGCCAGCAGCAGAACCGAGTTTTCACTTAATGCGCGGTCAGTGAAGTACTGCAGCAAGAGCAGAGCCAAGCCTGCTGGGCCGTAGACCAGCCACATTTTGTTGGTGACTTCCCGCGTCTTGTAGTCGTACCACGAGCAGAGGGCGAGGAAGAAGAGGCTTAGCAGCACGCGGGAGGCTTCGAGCCATTCAATCATCGTTTCCACCGTTGAACCCAAGTACTTATGCTAGCATTCGTCGTTTCAGAAAGGTGGTTGGCGCGTAAATATTTCGCTTATGGACTCTGAGACCACACCCTTTAGCTAAATAGACCCTATCTGATTTGTTCAACATTAGATTTTTTTGTTTGACCAACAAACGCCTACAAGGCTCGTCTGATTTGGTGCGCAAATTTTCTGTTGTTTTGGAGCGCAAATCGATGTTTTCGTTTATTCCGTTTCATTCAATGATCGGGACTCGTAATTCACTTTTTCATTTCATAACATTGCCCAATGCCTGTAAGCTATTTATGGCGTACAGCATTATTTTTTATTGGTGTTAATATGGTACGGCCAAAAAAAGCTGAGGAGCCGCAGTTTCTTTCGGTGCAACCTGTCTCGAAGAAGGTTGGGCTTTACGAAAAGTTCGAGCTTCGAATCGGCTTGAACGCGTCGTACGCCAACCCCTTCGACCCTGAGGAGATTGAGTTGCACGCCGTGTTCACCTCCCCATCTGGCAAGGAGTGGAAGGTTTGGGGCTTCTACAACCATTCGAGCTGGATTCACCTTTGGATGGTCCGCTTCGCGCCGACGGAGAAGGGGGTCTGGAAGTACGTCCTAAAAGTCAGAGACAAAGAAGGCGCAGCCCAGAGCCAGCCTGACACCTTCGAGGTGGTTGACTCGCCGCACCACGGTTTCGTAAAAATTTCGCCGAATAGGCGTTACCTGATGTACGACGATGGCTCGTCCTTCTACGGCGTTGGGATGTGGTACAATGACGCCTACGAAGAGTTCAACAAGGGTTACATCACCGAGGACAGGCTTGACGACCTCAAGCGTCGGGGTGTGAATTTCATCAGCTTCTTCCACTCGCCCCTTGAAACTTTAGGGACAGGTCTGGGCCGTTACGACCAGAACCGCTGCGGACGGCTTGACCAGCTCTTCGAGTGGTGCGAAAAAAGGGGCATTCACGTTTCGTGGAACATCTGGTTCCACTCGCACTTTTCTCAGGCCGTTTGGGGTCCTTGGGGAGCCCAGTACAGGTACAGCCCTTACCGTCTCGTCGCTGAGGCGGTTGACTTCTTCGGCAGCGAGGAAGCCTGGAAGTACCAGGAGAGGGTCTGCCGCTACATCGTCGCCCGTTGGGGGTACAGCCGCGCCATATTCCTGTGGTTCGTCGTCGACGAGATCAACGGCACCGAGGGGTGGCAATACGGCGACAAGAAGGCCGCGGAGGAATGGTGCCGGAAGATGCGCGACCTCTTCCACAAGTACGACCCCTACGGGCGCCCCACAACGGGCACCCAGAGCGGCGGCATCGACGAGTGGTGGGCGGGAGGCTACCGAATCTTCGACGTCGCATCTCGAGAAATTTACGAAGCCCAGGGCCACCCAATTCCAAAATCAGGCAAGCTCGACTGTGCTGGCGAAAATCCGCTGCAGTTTAGCTATCGCAACTACGCTGTTCAGATTCAGAACCTCTGGAAGGGTTTCGACAAGCCTGCCGTCGTCGGCGAGTGCGGCTGGGACCACACGTACTATGAGCCTGGGTCGCCTGGGTACCTGTCGATGTATCACAACGCGCTGTGGGTCAGTCTGGCGAACGGGTTGTGCTGCACGCCGTTCTGGTGGGCCTACACAGAGTGGGTTAACGACTGCGTCGTGACGAACCAGATGCGGCACTTCGCGAACTTCGTCTCGGACGTTGACTTTGCTCATCTCACCCTTAAGCCTGGTGAAATCGAGGCGGGAGAATGCGACGCTTGGGCGATGAAGAGCGACGGAATCGTTTTCGGCTGGGTCGTGAACCCGCGGGTCAGCGTCGCCAAGGAGTCCTTTACGGTCTCCGGGCTGGACGACGGGGATTACGAGGTGCGCATCTACCACACGTGGCGGGGGCAATACCTAGATGCAGAAACGGTTCATTGCCGAAATGGAAAGCTCACCGTCACAATCCCAGAGCTGACGAGGAGCCAGGACCACGCCTCGTACATCGGGAATGACGTCGCCTTCAAAATCGTCCCCAAATGACGAATACAGTGAACAGAGTATGTTTGACTGTGTCGGGTTTGGGTTTCACTGCGTCGACCTTCTCCTGCGAATAGACCAGCTGCCGTCCTTCAGGGAGCACCGCCACTCTCGCGTGCAGAACTTCGACATGCAGGGGGGCGGACCCGTCTCAACCGGGCTAGCAGCGATGGGCAGGCTTGGCGCAAAGGTCAGCTACGTCGGAAACGTAGGCGACGACCACTGGGGAACCGTGATTCTGGGCGAATACAAGAAATACGGCGTGGACACGAGCCACGTAGTCGTCGAGAAGGGAGCCACGAGCCCGTGCGACGTGGTCTTGGTTGAGGACGGTTCTGGCGAAAGGGTCTTCATGATGCTCCCGTCGAACCTTCCTCCGTCAAAATTCGGGGAGGCTGAAAGAGAGTGCGTCTTGGGTTCGAAACTGGTTTTTCTAGCCGGATGGGGAGATGCGGTGGTTAAGGCTGCAAAGGCGGCGAAGGAAGCCGGAATCTCCGTTTTGATTGACGGATTGGCGACTGGAGGCTTAAAAGGGCTCGTTGACGTGGCGATTTGCGGGGAGGAACACGCCTACATGGCGACGCACACGAATAATCCGCTCAGGGCTGTTGAGAAGCTGTCGAAGGGCGGGTACAAAACGGTTGGAATAACGCTTGGCTCGAAGGGCAGCATCTTCAAGACTGAAGGTAAAATCGTCAGGCAGGAAGCCTTCAAGGTCAAGGTCGTCGACACGACGGGGGCGGGGGACGTTTTCCACGGCGCCTTCGGCTACGGGCTCATCCAAGGCTGGGACGTCCAGAAGACTGCTGAGTTCGCCAGCGCCGTCTCGGCTTTGAAGTGCACGAAGCTCGGCGGGAGGGCGGGGATTCCGACGCTCGAGGAGACTTTGGCGTTCATCAGGGAGCACCAGAACCCTTAACTGCGGTGGCTTGTGAAAAACTTATTACAAACGGGGCGTTCAAGAGATAGGCAGCGAAAAGCGAGGGTTGAGTTTGAGCAGCATCGGGAAAAGCGTGAGGCTGGGCAGGTTCATGAAGCCCGATGGAAGGGTCTTAATTACCCCCATGGAGGCTCTGTGGGACAGGCCGTGGAACGAGGTCTTCGACGAGGTAGTCGCGGGCGGAGCGGACGCTGTGCTCGTTACCTACGGGATACTCAAGCAGTACTACAGGCACGTCGTTGGCAAGATTCCCTTCATACTTACGGTTCCCGTTGAGGCGCCTTGGATGGTCGAGCTTGCGGAAAAGGTGGGAGCGGACGGCGTGAAGGTCCACTACTTCGGACCCTTCAGGGAGCTCCCGGCAAACAAGGTCGCTGAGATAGCGGACGAGTGCGACAGGAGGGGGATGCCGTTCCTCTTCGAACCCGCTTTGATGGAGAAGGGCGAAATGGACCCGCGGCCCGAGGTCCTGAAGTTCGCGGTGAGGCAGGCGGTTTCGCTGGGAGCCGACCTCGTGAAAATTTACGGTCCTCCCCAAGTGTTCGCTGAAGCCACGAAGGCGTGCCCCGTGCCAGTCGTCATGGCGGGCGGACCCGCGACAACGGACAAGGAGACCCTCGAGTTGATCAGGGGCGCGATAGACAACGGCGCGTCGGGAGCGGCCTTCGGGAGGAGGGTTACAGAGCACGCCACGCCGAGGAAGATTTGCAGGGCAATCTACAAGATAATCCACGAGGACAGCAGCCTGGAAGAGGCACTCAAAGAACTGGAGTAGCACCGCAGCGTTCGTCCATCCTCTGGGAAAGGTTGTTCCGCGTTTCCTGCGCGTTTTTGACGAAACCTTAAAGGCAAAAACGGATATCATATCCGTATATTAGGCTTGCTCAGTCTTGGAGGATAACGTAATGAGAAGCGTCAAAATCGGTTTTGTGCCGTCGCATCGTCCGATGTTCAAGGACGACGCCTCAATCGCGATGCGTAACCGAACGCTGAAGGTTCTTTCCGGCATCGAAGGCGTGGAGGTTGTTATCCCGGACGATAAATTAACCCAAGGCGGTCTTGTCAGAGACGACGAGGACGCCGAAAAAACCATCGAGTTGTTCAGGAATAAAAAGATTGATGGAATACTAATCGGGGGCATGAACTTCGGGGATGAAGTTTCAGCTGTGTCTGTGGTGTCAGCTTTCCCGAAGACTCCCACGATGGTTTTCGCCGTCAAGGAGGAGCCAGCTGTCACGAAAAAGGAGAGACGAGACTCCTTCTGCGGAACGCTGTCCACGGCTTCGGGGCTGTACCGCCGGAACCTTCCGTTCCTTTTCGCGGGGGTTTGCCTGCCAGAGGAAGCTGCCTTCAGAGACTCTATCCGTAATTTCGTGCGCGTGTGCAGCGTCGTCAACGGCTTCTTGGGCGCGAAAATCGGCTTGGTTGGTCCAAGACCCGAAAGGTTCGAGACGTGCGCGTTCTACGAGGTCGCGATGGCGAAGGAGTTCGGGCAGAGGCTCGTTCCTGTTTCGTCCGCGGACATATTCTTCGCAGCCGACAAAATCCCCAAAGACGACCCTGAACTGGTGGAAACAATACGTGGAATCAGTCAATCTGGCGTTGCTGAAGTGAAAAAAGAAATCCTGGAAAAGATGGCGAGGCTTGAGTGCGCCCTCCGCAGGTTCGCTAAGGAGAAAAAAATTGCGGGGATGGGTATTCGGTGCTGGCCAACATCTATCATGTCCTACGGAGTCTTGCCGTGCCACACGATGGGGCGGCTAACGGACCAAGGCTACATGTCATCGTGCGAAGCTGACGTTTACGGCGCACTTTCGATGGTCCTGCAATACCTCGTTACGTTGCAGTCTTCAGTCCCGCACTTCATCGACTGGACCGCCCAGCACCCGACCCTCAAGGACGTTTTTCTGGCTTGGCACTGCGGAAACGCGCCTCCGACCCTTGCCTGCGAAGGCTGCACGGTTCAGGTATCAAACTTCGGCGCGGGCTCGTTCAAGCTTAGGACGGGCGTGGTCACGTTGTGCCGTTTGGCTGAGTACGACGGAAAGTTTAAACTGCTTGTAACAAAGGGCGAGGTCATATCGGACGAGGCGGTCCCGCAGACGGGAAGCTGGGTCAAGGTCCCAAACCTTGAGAAGCTCTACCGAACCCTAGCTGAGGAGGGCTTCGTCCACCACGCAAGTATGGTCTTCGGAGACTACGCGCAGCCTCTGATAGACTCGTGCAAATTTCTCGGCATAGAGACGGTCGTCGTGTAGGAGGAAAAGCCGTGGAGCCGCCAATCAACGTCGGCATAATCGGGTACGGGTACTCGGGGAGGAATTTCCACTCTTATCTCGTTGGCCTCGAGAAGCGGTTGAAGCTCTACGCCGTGTGCGCCCGGAGCGCCGAGAGGAGGAAGCTGGCTGAAAGCGAGTACAGGGTGAAGACTTTCAGCAGCGTCGACGACATGCTCGGGGACGATAAAGTCCAGCTCGTTATCGTGGCTACGCCCCACAACACGCACGCCGAATTATCAATAAAAGCTATGGAGGCTGGCAAGCACGTCGTCGTGGAGAAGATCATGTGCATGAACGCGCGCGAAGCCGACGCCATGATCGAAGCGAGCAAAAAGAACGATGCGATGCTGACGATTTTCCACAACAGGCGGTGGGACGGCGACTACCTAACCGTGCGGAAGATTCTAGAAGAAGGCGTCCTCGGCGAGTCGTTCCTCATCGACGAGTCCATCATGTGGTACAACAACAAAGTCGACTCGAAGAGGTGGCGGAGCTCTATGGAGCTCGGCGGCGGACCCCTCTATGACTGGGGAGCCCACCTCATCGACCACGCCGTGCAGATTGGCAAGGTTCCCATCGACCGCGTCTACTGCTACTCGACCAGGCGCAGGAAGGAGGTCGACATCGAGAGCTACGCCAAGTGCCTCATCCACTTCGAAAGCGGGCTCACCTACGGCGTCGAATACAGCGACATGGCGAGGATAAACAGGCCACGGTGGCACGTCCTCGGAACCTTAGGCGCTTTAACCAAAACTGGAGTGGACCCTCAGGAGCAAGCCATGAACGCCCGCAATATTGATGGTGCTGTGGAGAGCCCAGAAAACTACGCGCTAGTAAAAACAATCAAGGATGGCGTCGTATCTGAAACCCGAGTCCCGACGGTTCGCGGCGACTGGAAGCAGTTCTACAGGAACGTGGCTGACCACCTCGTCAACGGGAAGGGGCTCGCCGTCAAACCCGAAGACGTGAGAAGGGTGGTCGCGGTTGCAGAGACGGGCCTCAGGTCGGCGAAGGAGCAGCGGTCGATAGCCTGCAAAATATAGCAGAAATCGTGGTTGGTTTCTCGTTCTATTGGACGCGCATCGTTTTCAGGCACACGGGCATCGAAACTTTGGTCACTTTCCCCGTTGCTGTTAGCTTGCCAGTTTGCTGGTCTATCCTGAAGGGCACGATTGAATCCGTGTCTTGGTTTGCAGCCAGCAGAAGATTGCCATCGGGGCTAATCGTGAAGTTCCGAGGCGTCTTCCCCTGTGTCAGCTCGTGGCCCACGTAGGAGAGTTTGCCCGTGGCTTCGTCTATGGCGTAGATGACGACGCTGTCGTGTCCGCGGTTCGAGCCGTACACGAATCTCCCGGACAGTGCGACGTGAATGTCAGCGCAGGTACTCGTACCCTTGAAGTCCTTCGGAAGCGCGGGGACGTTCTGAATTTCTTTCAATGAGCCATGTTCCGCGTCGTAGGTGAAAGCCGTTATCGTGGAGTCCAGCTCGTTAATCAGATAGGCGTACTTGTTGTTCGGGTGGAAGGCGAAGTGCCTTGGACCCGCGCCCGAGTGGATTTTCGTCCACGGTTCGTCGTTGGGCGTCAGTTTCCCCCTGCCCGAGTCGAACTTGTAGACCATGATTCTGTCCAGCCCGAGGTCCGCCACGAACGCGTACCTGTTGGCTTCGTCCAGGGTCACGGAGTGGGCGTGGGGTCCCTCCTGCCTCTGCTTGTTGACGCTTGAGCCGTGGTGCTGTACGAAGTCTGAGGCGTCGCCGAGGCTGCCGTCCTTCTTCACGGGCAGCACGGCTACGCTTCCGCTCGAGTAGTTCGCGACGATTACGAACCTGCCTGTCTTGTCGACGCAGACGTGGCACGGGTGCATCCCCAGCGACGGCTTCATGTTCAGGAACGACAGCTCCCCAGTTTCCGAAACTATGGAGAAAGAGCTCACCGCTCCTTGGGGCTTGCCCTCGTAGTCCGCGGTCTCGTTGACCGCGTAGAGGAATTTCTGCTTGGGGTCGACAGTCAAGAAGGACGGGTTCGCTATTCCCGTGGCTTTACTTATAGGTATAAGGGTACCGTTTATGGTGTCCAGCTGGTACACGTAGATTCCTTCGCTTCCGCGGAACGTGTAGGTGCCGACGTAGACGAGGACTTTTTTCGCCATCTTCCGCTCATCCCAAGCCTACTTGGTGCCCTTTAACCTAATATCACTTTGTCCAATCAGGAAAATTAGTTAATCAAAAAATCCCGCTTTTTCCTGCGAGAAGAAGTGTCCTTTCCAGCTGCCTATCCGAGAGATGGTGGCTGAGAACATCAAGTTCTACGAGACCCTGGTACTGAATAAGGGGGATGGGAAAAAATAGTTGGTCTACTCTCGGCATGAAGACCGCGTCTGATTTGAGTGGCAAATTTTTTTGCGTTTGAGTGACAATTCTCGGTTCGCCTAGAGGGGGGGTATATATAGGCTGGTCGGATTCTCTGACCATTTCCGGTCTGGTCTGATTTGACCAACATTAGGTTTTTTTGTTTGAACAACAAACGGCTGAGTTGAATGGACCCTTTCTGATTTGTGTAAAATCGGTTTTCAGATTTTGTTTAACATCCATAATGGGTCCTTCTGATTTGCGGCGCAAATTTTCTGTTGTTTTGGTGCGCAAATTCCTTTTTGCGTGTTCATTTCTGGTTGATGGCTCGTTTCAGATTGGGGGTCTAGACCTTGGGTTCATAATTTGTATATTAAGCTGGGCTCCATGTTCGGTTTGCTGAGCAGAATTGATGACCCGCTCCAGGCTCGAAATCTACCTTGACCTTTTACTCGCGGTTTCCCAGCACACCGACCTCTTCACCATAGCTGATAAGGTGCGGCTAACCGTGTCGGCGGCAAAGGACCACCTCTCGTTCCTCGTCACTCAGGGCTTCGTGGAGACGCGGTTCACCCAGAACCACATAGTCATCTACGAGCTGTCGACGAGGGGCGCCGAAGCGGTCTCGGCCTTCTTGCGGCTCTCTGGGCGCTCGACGCCCGCTCTGGAAAGGCAGCTGGCAACCCAGACCCATTGAAAAGACGCGCATAGAAGGCTTCAGGCTGACCGAGGTTCAGCTCATTAATCCTAAAAAACATTGAAGAGAAAAGCCTGTTTTTCTGTTAAGAATGTATTTGGGTCAGCTTGCGCGTTAACGCTTTCCTCGCCTCCTCTATTAGGAGAGCTGCGGGGGCTAAGATGAATAGAAACAGCAAATCTGATAGAAGCAGTGGGGCTGTGCCGAAGAAGGTCTGGAGGAACGGCACGTAAACTATCGCCGCCATGACGGCGAACTGGGTCAGTATCCCTATGGGAATCCAGCGGTTCCTGAGCGGGTTTAGCCGAAACGCCGACAGCTGGCCGCTGCGTGCGGAAAAGAGGTTCCCCATCTGCCCCATCATGATTCCCACCATCACAGCCGTCGTCCCCCTCGCATACACCGTAGGGTCGAGTGCCACGCTTCTTCCCAGCGCCCATCCTCCGCTCTGCCAAATGTTGAAGGCTAGGAAGATTGCTCCGACCGAGATGACCACGCCTACGTAGCAGCTTTTCAGCAGAGTCGACGCGTTGATCAATTTTACGCATCTTTTCCTCGGCGGCTTCATCATGGTTTCGGGTCGAGGAGGCTCCATAATCAACGACAGGGAGGGGAGCACGTCCATCCCCAAGTCTATCACC
>CAZOKM010000005.1:0-13699 GCA_964580405.1 uncultured Candidatus Bathyarchaeia archaeon | reverse complement strand
AGTCTATCGCCAGCACCTGAACGACCAACAGCGGCAGCGGAGTCTGAAGCAGAACAAAAACGAGGAAGGCAACCAGCTCAGCCCAGTTGTGCGTGAAGACGTAGTAAACGTAGTGCCTCAGGTTGGCGAACGTTGACCTGCCCAGCCTGATCCCCTCAACGATTGACGTGAAATCGTTGTCCAGAAGAACCATGTCAGCCGACTCCCTCGCCACGTCCGTACCACCCGCCCCCATTGCTATGCCCACGTTCGCCTCGATGAGCGTCGGAGCGTCGTTCACGCCGTCCCCAGTCACTGCAACGATCTCCCCCCTGGACTTCAGGACGTGCACAATCCTGAGTTTCTGTTCGGGCGCCATCCTCGCGAAAATCGACTCACCGTTGAACAGGATGCTAGCTAGCTCATCGTCGTTCATCCGGTCGATCTCTTGCCCAGTCACAACCTTTTGGTCCGCCGAGGCTGCAATGCCCACTTTCTTCGCAATGGAATACGCGGTGAGCTCGTGGTCGCCCGTCAGCATGATGACCCTTATTCCTGCCCTTCTGGCCTCCTGCACGGCAGCCTCAACCTTAGGTCGGGGCGGATCAAGCAACGCCGCCAAGCCTAAGAGGGTCATGTCCTCTTCGGTGCGCTGAGAAAAATCTGCTGATTCGTTTTGAACGTTTTTTGTGGCTAACGCGAGAACTCTGAAGCCGTCCGAAGCGAAATCGTCCATCTGCTTCATTATGACACTTTTCAACTCGTCTGAAAGAGGCTTAACTTCGTTGCCGTAAAAAACGCTGGTGCAATGCTTGAGCACCTCAGAACCAGCCCCCTTCATGTAAGCCGTTATCTTTCCGTCCTGCCCCCTGTGAACGCTGGTCATCATCCGCCTTTGAGAGCTGAACGGAATTAAGCCAATTCTTGGGTTTTCAGCCAAGGCTTTCTCAGCGTTGAAGTCGCCTTTCCCCGTAAAAACGAGAAAAGCCCCGTCAGTCGGGTCACCCAGAACTGTCCATCTGCCGATCCTGTCTGACGGCGCGTTCAGTTTCGCGTTGTTGCAAAAGGCGCTTACCTCTAGAAGCTTTGAGACCGATGGGTTTTCTTTGCGACTGATTTTCTTTCCGTTAAAGCTTATGTAACCGTCCGGGCTGTATCCGTCGCCTGTTACTTCGAAGATTTTACCCGCAGCCCAGACCTTTTTCACCATCATCTCCCCGCTCGTAATGGTGCCCGTCTTGTCCACGCACAGCACGGTCATCGACCCAGCAGTTTCGACCGAGGAAAGCCGTTTCACGACCACGTTCCTCTTAGCCATCGAGAGCGCGGTTAAAGCAAGGGAGAGAGAAACAGTCAGCTGAAAGCCCTCGGGCACCAAACATATCATGACGCCGATTGCGAAAAGGATGCTTTCCAGAAGGCTTAGTCCAACAAACATTAGAGCTGCCGAAAAAAAGACCACGCTCACGAGAAGCGCTGCGAGAAGATCAATTTTCGCCGTGTAATTAATGTCCTTCTCAAGCGGGCTCAACGGTTCGTGGGCCTCGCCTGACAGCGAAACTATCTTTCCGAACAGGGTTTCATTCGCCGTGAGGATGACGACTCCTCTGGCAACACCTGACACCACAGTGGTCCCAGCGAACAAAATGTTGTGCAGTTCACTGGGGGAGGCTGTTGGCACGTTCGGCGTCATCGTGGCGAACCGCCTCTGGGGGTCGGACTCGCCAGTGAGTAAGGAGTTGTCCATGGAAACCTCGAACGCGCTTACCAGCCTGAGGTCAGCAGGCACCCTGTCTCCCTCTTCCAAAGCCAGTATGTCCCCCGGAACGATCTCGGTCACATCGACCTCCTTGACCTGGCCGTCTCTCACAGCCTTCGCCTTCTTGGGGATGAGACTGCTTATGACCTGCGTTGCGCTTTCAGCCCTGTACTCCTGGAAAATGCTGAAAATGGCGTTGAGAATGACCACCGTGAATATCGCGACCCCCATCTGAATTGAACCCGCGTCGTTAAAGGTGAAGCCGCTGAGGAACGATAAGAACGAAGCAATCAGCAGCAGGACGTTGAACATGTTCTTGAACTGCGAAAGAGCCCTCATCGCCAAGCTGGCTTTTTTGGCTTTGGGCAAAACGTTTGGACCAGTCTTCTGTAATCGGCGTTTCGCTTCCTGACCCGAGAGACCCTCCGGTCCGGTTTCAAGTTCCCCGAAAAGGGCATCAACGTCGGCTAGAGCAGCTCTCTCATGTGACATAACCTTCCCTTCTTAACAGACTAGAATCAGGTTGGAGGGAAACCCGAGAGACACATACGCCTAGCCTTGCCTACATTTTCCTCTGACGGTGTGTCAATGGTGAGCATATTAACCTTTCTGCGCCTTGCTGCCCGCAAACGAAAACAGGGACCCAGCTAACAAGCGTTCATAATAGTGTTTCCTTAAAAAAGGAAGAAAAGAGGGGGAAGCTAGCTTTTACGCTGGGATGTCGAGGTCTTTGTCTTCGGCTAGTCCCTTGCCCGTGGTTTTGTCGAGTATTATGCGTTGTTCGACCATTGCGACGAGCTTCCGCGTCGAGGCGACCGCGTCGGGGCTTACTGAGACGCTGTCGATTCCGCTCTTGACGAGGAATTCGGTGAACTCGGGGTACACGCTTGGCGCCTGTCCGCAGATGCTGACCGTTTTTCCGTCCCTGTGGGCGAGCTTGATGAGCAACCGTATTGCGCGTTTGACGGCGAGGTCTCGTTCGTCGAAGAGGTGAGCGACGGTTTCGTTGTCGCGGTCGCACCCCAGAATCGTCATGGTCAGGTCGTTGCTTCCGATGCTGTAGCCGTCCACGTACTTGTTGAACTTGTCGGCGACGAGGCAGTTGCTCGGGATTTCAGCCATGAGCCAAACCTTGAAGTCTGGACCCCTGACCAAACCCTCTTGCTCGAAGATTTTGCTGATTTTCTCCATCTCCTCGACTCGTCTGCAGAACGGAATCATGACGTGGAGGTTTTTGAGCCCGTATTCTTCTCTGACTTTTCTGACGGCTTTAACTTCGAGCTTGAAGCCTTCGACGTACTTGGGGTCGTAGTAGCGCGACGCTCCCCTCCAACCCATCAGGGCTGAAGGCTCAACTGGCTCGTACTTGTCTCCGCCCTTCAGGTCCTTGTACTCGGAAGACTTGAAGTCGCTGAAACGCATGATAACAGGTCTCGGATTGAAGGCTGCGCAGATTTTTCTGAAAGCCTCTGCAAGTCCGTCCACCACCTTTTCTGGGTGCCCAGATTCGATGAGGTATAGCGGGTGCTCGCCGATGTCGCTTGTCCAGACGAATTCCTGCCTTAACAAGCCGATGCCGTCAGCGGGCAAGGCTGAAACTTTTTCGGCGATTTCGGGCTCTCCGAGGTTCACGTACACCTTCGTGCCTGTGACAATGTACGACTCGGCAACGGTGACAGTGCCTGCGGGAGCCTCTTTCTTGCTTGCCTCTTCGAGTATGCCCTCGTAGACCACTCCGAGCTTCGCGTCAACTGTAACCATGATGCCGTCCGTTATGGACTCGGTTGCTGGTTTTCCGCGCGACGTTGTGCCTACGATGCACGGGATTCCGAGCTCACGCGAAACGATGGCAGCGTGGCACGTCATGCCTCCCGAGTTTGTAACTATGGCGGCTGACTTGCGCATGGCTGGAACCCAGTCTGGCGCAGTCATATCTGTAACCAAGATTTCGCCTTGCTTGAACTCGTTGATTCTGTCAGCGGTCGGAATAATGTGGACTTTGCCTGCGGCCATTCCTGGTGAGGCTGGGAGTCCCTGAACGAGGACTTTCCTTTCGGTTGTTGTGACAACTTTTTCTTCCGTCTTTACTTCTTTCTTTGTTGACCACACCGTTTCGGGTCGCGCCTGAAGGATGACGAGCTTGTTCGTCCTTCCGTCGAGAGCCCACTCGATGTCCATGGGCTTCTTGTAATGTTGTTCTATGGCGATTGCGTACTTGGCTAATTCGACGATTTGTTCGTCGGTCAGAATCTGTTTGTCCTGAAGGTTAAGCGGAACGGAACGTTTCTCTGTTCCTCCAGACGGGATGCGGACGAGCTGAATGGTCTTTTTCGGAACGTTCTTCTTCGTGATGCTGAGGTCCGATTTTCTTATGAGGTACTCGTCTGGCGTAATCGTGCCTTGAACGACGAATTCGCCTAGCCCGTAGCCAGCTTCGACCATCACCACGCTTCGGTCGCCGTTTGAGACGTCTAACGTGAATATGACGCCGCTGGATTCGCTGTAAGCCATGAGCTGAATTGCGGCGCTTAGGGCGATGGACATGTGGTCGAATCCTTTCTGAATCCTGTAGAAGATGGCTCTGTCCGTGAACAGGCTTGAATAACATTCTTTGACTTTTTCAACAACTTCTTTCGGGGTGTGAACGTTTAAGTAAGTTTCCTGTTGACCAGCGAAGCTTGCGTCAGGAAGGTCCTCGGCTGTCGCTGAGCTGCGAACCGCCACGAAGGGCGCTTTTTCGCCAACCTTCTTGGCAAGGGCTGCGTACGCGTTGACTATTTCTTTCTCGAGGTCAGCGGGCATGTCTGCCGATGCGACTATTTTCCGCAGTCTTGCGCCGACGCTCTGAAGGGTCCTAGTGTCTTCGGGGTCTTTGATTTCCCCCAGAATCTCGCGCATTTTTTTGTCAATTTGGTTGTGAATAATGTAATGGAAGAACGCCTTGGCGGTCGTCGCGTACCCATATGGCACGGGGACTCCTGTCCTCTGCGTCATTTCGCCTAGGCTGGCGCTTTTTCCTCCCACCGATGGGACGTCTTCTATCCCGATTTCGTCGAACCACAAAACAAACTTGTCTTTCTTAGCTGGCAACTTCATTCACCTTTTCTTCTGGTTTCGTAATTTTCTCCATAACAATCTTGCACGTTGTGGGCAGCTTGTCCTCCCCCCGCTTCATGGCGAGCTTGGCGGTGTCGATGCCGTCTTCGTTGACGAAAGCTTCGACCAGAACCTGTCCGGGCTCCACTCGCGCTGCCCTCCCGACGGGTTTTCCGAAGGACTTCCTCATGCCGTCCTGAAGCCTGTCTGCGTGGGCTCCGAAAATCATCTTGTTCTCGCGGAGCACAACGTGCGGCAGAGGCTTAACGCGCATGAAAAAGTTTTCTCCGAGCTTAACCTGCAGCTCACGGTTGACCGCGATTCGGGCTGCTTCCAAGGCGTTGTGCCGTATCTGGAGCCTCCTGTCGGCGACGAGGGTGAACTTGTAGTCGAACTTCCTATTTGGGTCTCCCGTCGTGAACTTCGTGATCTTCGGCAGCGGAGCTCCGTGGATGAACTTCGTCCTCGTGTACGCGACGCCCTTGGTCTCGCGGAAGTTACGCGCTTTCATAGCTGCTTCCTCTGAGGATACAGAAAGCGGGGATATTTAAGACATTCGTTTCTAAGCCTTTTCTGGCTCTGCTATTCCCTGAGGGGCTTGTTCTTGAACCAGACTTGTGCCAGCTGCTCGTAGTTGGCGAATATTTCCTTCAGGACTGGGATGTAGAGGTGGACTTCGTCGTCGCTCATGTACTGGAACTGGTACTCCCCCATGTAGGGCGCGGGCTTACCTAGCTGGGTGATGAACTCGATGTGGATGAGGGGGTCGCCCTTCCTAATCGTGATGGGCTTCCTCTCATTGCTCAGGTTCACGAGCTCAAGAGCTAGCCTGCCGACGAAGCCGCTGTGCACCTTCGCCGCGTTGAGGAACGACAGCCCAGCCCTGCCGAACTTGCTTTTCGCTGTTAGATGGGCGACGTAGTCGGGCGGAGTGAAGACGACCTCCTTGGAGATGAGGTTCTTGTGCTCGAGGTAGTTGAGTGTCGTCTCGTCCCTGACCGAGAGGACGTAGCCGTCTCCGTCCAGGAGGCTCATGTCGAACGGGTAAATGCACTTGTCCTTCTCGATGAGCTCGGTAAGTTTATCCTTGCCCAGTATGCACATCGCCTTTCACCAACAAGATGAGTGAAACTTGAAACACTAACGACTGAAGCGCATAAAAAGGTAACGAACATTCCTTAGCCCTAAATACGTCCTGAGCGAAAAATAGTCTCGGTAATGGCTCTTGGACTCGCGGAACAGAGTAATCAAAGCCATAGAGTTCGACGGACCAGACAGGGTCCCGAACGGATGCTACAACCTGGCTGTTCCACCCGGACCACGAAGCGAAGCCCTGACAAGGCTGTACGAGAAGTATCCGCAGGACTTTTGCAGCGTTTCTGGGGCGGCGAGGACCCTGAACTGGGCGCAGTCGTGGAGCAAGGGCACCTTCACGGACGAGTGGGGGATTACGTGGAGGAACCTGCAGGACGGCATCATAGGCCAGCCCGTAGGACATCCTCTGGACGACTGGGCCAAGCTGGCTGACTACGAGCTTCCCGACCCGCTGGTCAACATCGAGGAATCCCGGAAATCCATCGGCAAGGCTGACCGTTCGAAGTACCTGCTGCTGGACGGGGGGAGCATTTGGCACAGGCTGCACTACCTTAGGGGTTTCAGGGAGGTCCTCCTTGACGTCGTCACGGGTAGGAAAGAGCTCCTCACATTGATTGACAGGATTGTTGAACACAATCTTGTGCAGCTCAGGTCCATGCTCGAGCTGGGCGTTGACGGCGTCATGTTCGGCGACGACTGGGGGACCCAGCAGAGGCTCATGATAAAGCTTGAGCAGTGGAGGCGAATCTTCAAGCCGTCCTACCAGAAAATGTTCGACGAGGTCCGCAGGAGGGGGAAGCACGTATTCCTCCACAGCGATGGGTACATGATTGACATCCTCCCCGACCTAATCGACATGGGCCTCGACGCCGCGAACATCCAAGTCAGCCTCATGGGCATACGGACCCTCAGGGAAAGGTTCAGCGGAAAACTGTGCATAACCGCCGACGTGGACAGGCAGAACGTGCTGCCGTTCGGTACCCAGAGCCAAGTTAAGAACCTCGTGAAGGACATCATCCAAGGCTTCAGTGGACAAAATGGCGGACTCATACTCTACGGCGAGATTGGACCCGACGTTTCTGTAAAAAACGCTGAAAGCATGCTTGAGGCTCTCTGGAAATACGGAACCCTCGTCTAGCTCCGTCAAAGAATGACGCGGCTTCTGAGCTTTTAAAAGGTTTAACGAACATAATCTAGGGCATCAATAGCCTACAATGGAATATCCGCATAATTGATTGGGTTGATGAAAAATGAAGAATGCAGAATTGAAGATTAACGAGCTCGAATACTTCGAGGCGCCTGGTCTGTCGGTCCTCGTCTACCACGACTTCTACCCCGAGGGCAAGCAGGGCGGAGTCGAAATCATCCAGCACGGCGAACGCGTCGCGGCGAACGGCGACGTGAGGCTGGAGCCCGCCCCCGGGCAGTGGTCAAGCGTGCCCAAGGCTGGAAAACGCGAAGTAGACCGAGACAAGGGAACGGTCAGGGTTCCCCTCAGCTTCCCCGACCACGACTACGGCTTCGCCGTCCACGTCAAGGCGGAGGGAGACACCATACTCGTTACTGTGGACCTCGACCGCCCTCTCCCGGACGAGATAGTGGGCAAGGCAAGCTTCAACATGGAGCTGTTTCCATCGGCCTACTTCGGAAAAACGTTCCAACTGGGTTCAACTTCGGGAGTCTTTCCGAGGCAGGCGAATGGACCGATGATGCCTACGTCCGACGGGCACCTGGACCCAGTTCCCATGGCTAGGGGCTCGAAGCTCACGGTCGCAGCCGAGGACCTTATGCGGAGGATGGCCATCGAGCAGGTTGGCGGCGGAGAGATGGCTCTTCTCGACGGCAGGAACACGGCCCAGAACGGGTGGTTCGTCGTGAGGTCCGTGCTGCCCTCCGGCAAGGCGAAGAAGGCGATGCAGTGGCGCATAACGCCCAACAGAGACCCAGAGTGGAGGCGCACGCCCGTCATTGCCATATCGCAGGTCGGCTACTACCCGTCCCAGGACAAGCGGGCGATAATTGAGCTCGACGCCCGGACGCGGAAAATCGGGAAGGCGACACTCCTCCGCGTTGACTCTGAAAAAGGATTAAGCAAAGTTTTTTTGGCTCAGCCCAAGAAGTGGGGCAGATACCTTCGCTTCAACTACGCGGTCTTCGACTTCAGCCGCGTCCGCGACGAAGGCATATACGTGGTCCAGTACGGGTCCGCGTCCACTCCGCCGTTCCGAATCTCCCGAAGCGTCTACGACAGCGACGTGTGGCAGCCCACGCTCGAGACCTACTTCCCCGCGCAGATGTGCCACATGAGGGTCTGCGACCGCTACCAGGTCTGGCACGGCGCCTGCCACCTCGACGATGCAGCACAGGCACCAACGGGGCACGCGCACTTCGACGGGTACAGGCAGGGAGCGACCACCGACACCCCGTACTCCACGGACCAGCACATCCCGGGACTCGACAGGGGCGGCTGGCACGACGCGGGAGACTACGACCTCGCCGCGGGCTCTCAGGCACAGACCACCTTCGTCTTGGCTTTGGCTGGAGAAGAATTCGACGTCAAGACTGACCAGACTACCGTCAAAAGGGACGAAAGATTAGTGTTGCTGCACAAGCCCGACGGCGTCCCCGACATCGTCCAACAAGTCACCCACGGTGTAGAAAGCCTTCTTCCGGCCTACCGCGCCGCGGGCCACAGCTTCTCGGGCATCATCGAACGCGGCATCAATCAGTACGTCCACCTCGGCGACGGCTCCCTCGTGACCGACAACAAGGTCTACGACCCTAAGCTCAGTCCTGGAGAGGTTTCGGGAGAGCGGTCAGGAACCCCTGACGACAGGTGGGCGTTCACGAACCACGACACGGGCCTCGAGTACAAGGTCATCACGGCCCTGGTGGCGGCGAGTAGGATACTGCGGGGTTACGAGGACGACTTGGCTCGGGAATGCTTGGAGACCGCGGAGAAGTCTTGGGAACACGAGCAAACCCACGCCGTTGTCGTTCAGCGGAGCGCGTATTCTTACCCGCACGAGCTTCAAGAGGTGTTCGCAGCCGTTGAGCTCCTCGTGACTACGGGCGAAGAAAAGTACAGGAAGCGGCTGTTGGAGTTAAAGCCCCGAATAACGGAAAACTTCGGAAGGGTCGGCTGGGCAGTCGCGCGAGCATTACCACTAATCAAGGACGAGAAATTCGCTGCTGACGTGAAGAAGGCGGCAAAGAAGTTCAAGGTTGGCTTGGACGAGGCGTTGGCTAGGAGCCCGTTCCGAGTGCCCGTGAGGGATAGCAGGTTCGGAAGGGTCTGGGGCGTAGGGTGGGAAATCCTCGAGAACGCTGTGGAACAATATTACTTGCATAAGGCGTTTCCCGAACTTTTCGACGCCGAGACCCTTTTCGCCGCGGTCCACTACACCCTCGGCTGCCACCCAGCTTCGAACGTGTCCCTCGTCTCAGGCGTCGGCGCACGGTCCCTAACCGCAGCCTACGGCACGAACAGGGCGGACTGGTCATACATCCCCGGCGGCGTCGTGTCCGGGACCGCCCTCATCCAGCCCGACTTCCCCGAGCTGAAGGACAACTTCCCATTCCTGTGGCAGCAGTCCGAGAACGTGATAGGCGGAAGCGCAACCTACATCTTCTGCGTGCTGGCAGCAAAGAAACTGTTCGAGGAAGCGAAGGACTGACGGACGTCTGTTCGTTGTTTAAATTGGTTCTCCTTGCCTATCCGCAACACCGTTTGTGAGGAGCGTCTGAGAATTCTTATAGGGTCATTCAATGTCCTCTTAATGCATGAGGGTCAGAATGATTCCATTACAGGTTCTAGGCGTTGTCCTAATGGTTCTGGGCATACTGCTATTCGCTGCGCCCCTAATTCTTGAGAGAGTACCTTCCTTGGAGAGTATCCCATGGATTCTGCTTTACGTCTACCGCAGCGACGGCTTCGTCTTCGCGACCTCGCCCATCCTGCTGATTATCAGCGCCCTTTCTCTGTTATGGTGGATAGTTACCAAGTAGGCGTACCGCGAGGAAGGGCAGCTTCCGATTGAATTAAGGGATTTCTAGACTCCGTAAATCACTTCGCAGGCTGCCACGATGTTCCAGCTCTGCACCCAGTCTAGGTTGTTCGAGTACTCCGACAGGGAGCTGAACTGCGGCTCGATTATTATCCACTTGCCGGGCGAAAGGTCGTAGGACGTCAGACTGTCGAAATAGCTGTAGGCGTATTCTCCCCCCAAGTCGTTGAGGTGGACCAGCACCATCGCGTGGGCTCCGTCTGGGTTCGTGAAGAACCCGATTGCGGATTTTATTCCCACCTTTTCGAACATGCAGGCCGCGAGGATGGAGAAGCTCGTGCAGTCGCCGGACTTGTACATGAGGGTCTCGGTGGGGAACCACATGTGGTCCAAAAGCCTGCTTTGGTACTCCACGTGGGAACTGATGAAGCTGAGAATCTTGTCGATTTTGACGACATCGGTGTCGTTCGGCCCGATGCCGCAGAAGGCAACAGCCCGCTCCATGATGGCGTCCGCTGTTTCGTAGGCGTGTTCACCCGCGGTCTCGTAGTAATCCGTCCCCTCTTCCATGTCTGGCCAGTACGCTTCCCCCGCGTCGTGCGCCGCCTCGTACGCCGCGAACTCGACGCTGTTGCTGTAGTAGTTGGGGTACGAGTACCACCTTTCCTCGCCCAGCGGCTCACCGCCCAGCGAAACGACGTTGGCGCGGACGTAATCGTAGTACGTCTTAAGGGTCGTGCCGATTCGCAGGGTCACTTCTATGGTGTAGTTGATCAGCAGCTGGTCGTAGGCGGTCCGGTACTGATCGTAGGACGTTGTGAGCTGGTCATAATCGTCGGTCAGTTGGTCGTAGTCGTCTTGGAGGCTCTCGATCTGCGAGCGCAACGAACTGATTGTTGAGCTGCTTTCGTCAGCCCTGAACGTGTAAAAGGTTACTGTTCCCAACAAACTGGCGAAAAGAATGATTGACATCGCCGCCAGGGCAATGGCGACGTTCCTGCTAACAACGTTCCTTTCTTCCATGTTACGGTCCACCTTGCCTCGAAACACCTTGGATATATAATAACCCATCAAACTTTTTAAGAATTACTCAGGCGTTATAACCCGCGGGTAATCTGGTTCCCGAAAAACTCTCTTGCATCTTCGGCTTGTGCGGAGTACGGAATACACTGGCTTACTTCGTACATTACAAAGGAAGAAAGCGCAGAAAAGGAGGGCTGAAAACACATTTTAATTAGTTTTACTACAAGTCTTTCAATTAGTCCGTCTACGTGAGAGATTCTGGAGGAGCTTTCGGAAAATGAGAGTAAGCGAATGCGTGAAGTGCGTCAAGTTCCCGTGCGGCGACGTGGACCACGAGTGCTACGTCGTCCCAGACACGGAGGTTGACCCGAAGAAGGCTTCCGTCGCGATGATCGCGGAGGCAGCGCCATCGAACCCGCACGACTACTTCTACGCGGAGGGCGACCCTCTTTTCGGGAGGACCACGGTTCAGGCGTTCAACGACGCGGGAGCCAAGGTCTCGTCGGCGCGGGACATCCTCGACTTGGGCGTGTACCTCACGACCGCCGTGAAGTGCGGGAAGACGGCGTATGGCATACAGACAGCCACGGTCGAGGAGTGCTCGCGAATACTTGAACGCGAACTGAAGCTGTTCCCGAACCTGAAGGCTTTTATGCTTATGGGGGACGTGGCGATTAAAGCCGTCAACTTCGTCGCCAAGAGGGCGGGCGAGAAGAGGGTGATTCCCGCGGGCTCCACGTACAAGATCAGGGGCGGAGAATTTTTCTTCCAGGGCAAACGGGCCTTTCCGTCGTACCTGCAGGCGGGACCCAGCTTCTTCATCGAGAAGAGTAAGCGCAGGATGATAGCCGAAGACATCGCCAACGCTCTGGCTCTGATAAAGTGAGCCCATAGGCATCGTGCGTCGCTGGCGTCGATAATAATTTTATATCATGTTACAGCAATCATTATTCAGATAATCACGGTTCTCTAGGTGAAAAAATAATGCCGACGAAAAAAGAAAAACTTGGTGTCGTGCCCGACTGGGAGAACCCGCGGGTCAACGAGAGGAACAGGGAGCCAGCCCACGCGACCCTGGTGTCCTACGACGACGTGGAGAAGGCGATGAAGGGCGACCGCTTAGCCTCCCCGTGGTTCGTACTGCTGAACGGCGAATGGAGGTTCAAGCTCTCCAGAAACCCGAATGCAGCGCCAAAAGACTTTTTCAGGGTCAACTTTATCGCGAACAGGTGGAACAAAATCCCCGTTCCGAGTAACTGGCAGATGCACGGGTACGACAAGCCCATCTACACGAACGTTACCTACCCTTTCCAAGCTGACCCGCCTAGGGTCCCGAGCGTCGATAATCCGACGGGCTCGTACCGCACGGAGTTCGAAGTGCCCCGCTCGTGGAAGGACAGGCAGGTCTTCCTCGTCTTCGACGGCGCGGACTCAGCCCTCCAAGTCTGGGTGAACGGCAAGCCCGTCGGCTACAGCGAGGACAGCCGCCTCCCAACCGAGTTCAACATTACACCTTACGTCCGTCCGAGAAGAAACGTCCTTGCGGCTCAGGTTCTCCGCTGGAGCGACGGGAGCTACCTCGAAGACCAGGACATGTTCAGGCTGAGCGGCATCTTCCGAGATGTGTATCTTTACTCGACGCCTAACGTCCATGTCAGGGACCTCTTCGTTAGAACTGACCTCGACAAAGAATATGCGAACGCTGTCCTTAAGGTCAGAGTCAAAGTAGCTAATTATTCGAGTCGCCCAATCGGAAACCTCGTCCTCGACGTCAGCCTGTTCGACGCAGAAGGAAACAGCGTCTTTACCGAGTCCCTGAACCGAACCATCGAAAACGTTAGGGCGAAGGGCGAAACCGTCGTCGAGCTCGAACGCGAAATCGTCAACCCGCGGAAGTGGTCCGCTGAGCACCCGCACCTTTACACGCTTTTACTTAAGCTGCTGGACTCCAAAGGTAATGAAATCGAAATAGAACGGTGCAGGGTCGGGTTCCGCAAGGTCGAATCCAAGGACGGGCAGATACTCGTCAATGGCGTCCCTGTGTACTTCAAGGGCGTCAACAGGCACGAGCACGAGGACGCGAGGGGCCACGCAGTTACGGCTGAGTCAATGGTAAAAGACATTTTGCTGATGAAGCAGTTCAACTTCAACGCCGTCCGAACCTGCCACTACCCCAACGACCCGGCGTGGTACGACCTGTGCGACGAGTACGGAATCTACGTCATCGACGAGGCGAACATCGAGTGCCACGGCCTCGCGAACATCGGCGGACCAGAATACCGAAACGAGCCCGCAAACGACCCCGAGTGGCTGACCGCCTTCATGGAACGTTGCACTAGGATGGTCGAACGTGACAAGAACCACCCGTCCGTCGTCATGTGGTCCCTGGGTAACGAGTCGGGTTACGGACCCAACCACGACGCCGCAGCGGGGTGGATACACGGCTACGACAAAACGCGCCTCGTCCACTACGAAGGCACAATCCACACGCAAGGGAAAATTTCTTCAGTTGTTGATGTCGTCAGCGTCATGTATCCAACCATCGACAGATTAACCGAGCTGGGTGAGGACCCCGATGAGAGCCGACCCGCGATTATGTGCGAGTACGCCCACTCGATGGGGAACAGCACGGGCAACCTGAAGGAGTATTGGGACACGATACGCGCCCACAAACGCCTACGCGGTGGCTTCATCTGGGACTGGGTTGACCAGGGACTGGAGCGGAGGACCGAGAAGGGCG
>CAZOKM010000004.1:0-38216 GCA_964580405.1 uncultured Candidatus Bathyarchaeia archaeon | reverse complement strand
GAGCAATATTTTACGACGTGTCCTTAATTAATTTTTTTTGGGGCTTAAGCCCTATGGCTTTTTTAATTACGTATATATGTTTATAGGTTACCATTCTTAAACAAAATTGAACCCCTGAAAACTAGAAGCGCCGAAATGAATGCTCAACGAAACGATAATCTTCGCCGCAGGATTTGCAGTGTCTCTCGCTGTTATGCCATTTCACATAAAAAAGATGAAGGAAAAGCACATCGGCGGCATAGACGTACACAAGAAAGATAAACCTTTCATCCCGCAAATGGGCGGCTTAGTAGTCCTAGCAGGCATAACGGCAAGCATCCTAGTTGCAGTAATGCTTTCGCCGGAAACACTCAGTACAAGCATGAGTTTTCTCGCAACCATCCTCATAACGGGATTAGTCGGAGCTGTAGACGATTTCAAGACTTTAAACGCTAAGGTTAAGCCCTTCCTCACACTGTTCGCTGGGTTACCCATACTTGTCCTGCATACCTACAATCCGACTGGCTTGGTTTTCCCGTTCATCGGACAGACGCGGATGACGATCATTTACCCGTTTTTGGTGCCCCTCGTGATGGCCGTGACCTCCAACGCCGTGAACATGATGGACCCGTTCAACGGAACAATGTCGGGACCGTGCACCATAATAACCATCATCATGCTGCTGTCGGCGCTCCTGCTCGGGCGAAGCGAAGCCCTTGTCCTGTGCCTCTGCCTCCTCGGACCGCTACTGGTGTTCTTCTTTTACAACAAGTTTCCCGCCAAAGTGTTCTCCGGCGACGTCGGAAGCCTCAGCATCGGCGCGGCGCTGGGAGCCATCGCCATAATCGGCAGGCTCGAGGTGGTCGCCTTGGTCGCCTTGATGCCCCAAATAATGAACGCCTTCTACGGGCTTTCGTCTATGGGAAGACTCTACGAAAGGAGAGAAGTCTCGCGACCCGTGGCAATCCTCGAGGACGGGAGGCTGATGGCGACTAAAGACCCGACGGCGCCGATAACCCTTGCGAGGGTGGTACTTGCCCGAGGTCCACTGCGCGAAGACGAGGCTGCGAAGATTTTCCTCGTTTTGGCCACGATTTCGGGGGTCCTCGCGTTAGCAACCGCGTACTTGATTATGGTGACACCATGATTCGCAGAATCCTCGACTTCGTCCTCATCCTTCTATTTGTCTGGGTATGCATGATACTCGGGTTGTGGGTGATCGACGGGGTCATCGTGCCCATGCGGCTCCCCGGAATCGCGGAAGGCCTCCTCACGAGCGCCCTCAAAGTCGGCGCCAGCGCGGGCTTGGTCCTGTTCTGGCTGTGGCTGTGGAGGGAAATCGTAAAAAAGATGTTCTGGCGCGCAATGAGGAAACAATAAGGCTATATGAACAACCCTCCAATAATGGGATTTATCCAGAAAAGTGGTAGACGATGAAAATCGCCATCGACATCCTCACCCCAAAACAATGCATGCTCTTTTCAAGGCTCTCCGCCAAGCTCGAAGGCAGAGGCCATAAAGTACTAAGAACCACCAGGAAATACCGCGAAGTCAACCAGCTGCTAGCGTTGAAGGGGATGGACGCCAAGGTCGTTGGAGAACACGGCGGAGGAAACCTAGCTGGCAAACTGAAAGCCAGCTCACAAAGAATCTCCGAACTAACAGACGTGATAGATGAGTTCAAACCTGACGTGGCTGTTTCGTTCTCGTCTCCCGAGATGGCTCGGACCGCATTCGGGTTGGGGGTGCCTCACGTTTGTGTTAACGATTCTCCCCACGCGGAAGCGGTTGCCAGGCTTACGGTTCCACTTTCCGAAAGGCTTCTTACACCGAAGATAATCCCCAAAAAGGCTTGGACAAAATACGGAATAGATGCCAAAAAAATCGTGCAATACAACGCCTTGGACCCTTGGGTGTGGCTTAAAGATTTCAAACCCGACCGCCGAATCATCGGTCAACTCGGACTGGACCAGTCGAGACCCATAATAACCTTTAGAACCGAAGAGGCTTTTGCATCGTACCTTTTAGGCAAGGACCAAGCAGAACCAGCAATCATGACGTTGATTAAGCAGATTTTGGAAAAAGGGAGTAGCGTTCAGGTCGTTGTTGTCCCAAGGTACGAAGACCAGAAACGGCCCTTCGTGGAATCCTTCGGCGACGCGATAAAGGTCTGCGAATCCGCGGTTGACGGGCAAAGCCTCCTCTCCTACTCGTCGGCGTTCGTGGGGGGAGGCGGAACCATGACCGCGGAGTCCGCGTTGCTGGGCGTCCCAACCTTCTCGTGCTACCCGACTAAGCCATTCTTGGTGCTGAAATACCTCGTTAAAAACAAACTGGTTTCGCTCGAAAAAAATCCTTACACACTACTAAAAAAGCTCAATTATGCCCTAAACAATCTGGATGCCACCAGAAAGGCACAGGCTGAAAGGGTCCAGAAGATGGTTAGGGACTTTGAGGACCCAATAGATGTTATTGTAGGGGAAGCCGAAAAAATCGGTTAGCGTCCTCAACCATAAATTTTTATTAACCTTAAAATATCCAGACCGATAGAATATTGTTCCATTCATCAGACGATACAAGACTCGACCAGTTTGGAGGCATTAAATGACGGACGCGATGGCGCTTAAGGAAAAAGACTTGGCGGACTCCAAAGAACGCGGAAACTACGCCATTACAGTGGTCGGGTGCGGAAGGATGGGTCTGCCCATATCATGCTTGTTTTCTGACGCAGGGTTCAAGGTCGCGTGTCTGGACGCTGACCCTTACGTTGTGAGCCAAATCAACAAGGGCATCACACCCTTCATCGAGCTTGGGCTAAGCCAGAAATTAAAAAGAAACCTGAAAGAGGGACGCATCTCAGCGACAACGGACCCCAAAGAAGCTGTTGCGAAAAGCAACATCGTAATCCTGACGGTTAACACGCCCCTCGACGAAAAAAAGCAGCCCGACTACTCAAGCCTAGAAGAATCATGCAGAAACGTCGGGCTGAACATGAAACGCGGAACTTTACTCATCGTAGAGTGCACTGTCGGACCGTCTGTCACAGAAACATTGATAAAAGAAACGCTAGAAGCCTCTTCTGGACTAAAGGCAGGCGCAGACTTCGGCTTAGCCTACAGTCCAATCCGGGCAACCGTCGGCAGAGCAATCGAGGACATGACGGAGTATGCCAGAATCGTGGCGGGAATAAACAAACAAAGCCTTACGGCTGCGAAAGCTGTGCTCAAAACGGTGACGAAGGGCGATATAATCGAAATCCCCAATCTCAGGACAGCTGAGGCCGCCAAGCTTTTCGAGAACGTCTACCGCTACGTCAACATCTCGCTAGCCAACGAGTTCGCGCAGTTCTGCGAATCAGCGGGAATAAACTATTTCCAGGCTCTACGAGCAGCCAACACGCAGCCATTCTGCCACCTGCACAAGCCGGGAATCGTGGGTGGAAACATCCCCAAAGACCCGTTTCTACTCATAAGCGAAGCCGAGGAGCTGGGCGAAAAATTGAGGATGACCGCTTTGGCTGAAAAAATCAATGACGACATGCTGAAACATGCTTACAACTTGGTTAAGGACGCCCTTCGGCACTGCGACAAGCCTGTTAGAAGGTCGCGCGTCGTAGTGCTGGGAGCGTCGTACCGCCCCAACGTGAAGGAAGCCAGAGGGTCCCTTGTGCCTGAGCTGGTCAGGCTTCTGAAGAGAATGGGCGCACGGGTCAGCGTCTTCGACCCCTACTTCACATATAAGGAGCTACGTGACTTAGGGTACACAACTGAGCCGACTCTGGAAAAATTGGCGGAGGGCGCGGACTGTTTACTCATCGCCGTGGGACACAACAGGTTCAAACGTCTATCTTTGGGGAGACTTAGCGTGCTCATGAAGAAGCCTTCCGCCCTCGTGGACTTGGCTCACGTAGTCAGCCCCTCACTGGCAGCTAACGAAGGCTTCGTTTACCGCAGCTTAGGAATAGGAGCATCTTGAAAATGAAGAAGTTGAGAATGGCAGTAGTCGGAGTGGGATTCTGGGGAAGAAACCACGTGAGAGTCCTCAGCGAGCTGCCAGAGGTCGAATTGGTGGCAGTCTGCGACGTGGACCAGCAGAGGACAGCGACGATAGCAGAGAAGTACGGGCTAAAAGCGTACAGCGACAGCGCCACAATGTACAGTAAAGAGGAACTTGACGCCGTGAACCTCTGCGTCTGGTCAACTCGGCTCTCCGAAGAAGCAATGAAGGCCTTGAAAGCCCAGAAACATGTGCTTGTGGAAAAACCTATGGCTAGGTCATCAACGGAAGCACGCAAAATAATCGACCTTGCTAGGGAAAAGAAGCTCCATTTGACGGTGGGGTTTATCGAGAGGTTCAATCCTGCTGTTCGAAGGCTGAAGGAAGCTTTGAAAGAGGGGAAAATCGGGTCACCCGTCTCAGCAACAGTGAGACGGGTCACGAAATGGCCTGAAAGGATAGGCGACGTCGGTGTAGTCAAGGACACTGCCATCCACGACATCGACATCGTCCGCTTCATCTTCGACGAGGACCCAACCTCGGTCTACGCGAGGGCGGGGCACCTCAGGCACTCGAAGTTCGAGGACTACGCGCAGATCATGCTCTCCTTCTCAAAGGGAAGGTCAGCGTTTCTGGAGGCAAACTGGCTGACTCCGTATAAGATCAGGAAACTCACGGTCACCGGAAGCGACGCTATAATCTCGTTGGACTACATCACGCAGGAGATGACGATTGAGACCCTCGGCCAAACGTTGACTCCTCGGTTCGAGTATGAAGAGCCATTGAAACTTGAGCTGCAACACTTTGTTCAGTGTGTGATAAACCATAAAACGCCGTTGGTGTCAGGACTGGACGGTTTGAAGGCACTGAAGATTGCTGAAGCTGCCTTAAAATCCGCTGAGAACGGACGTTTATTGAAGCTCACATTCTAAATATAATATATAGAGGTTCGAAACGATTTATCCTTTTAAATTGAACGGTTTTCCTTCAGATAAAATTTTTTGCGGGATTTTTTCTTTCCATTTCTGGAGGAAGGGCATTTCGTCCTTCTCTTCGCGCAGCTCGTCGGGCAGCATCTCGGGAATCTCGTCCCGTATTGGGTACCACCGCAGGCACTTGGGGCAGACTATCATGCCGTCGACGATTTCCTCTTTTTCCTCGAACACGTGGAGCTCAAGCGGATAGTACTTGTCAATCGGGCAAGCCAGAATGTCCATCAACTTTCTCTTCAACACATGATGCTCCTTTAGTTGTATTTGTTACCTATGAAAGGTGGATTTGTCCTATTAATCTTTTAATGAACGTTTAGGTCGAGGACGACTTGGAACCACCTTGGACCGACGGATCGAACTATCCTTCCGAACGTGCACTCGAAGGCAACGCCCCTGTCTCTCAGTTTTTCTGAAACTTTCTCCTCGACTTTCCCGATAGGGTCCTCTCCCTTCTTGGCATGTACAAAATCGTAGTAGTGAATTGTTCCCTTATCTGGCTTCAAAGCGGCTAATGCGGCGTCGAGGTACTCGAAGGCTTTTTCGGGCAGAGGCATCAGAACCCTGTCAGCAACGTTCTTCAGTCTCTCTGTTATGACCCTTTTTGCGTCTCCTTTGACCACCTCGACAGTGTACCTCGCCCTGTTCAAGTTGACATTTTCTTTCATGAACCTGATTGCGTCAGGGTTCACGTCTATCGAATACACTTTCAGGGGCTTCACGTGCTTGGCGATGATGATTGAGAAGCAACCAACTCCCGCGAACATGTTGACGACCACTTCGTCTGCTTTAACTTGCTTAGCTATTCTTATCCTTTCGTATCCGAGCCTCGGAGAGAAGTAGCACTTCTCCAAGTCAACCTTAAGGAGGCACCCAAACTCTCTATGAACAGTAACGGTTTTCCTTTCGCCCGCAAGCCACTCGAGCCCTCTGAGGCGAAGTTCACCCGTAACTGGACCTGTTTGGCGCATGACAGTTCTGACATAGGGGTAGCTTTGCAGCAATACCATGGCGACTTGTTGGGCTTTGTCAGCCATTACTTCTGGGATTTTGACGACTGCGATGTCCCCGATGATGTCGTACGATTTGCTAATTTTCTTCAGTTCCCAAGGTTCAAAAAAGTCGCCCAGTCTCTTCTTGAAGCTCATATAGCGTTAGGCACTCTCGTTAGGCCTGATTTTTCTTAGAATTTCCTTGAGCACGTCCCTAACGACGCCTCTACTTTCCGAGTCGATAACTACGAGTACGACGAAGTACGCGCATCCCCCCAGTAAGGTTAAAGCCACGGTCATGGTTAGCCTCGTCGGACGCGGGAGGACATACAACAGTAAAGCCATCGCAGCCGCTGCCCCGACGTACTTCAATATTTGTTTCAGAGGCATCCGGAAAGGGAGGCTTTTCTGGGCGAGAATGTAACGGATTGTGATTAATCCCGAGTCAATCACCAAAATGATCGAGGCAACAAAAAATGCGGAGTCAACAGCTGTTGCTGCAACATAATTTAAAGCGTAATATGCGAGAGGCAGAGATATTGCAGCTTGAATGTACGGAAGGGACAACAGAAGAAACAGTTTGCTCTTAATCATCTTTCTCAACGGAATCTTCGCCTCAGCGTCCAGCCTTTCCGCACCATACACAACAGATCCAAAAACTGACGAAAAACACGAGATTAACATGTCGATTGAAAGCAGGACGAGAATTGGAATAACGGCACTATATTCGATGTTCAGAATCGTCAGAAGCGAGTCAGCCATAATTATGGCGCCGAAGGTCATAGGCATTGCGAACATCAGAACCATCTTTAAAGAGGAGGTGATGTCTTCTGGCCGGTTCTTTGATAAAAGGCGCGGGTAAAGCGCATAACCGATCAACGAGGAATATCCGACTATATTTGCGATGGTGAAGGCTGCCCCGTAATAACCTCTAGCCACCTTCCCCCCGTAAATGAAGAGCAGAAGAAGGATTGAATCAGCCAACCGCTGACCTAATATGCCATACATGTTAAAAGGGGAAGCCTTTATCCATTCCTTGGCGTAACTCCAATTGATTTTCTCGTGAAGCGCAGGAATAATTGTTTTAATGTAGAATAGGAGTTGCAGGAAGATTGCCATTATTATACTGAAGACAACCCCGAAGAGCCCCTTCTCAAACAATAATATCAGGACGTAGCCCATGCAAACCTTCGATGTTTCGTGAACTATCAGGCCAAAACCGATTGTTTGAGGTTTTTTTGCCTGCAACATTGCTTCTATGGCGGTAAGGACATAATTTTCGATTATCTGGATGCTGATTAGAAGATACACGGCCATGTAATCAATGCTTACCTGAAGTATCGGTAAAACTGTAGGCAACAAAACCAAGTAAATAATTGAAGAAGGAACAGCTATGGCGATGTTGGCCAACAACACTGTTGATAAAGAACCTTTATGATCCCTCGCAGCAAACCTTACTGCCCAAAAAGGGAAAATCCCAGTCGCCAAAGCGAAGTAAGCAAGAACGTCTGAAAGATTTCCGTAAATGCCGAATATCTCAGAACTAAGGCTACGTGTGACCATCAACGTGAAGACGAGACCAGTTCCTACGCTAAGCAACCGTGCGAGAAAAATGACTATGCCCGAGTACTTGAGTCGGACTTCACCGTTAACCATATAATTCACAGATATGACTTATTCGTAATTTAAAAAGGTAACAATCGGTAATATTGATTTAGCATCGCATGAGGGTTGATGACTTTTGGCGAAGGAAAACGTACTTGTCGTCGGCTTAGGCGAGGTTGGGAAGCCACTTTTTGAGCTGCTGAAAGAGAGTCAGAAATTTAACGTCTACGCTTTGGACTTGGATAAAGAAAAGTTGCGCATCATCGGGCAACGCGAAGTAGATTTCCCTTCAGAAGTCGATGTCATGCATATCTGCATCCCGTGTTTTGACAAGACCAAATTCGTGGATACTGTCGTTGGTTACGTGCATAGGTTCAATCCCAAGTTGACTATCATCAACAGTACAGTCCAGCTCGGGACAACGATGGACATTCGTAAATGTTGCACAAATTGTCTAGTTGCGCATTCACCTATCCGCGGAGTACACAAAAGCACTGAATACATGAAAAAGGAGTTCAGACGGTGGACAAAATACATTGGCGGAGCAACTCCTGAGGCTGCTATACAAGCTCAGAAGCACTTCAGCCATTTGGATCTGAAAACCAAGGTCCTGAACAGCTGCATCGATACTGAGCTGGCGAAGCTGTTCGAGACGACTTACCGCGCTTGGATGATCACGTGTTTTCAAGAAATGCACCGCATAAGCAGAGACATTGGTGCAAGCTTCAACGATGTTGTGGACTTTATCGAGGACACTCACAATGTAAGGTATGACAGGCCAGTAATGTTTCCGGGAGTCATAGGTGGGCATTGCCAAATCCCAAACACAGAGCTCCTCATGAAGACTCATCGTTCAAAGTTTCTAGAATTAATTCTTGAGTCCAACGAAAAACGTAAAGAAGAAATCAAAAATCCAGAAATCGCAGAAGAAATAAAGAAAATCAAGGAAAGAGTCCAATCTCACGAAAAACCGGCAGTCACTCCTTGAACCGCCTTTTTTAAAAACCATAAGCTAAATATAAACGGTTTCGGATTGTATCACAGAAAAAATCAGCACGAGAGTCTAGAACGTGTCGAAGGCAATACGGGCTATTAAGGACCTGAAAATTTCGTCTTTGCGACCGAAATTTTCGCATTCCACGCTACTTAAAAGTACATTGATGGTTCTGATTCTCGCGATAGCGTTCTTGGTTAGGCTGTTGCCCGTGAGGTGGGGATACTACCTGAACGAGTTCGACCCTTATTACCAGTTCAGGCAGACAGAATACATCATACAGAATGGCTTGCTTGGGGCGAACGGCTGGATCTCGTGGCACGACTATCTCAGCTGGTACCCATGGGGCAACGTAATACGGTATGCCTCGTACCCAGGTCTGCCAACGCTCGCGGCAACGATGTACACGGTACTAAGCACGTTAGGGGTTCCGTTTAATTACTTTCCTACGCTTGATCCTCTGCTTTCAGACCCAATTTACGTTTTCTGCGTCATCTTCCCAACGGTCATGGCGACTTTGGCGTCTCTGGCGATATACTTCCTCGGAAAGGACCTTGGGGGCGAACCAGTCGGTATGTTCGCTGCGTTGTTCCTCGCACTGGACTCTTCGTATATCAGCCGAACGGCGCTTGGGTTCTTTGACGATGAAAGCGTCGGAATCTTGAGCCTGATCCTCTTCTGCCTCTTTTTCCTGAGGTCCATCGAGAAGGAGAAGCCGTGGAAGATGAGGCTCTTGTACGCGGTGACTGCTGGCTTCGTTTTAACTTTCCTGAGTGCTTCGTGGGGTGCAGCTCGATACCCGATCGCGATGACCGCACTATTCGCTTTTTGTCTTTTATTGGTCGGTAGGTACTCAACGCACCTTTTTATATCGTACATAATCATCTTCGCCATAACCCTACCAATATCCGCTTGTGTCCCTCGTCTTGGTACCTCATACCTAATGGACGCAGTGGTCATGCCAGTTTATGGAGTTCTGCTTCTGTTATGCATTGCTGAATTGAGGCAGCGACTAAAAACGAGAAAAATGTTAATGTACCTGGGTTTCGCCTGCCTCTTTATCGTTCTGTTTGCTTTCATATGGGAAAGAGGGTTAATTAACGAACTTGGTACAAAGTTCGAGGTGGTTCTCAACCCGTTCGCCCGTTTCGAAAGCACAATCTTCGAGTCCGTTGCTGAACACAGACCTTCAGCTTGGGGAACCTTCTACTACAACTGGGGAATAGGCGCGTTCTTTTTGCCTGTTGGACTATTCTTTGCAGTGTTGTCCGCGACCAATCCATGCATCTTTATGGCGATCTTCGGATTAACGTCGCTGTATTTCGCTAGTTCGCTAATCCGTATTACGGTCATAGTGTCCCCCGTCATCAGCCTGCTTTGGGCTTTGGCGCTTGTGCGGCTGATGAAGCCCTTCATCCTGTTTCTGCGAGAACCCTCGGACGCAAGTAAGCGGAAGACAAGGTTCAGAGGGGTCATCGGGAAGGAGACCGCTGCTGGAATCATCATACTCATGTTCGTCTTTCTCAACTTAACATATGTCATAGGCACTGATTTCATGCTTTCACCATCCTCCAGAGTGGGACCAAGAGTCTTCAGTCAGGCCTATTCGCCTACAACGATTTCTGCTGCCGCCATGTCAGTGGGGCAAATATCATCCACCGCCAAGGATTGGTTAAACGCACTGGCGTGGATGCGTGAGAATCTGCCACCGTCGCCCGCAGCTCCAGGAATGAACGGCACAGTGATTGCAAGCTGGTGGGACTACGGGTACTGGATTACGGCGATTGCGAACAGGACGTCCCTGGCGGACAACGGCTCGTGGAACATGACGCAGATACAGCAGATAGGCTTGATGTTCATGTCGAACGAGACCGAAGCGGTCAAGATTCTTAGGCATTACAACGTGACCCACGTGGTGGTCTTCGTCACGTTCGAAAAGACGTATGGCTCCTTCGTCCAACTGGGCGGCGACAACGCGAAGTGGCAGTGGATGGCGAGAATTCCGGGGCTTAATGACGCAGACTTCGGCAACTTCACGCTTGGGTACGACTGGTTCGACGTTAACGGCGACGGAACCTATTACACCTCAAGCGGATACGTTGACACTAATGAGATTTTCAAAAATAGCCTAGGACAGAATACGACGCTTTACAGGCTTATGAGCTACGGAAGAGACGTGGTCATGCAAACCTATTCCTCAATCATTCTGCAGTGCTTTAAGGAGGCATACTTTTCACAGACAATAGGTTCACCGTCAGGGGCTGGAGGGACAAGCTACGTTCCATTGGTATGCGTGTACGAAGTCGAGTACCCAACTGAATAATTAAAAACTAATTAACCCTTAGAACGTAGAAATGGAAAGAATAAGGGGTAAAACCTATGGTAAACATCGAGGCTATCAGGAATATTCTGACTTTGCGTTATGATCCGCACGGTCCAACCTCACTTCCCAAACTGAATCCGAAGGACTTTATTGAATACGGCGGAATAGCAGGTCTCGTACCGAACCTCTTGGAGGGATCTGTGAAGAAGGTAATTCAGGCAAATACGCCAAGAAAAATCGGCATAGGCATAAGCGGGGGCGTAGACAGCACAACAGTGCTTTCGATACTTAGGAAGTGTTTCCCGAAACTAGAGATCAACACGTTCTGCGTCACCTTCGGAGAGGATGACAGGGAAGTAAAGGATGCTGAGCATGTTGCTGAACTCTACTCAACAAACCATAAACACGTAGTGATAGAGGATCCGTCTGCGGACTTGAAGGAACAGGTCAGCATCATTAACGAGCCACGCTGGAACCTGTACCCATACTACCTGTTCTCGGCGGTTTCCAAATCCTGCGACATACTTATCACGGGGGATGGTGGAGATGAACTGTTTGGGGGTTACGTCTTTAGGTACAGTTATTTTCTGCACAACAGCACTGAACCTTTGATGCGAAGGTACCTCGAAGCCCACAACCGCGATTGGGTTGAGGACCAAACTGACCTTTTCGCCTTCCCGTTCATTTGGAACGACATTTATAGTCTTCTGAAACCATATTTCGAGAACCAATTGACGCTTCTTGGGAAGGTTTTCCTCGCGGATTACAACGGGAAACTACTCTACGATTTCGCGAGAACGAACGCTGCCTTCTCAAAACACTTCGGGTTGAAAGTGGCAGCTCCAATGCTCGAGCCTGAAGTGCTGCACGTGGCAACGCACATACCATACAATCTGAAGTACGACGAAAAAAACAACCTCGGAAAAGTGTTACTGAGGCAAATTCTACTTGAGAACTCAGGATATAAGCCTGCGACCAAAGTCAAGATAGGCTGGGGCATGAACATAGTCGAAATGTGGGACAAGCACTTCAAGGACGTGTGCCTGAGCCTTTTCGATTCACCACGCTTCGTTGAGCAAGGAATCATAAACAAGCAATGGATCCCCAAGGGCTTTAAAAAAGCGGATGAGCATGACCCTCGGTACATCAGCAAAATGCTAGGTCTGCTGGCACTTGAGATGTGGCTTAAAGTGAAGGGTTTATGACATGGGAGCCTAAGGTCACTGTTCTTATTCCTTGCAGAGATGGAGAAAAAACCCTTCCCGCCACGATTCGCAGTCTTTTAGGTCAAACAATTGATACATTTGTAACTGTTGCAGACGATGCAAGCACAGACAACACCCCTAAGATCTTGGAGGATTTATCGAGGACCCAAAGAGTTCGGTTTGTAAGATACCCTAGGCGAGAGCCTCGAAACTATTCTCGGGTACCCGTCCTCATTAACACGCTGCTGGCTATTGCACCCCCGGCAGACTACTACATGATCAGCGGGGACGACTGCATCTACCCACCTGACTATCTAGAAAAAATGATTAGCCTCATGAAACATGACAATGTCGACCTCGCATCAGGTTATCACGGTGTTGAGGATTTTAGGCATCTTACCCAGCCGAGTGGAAGCGGACGACTCGTAGCAGCGCCCTTATTCAAAAGGATAACGCCCCTCCCCACCAGCATAGGTTGGGAAAGCTGGATGATTTATAAGACCCAAAGTTTGGGTAGAAAGACGGCAATATATCCATTAAGGTATGAGCATAAAAGAGAGTATTCCTTCGCAAGCACGAGAACCTTCGGGTACAGCGCGTACGTTAATGGTGTTCCTTTTATCTTTATTTTATTGCGCGCCACAAAGTCATTGATTCTGGGCATTCACACGCCCCTCAACGCTATATCCATCCCGCTGGGTTATTTGGAGTGCATGATCAGAAGACCAGAAAGGCTGGATAGTGTCTGTTTCGTCGAGAACATGTATAAGTGGAGAATAAGAAAGACTGTCGCTGGAATTGTTGATGGCTGACGTAGGGAATCCTAGATTGGCTTTTTTAGCTAACGGGGAAAGCGACCACACAAAGAGATGGTTGACGTATTTTGTAGAGAAGGGGTACGATGTTCATTTGTTAACTTTTACGCCGAAGCCCATCAAAGGCGTCGAAACTCACGAACTGAAATACTCTGGGAAACTAGGCTATCTTCAAAGGATACTGGACGTAAGGAAAACGGTTAAAAAAATCGGCCCTGACGTTCTGCACGCGCACTACATATCCCATTATGGAGTTTATGGCGCTTTCACTGGGTTCCATCCTTACGTCTTGACTGCTTACGGATCTGACATCTTCGAAGCGCCAGAAAAATCCAGAATCATGAAGATGATGGTAAAATACGCCATAAAAAAGGCAGACCTAATTCATACCGTGAGTGCAAGTGCGCGATTAATAGAGTTAGGCTGCGACCCGAAGAAGATACTTGTCCAACAGTGGGGCGTTGACACAGACCTATTTTCACCGAAAGCCAGATCCCAATCTCTACGGCGTGAATTAGGCGTCGATTCTGGATATTTGGTTCTTAGCGCTAGGAATTGGGAACCACTGAATAATGCAGAGGTTTTCGTTAAAGCCGCCCCCATAATTTTTGAGAGAATGGGAAACGTGAAGTTTGTCATGTTGGGGGGAGGTTCCCTAGAACAAAGATTGAAAGAGTTGGCTAGAGAACTGGGTGTTTATGAAGACATATCGTTCATTGGGAGGGTTCCTGAAAGGGAAATGCCCGAGTACTTAGCGAGCGCTGACGTGTACATTGACACGTTCTGCGACCTTAGAGTGGACCAATCTGGCCGCACCATGGTAGTGCACGGAACTTCAGGAGTAGGCCAGACTACGAGACAAGCTATGGCGTGCGGAACCCCTCAGGTGCTCAGCGACCGACCTGGAACGAAATCGCTTGACTGGTTCTGCGGCGTGTTGTACAAACGGCTTGACCATGTGGATTTGGCTGAAAAAGTAGTTCAACTTCTTAACGATGATGAAGGCAGAGAGGCGATTAGGCAGAAATCGAGGAAAAAAGCTCTGGTGATCTTCAATCAAGAAAAAATAATAAGCCAATGGGAAAATACTTATCACGAACTAAAAGGTTCGGCTAATCAAGGCCACTAGGTGAAGAAAAGATGAAAAATAAAAAAATACTGGTCACTGGGGCGACTGGGTTTATTGGGACTTATCTTGCCGACCAGTTGGCTAAAGAGGGCGTTGACGTCGTAGCCGTCGGCAGGAGCGAAGACGGAGAAGCGTATTACAGGAAAAGGGCGATACCCTTCGTGAATCTGGATCTCACTGAGGAAAAGGATTTCGATAATCTTCCCAAGGACATAGACGCCGTAGCGCACATTGCTGGTCTCCTCAGCATCGACATGTACACTCCCCGCGACTATCTCATGGTTAATGCCCTAGGCACGTACAATATGCTTGAATTTTGTAGGAAGAACGGTGTCGGAAAAATCGTTTTTTCCATGACTCACAGCGACGTTAACAGGTCCAAAAGCGTCGTCATCACGGAGGACACCCCCGAAGAGTTCTCGGGACCGACCACGCCGTACATCGTGTCTAAGATTGCGGCCATGAAGTTCATTGAGAGCTACAGCCGTGACTACGGAATAAGGGGAATAAGCCTGAGGCTTCCCGGAGTGAGGGGGTACGGCAGCAGGTACGTTTCTTTCTGGGACGGAAGACCCGAAGTGAGCGTTTTCCGGATGTTCGTCGCGAAGGCCATGAGGGGAGAACCGATTGAGATTTGGGGCGAGCACAAGACCGTCAGGGACTTGGTTTACGTAAAAGACGTCGTTGCGGCCTTCATCGGAGCGTTGAACAGCGAAAAAGCGTCAGGACTATACACTATCGGGTCAGGGGTGGGCCTCACGATAGATCAGGAAGCGAAGGCCATTATAGCAGCGTTTTCTCCGCCCGACAAGCCCTCGAAAATCGTGTACAGGCCAGACATAGCGGAAGTGAAAAGGAAGGACCAGATTTTTTCCATCGAGAAAGCCAAGAGAGACTTTGGGTACGTCCCGAAGTACTCATACGAAGCTGCGATGAGGGATTTCAAGAAAGAAATGGAGTCGGGTAGATTCAGGCATCTGGAGGCAAAGCAGGAAGAAGTGTTGTACCGAAGGTATGGCAAGACTCTCGACGAGCTCATTTACTAACCGCGATTTGAGAACCTAAGGTGGTGAGTACCCATCATTCAGATAGAGAAACTGAGACCAGAAGACCGTGAAGAATATGACAACGTGGTTAGGCTGTCAAAGAGTGGCATGCGTGCACACACGCTCAGGTGGACCAGACTCCTCCAGCTCTTCACCGTGTCAGAACCTTTCTATCTCGTTGCTAAAAGTGAGGAAAAAATAGTTGGGATACTACCATCCCTCATGAAAAAGAACACCAAGCACGGCAACGTGTTGAATTCTCTTCCATTTTTCGGAACACACGGCGGGCCGGTCGTTTTACCGGAGCTTAATGAAAGAGAACGTCTTGAGGTTAAGGAAAAACTGCTGCTTTCCTTTAAGGAGTTGGCTGAGGAGAATAACTGCGTCTTTTCGACAATCATCACGACGCCGTTCGAATCCGACCCTGACTTCATCCAGAAAGCTCTAAAACCGAACTTCATTGACCCAAGGATTACTCAGATGACCGTGTTTCCCGAGAAAGTGGCTGACGTCGAAAACGAGATCATGTTCAACACGATCGAAAAGAGGTGCAGGACTGCCATCCGAAAAGCGCAGAAGAATGACATCAAGGTTGAATTCGCGCAGGACTTGAGTCATTTGGGCGAGCTCTTTGAGATGCATAAGGTTGGAATGGAAAGGAAGCACGGCGTCTATAAACCCCCTAGATTCTTCGAAATCCTGTTTGATGCATTCTATGGTTCTCAAAACAAGGACTACAAGATTTTGTTCGCTTGGAAGGACAACGAGATCATAGGCAGCCTCCTGCTGCTCTATTACAAGAATATTGTTGACTACTTTACTCCATGTTTCAAACTTGAATACAGCAGTTTGCAACCCGTCGCGTTGCTTATCTACGAAGCCATGAAGGACTCCCTGAATAATGGTTACACCATCTGGAACTTCGGAGGAACGAGAAAGGCGCTCGAGGGCGTCTACATGTTTAAACGGAGCTGGGGGGCAAAGGATTATCCTTACCAGCTGCTCATCAACGCTTATGGGGACACCAGCGGAATACGGAACCTTCAGGAAGAGGAGATACTGTCTGAGTACGAGTGGTTCTACGTTCTTCCGTTCACCGAGTTGAGGAAGGAGACGGAATGACGCTCTTCGACAAAATTTGTGTCACATTGGATGCTGATTGGGCGTGCGACGAGGTAATCGAGTACTCAATCCAATTTCTAGAAGAGTACGACGTAAAAGCAACGATCTTTGCCACGCACGAGTCCAGCCTCCTGAAGTCTTTGGACCCAAAGAAGTTCGAGGTTGGAATACACCCTAATCTTGCTGCTAGCGATGACTACGAGAAGACGGTTGACGAGCTTTTAAGATTCTATCCTAAATCGATCGGGGTGCGTTGCCACGGGTGCGTCCAGTCAACCAACATTTTCCGCCTCTACATTCAGAATGGGTTGAAGTACGACTCAAGCACCTACATTCCGCTCAGGGAAGGTCTCTACCCTTGGTGGCGTCTCAAGAAACTCGTCTGCATCCCCTTCTATTGGGCTGATGACACGATGTTTTCGAGCGGACTCCCCTTTGAACCGTCTCAGCTACACCTTTCCAAGAATGGTTTGAAAGTGTACATTTTTCACCCCATACACGTCTTCGCGAACACGCAGTCGGAGGAGCATTACAGAGAATTCAAGCCTTTCTACAACCAAGTGGACAAGTTGACCAGATTGAGGGGAAAGAATGGCGGAACCCAAACCCTTTTCGTCGAATTACTAAGACACATTAAAAACAACGCTGAATCGTACACCTGCAAAGATATATACCGAGAATGGGTCAAATCCTCTGGAGATGAGTGATGCGTTCAGTAGACGTGGCTAAAGAAAGAAAACGGAAAATCGTGCAGGACGCCATAGACAAGTTCGAGGTTAACCTCCACGGTTTATCTGTTTTCACAGAGGCTGCGACGGGCAACTACCTCTACACGCCGATTATGGTAGCCCTGTCTGGCGCTGAGCACGTGTTCGCCGTCACGTCTGACTCTGGGTACGGAAAAAAGGAAGAAGTAAAAGAACAGACCCTTAAAGAAGCTAAAGAGCTCGGGGTTGATGGAAAGGTCGTTGTCCTTTTCAAGAAGGACCGAAAATACCTCTCCAAGAGCGACGTCATTACGAACTCTGGGTTCGTGCGCCCCATCACGAGGGAGATGGTCTCACACATGAAACCCACCGCGGTGATTCCGCTGATGCGGTTCGCGAACGAGGTTCGGCCAAAGGAGCTTGACCTGCTGGCATGCCGCGAAAAGGGAATAATCGTTCTGGGAACGAATGAAAATCACCCTGAGCTCAATCTGCTTGCATCAAGCGGGTTTAAAATCTGTAAGGTCTTGTTCGAAAAGGGGTTTTCTGTCTACAAAGACAGGTTGCTTCTCATTGGCAGCGGAGACATCTGCAACTATCCCGCTGAATTCTTCATGAACAACAAGGTTTCGGTTGACCGTGTAACGTTTGACGACAACGTTCCAGCAAAACAAAAAACATTCGTACGCAGTCGTAAAGAAGTACTAAGTAATCTCGGTTCGTACGACGCAATCGTCGTGAATGAGCTTCTGCACAACGTTGATATAATGTCGGATGAAGGTTTCATCCCAGTGAAGCTGCTCAAAAAACTGAATCCCTTTGTTCAAATAATTCACTTAGCTGGCAATGTCAACGAAAAAAACATTCTCAGGGAAGGCATAGACCTATATCCTGAGAATATTCGTCCATTCGGGTACATGTCAGTCTCGTCCGACTATCTCGGAGCACGATGCACCATGGAGCTTATCGCTGCCAGCTTAAAAGTCGCTGAAGTGGCTTCCAGATGCAGGCTGAGTGGAATGTCGGTTACTGAAACGATAAAGTATGCTTTACAGAATAGTCCTGCAGACCGTCTTCCGAGAATGTATGAAGATGAAAAAATAATTGATTAAAACTGGAAATGAAGGTTTTATATTTTTGTTGTCACCATATAAAAACGCATTTTTCGGAACTAGAAGGTGGTTCTCATCGAATTAAGGAACAAGACGGTCGTTGTGACGGGTGGAGCTGGTTTTATCGGAAGCCATCTGTGCGACAAGATGATGGAATATGCTCCCAAGAAGCTGATTATTGTAGACGACTTTTCTCTTGGTAAAGAAAGGAACATTGAGAACCTTCGGAAGAAGAAAAACGTCGCCATCCAAAAGGTTGACGCCTCCAAATATAGGCTGACATCGAAGTTCTACGAGAAAGAGAATGTGGACGTGACGTTCAATCTGGCTGTGGTTCCTCTTCCCGCCTCGTTGACCAAGCCGAAGAAGACCATTGACACGAACATACTCATCACCTCCACGTTGTGTGAACTTCTCCGCAAAGGAAAGTACAAAACGCTGATTCATACCTCCTCATCAGAAGCGTACGGGACCGCAATTTACGCGAAACGTAGACCAATGGACGAGAATCATCCCACGTTTCCGACCACACCTTACGCAGCCAGCAAGCTCGCCTGCGACCACATCGCGCTTTCATACCGTCAGGTCTTCGGCTTGGACATAGCGATTGCTAGACCATTCAACACTTATGGTCCGAGGCAGAACGAAAAGAGCTATGCTGCCGTGATACCGATTACCATAAGTCGGATATTGTCTGGTAGACCACCCATAATCCATGGGGACGGCCTGCAGACGAGGGACTACACGTACGTTGAGGACGTGGCGGAGGCGATATCCAGATTCTACGAGGTGCCTTCAACGAAGGGCAAAGTGATCAACATCGCCAGCGGCAGAGAAATCAGCATAAAAGAGTTAATTTACCAAATCATGGATCTGATGGGCTACTCTGGGAACGTGATCCACACGGCTCCCAGACCTGGAGACATTCGTCGCCACCTCGGTGATATCTCCCTCGCGAAGGAACTGATCGGCTATTCTCCGAAGATCGACTACAAAACGGGTCTGCAAAGGACAATAGACTGGTACAGGGAGCAACTGGCAAAAAAGGGGAAACGTGCATGACGACATACGAAAAGAAACTAAAATTAATTGAACCCGTCGTTGGGCAAGACGAACTGCAGATGATTCAGAAGGTGCTGGAGTCTGGCTGGCTAACAGAGGGAAAAGTGACAAAAGAATTCGAAGAAGAAGTCAAAAAGTTCGTCGGCGTAAAATACGCTGCAGCAACCACGTCTTGCACCACCGCCCTTGAGTTAGCTCTAAGGGCGTTGGACATAGGTGCAGGTGACGAGGTGGTTGTGCCCAACTTCACGCATCCCGCGACGGGGAACGTCGTTAAGTGGGTTGGGGCAGAGCCAGTCCTAGTTGACGTGGACCTTTTCTCGTACAATATTGACCCAGAAGAAGTCGAAGGGGCAATCACGAAAAAAACGCGATGCATTGCCCCCGTGTCGTGGGGCGGAAACCCACTGGATATGGAACCCTTGCTGGAACTGAAAGAGAAACACGACCTGTTTATTGTGGAGGATGCTGCATGCAGCTTGGGCGCAGAATACGAAGGTAAAAAAACGGGAACACTGGCCGACATCACCTGCTTCAGCTTTCATCCGCGAAAGATAATAACGACTGGCGAAGGCGGAATGGCGGTAACCAACGTCGCTGCCTATTCGGAAAGACTTAGTAAACTGAAGATATTTGGCATGGAAACGAATGATCACGGAAGTAGGTTTGTTCAGTTCGGGGTTAATTACAAGTTAAGCGACGTTTTGAGTGCCATTGGAATGGCGCAGATGAAGAAAATCAATGAGATAATCGAAAGAAGGATAGAATTGGCCAATTACTACGACAAGTTACTCGCTGAGATAGATTCTATCAGACCACCAGAAAAAAGGAAAAACACAAAGCACGTCTATCAAACTTACGCGATATATATAGAAAAGGAAAATATTAGAGACAAAATAATTGCGGACCTTAAAAAGAAGAACATCGAAACACAAATCGGCACATACGCGCTGAGCCTGCAGCCAAGCTATAGGGGGGTCAAAAAAATCGGAAAGCTGGAGAGGTCGGAGAAGCTGTATAAGAACTTGCTTGCGCTGCCGATGTGCCACTCCATGACCAAGGAAGATCAAGAACGAGTGGTTTCTGAAATCAATAATCTTCTTAAAAAATACTAATTGGCTCTCATGTATGGCATTAGGATTCAACATCAAGTATTTGCCAGAACCCATCCTGCTTCAGATTCTACTATTACAAAACCTGGGCACCGGCTTGTTTAAATACTCTCGCTTCTTCCTTTAGAGGAATAAAGGTTAAATCTCGAATTGAGCATTTGGTCTTGGAAGTGAAAAAAGTGGCGGAGCAATCCGAGCAGCCTGAACAGCATTCAGCGATACTCTACCAATGCATGAAGTGTGGCGCCATGGTCAAGTCCACGGACCTTGAGCTCGGGGTAAGGTGCCCGTTCTGCCGCTACCGCGTCCTCATGAAGGTCAGGCCGCCCATCGTGAAGCGCATCAAAGCCCGCTAAATGTCGCTCGTTGCGTCTTCTATTTAGTTGCGTTCATCCGCATTACTTGTGGGCATCGAAGTTCGCTGTTCGGGCGTCTTGCGTACTGTTTTCATGTTATAGCTTTAAATGAAAGGACGGGTTCAGTGAACACTGATGGACGGAATTGAAGATGGCCGATTACAAGGTTAAGAACATCGAACTCGCGAAGGACGGCGTCCTCCTCATCGAGTGGGCTTCGAAGCACATGCCTGCTTTGAACCAGATTAGGCAAAGGTTCGAGAAGGAGAAGCCGCTCAAGGGCTTGACGATTGGCGCGTGCCTCCACGTGACCAAGGAGACTGCGGTCTTGGTCGAAACTTTACAGGGAGGCGGAGCCAAAGTCGCGCTCTGCGGGTCCAATCCGCTTTCGACCCAGGACGAGGTTGCGGCTGCCCAAGCGAAAAGCGGCGTCAGCGTGTACGCTTGGCGGGGGGAGACGACTGATGAGTACTACTGGAGCCTGAACAAGGTGATTGACCAGAAGCCCATGATTACGATGGACGACGGCGCGGACCTCGTCGGTACGCTGCACACGTCAAGGAAAGAGGCTCTCGCTTCTGTCAGGGGCGGCACGGAGGAAACCACGACGGGCGTGGTCAGACTTAGGGCGATGAGCGAGAAGGGCGACCTCAAGTACTCGATTATCGCGGTGAACGACGCCTTCACGAAGTACCTTTTCGACAACCGCTACGGGACGGGCCAAAGCACGATAGACGGCATCCTCCGAGCCTCGAACGTGCTTCTAGCGGGCAAGAAGTTCGTGGTTTGCGGCTACGGCTGGTGCGGACGGGGCCTCGCGTCTAGAGCACGAGGCTTAGGCTCAAACGTAATTGTTACCGAGGTAAACCCGCTCCGTGCGCTCGAAGCAGTGATGGATGGTTTCCAGGTGCTGCCCATGTCCGAGGCTGCGGAGAACGGCGACATCTTCGTGACGACGACCGGAAACGTCAACGTCATCCGGAAGGAGCACATGCTGAAGATGCGGGACGGGACTCTGCTGGCCAACAGCGGGCACTTCAACGTCGAAATCGGCGTAAGCGACCTCGCGGACATCACCGTTTCTAAAAGGACGATTAGACCAAACCTTGAAGAACACACCTTGAAGAACGGGCGAAAAATCTTCCTGCTTGCGGAGGGTAGGCTGGTGAACCTCGCGTCGGCTGAGGGGCACCCCTCTGAGGTCATGGACATGTCCTTCTCGAATCAGGCCATGTGCGTCGAGTACTTGGCGAAGAACCCCAACCTGAAGGCGGGAGTCTACAGCGTCCCGAAGGAGATAGACGAGAAGGTCGCGAGCCTGAAGCTCAGCGGAATGGGGATACGCATAGACGAGATGACCGATGAACAGAAAAAGTATGTCACGAGCTGGGAGTCAGGCACAATCTAGGAACCTCCACGTAATCCTTTTCCAGTCTTTTACAATGCTATCAGGACGGTCTGCTAAAGGGAAGAAGTGAACGAATGGTGAGGTATCAGCTGCCGCGGGGAATGCGGTACTCAACCTTGGAGGAGAGGCGGCTGTTCTACGAGGACGAGTTTGACTTATCTAAGGTCAACGAATGGTTTGGGGCACGAATAAAGAACGTGGTTTTCGCCGTGATTATCGGTAGGCACACGAGGATTTTTCCGCCCGAGTACGCGGAGGACAAGTCCACGACAATCCTCATCGACGAATACAGGAACCTGAACGACGTTAGGCGCCAAATTGTCGAGTTCGCACCCGAGGCAGTTTACTACGACAGAAACGTCTATGACGAAAAAGGCAAAGTTCAAGGTCAGGAGCTGGCGTTCGACGTTGACCCAGAGAACCTCACATGCCCCATTCACGGGACGTTGGAAGACAAGATGAATCGTCGACAAGGGCTCAGCTTCTGCGAAACCGAGTTCAAAATGGCAAAGGAAGAAGCAGCTAGACTTTACGAGAATCTTATCTCGATTTTTTCAAAAATGAGACTGGTCTATTCCGGTCGGGGGTTCCACATACACGTTCTCGACAGCGACGCTTACGACTGGAATTACCAGAAACGGTATAGGATGGCTAAAAAACTGAAGAAGGACGGGTTCCGCATAGACGAATGGGTAACGTCTGGCACCATGAGGCTCATAAGGCTGCCCTTCAGCCTTCACGGGATGGTCTCGCGAATCGCGGTTCCCATTAAGGTTAAAGAGCTAGAAGACTTTGACCCAGTACATGACGAAAAGTGCTTGCCTAGGTTTCTCTATCCGCATTAATTTCATTCAAACGTAGGTTTTTCGGTCCCTGAACAAATGGTTGCTATTTTTGAAAGTTAATTAGGAAGGCAACCCATTTATCAGATATAAGAAATGCGAGGCGAAGAGGGCGTTGAGTGAAGAGAAAAAGAAGAAACACTACTACTACAAGAAAAAGGAAAAGAAGGCTAAAGAAGTAAAAAAGAAGTAAGAGTAAACTTCGAAGAGCGCTTCACAGCCACGTAGACCATTTAAACTTAACTTCGGTCAAAGGCAATCCATTCCAACACTGTCCGTAGGCAAATCCATAATCCCTTCAGATTATGACGTGCACAGTCTAATCGGTGAACTATTTGAGCATTGAAGACGTGAACTGCCTGAGAGAAATCGCAGAGGAAGTGCGCTCCGCTGTAAAACCTCTTCTCGGAACAAGTGATTCTAGGCGGGTCGTGGGCGAGGGATTCGGCGGGGACCAGACGTTGCTTGTCGACGAGGCCGCTGAAGAGGCGATAATCCACTACCTAGAAAGGCACAGGATTAACTGCACCTTCATCGGCGAGGAACGAGGCGTCCAAACAGTCGGGGACAAGCCCGAGTTTTTCCTCATCGCCGACGCCGTCGACGGGACAACCAACGCGACGAGGGGCATAAACTTCGTCTCGACGTCTTTGGCTGTGGCTCCGAAGGACGACCTAGGCTGCATAGAGGCCGCCGTGGTCATGAATCTGTGCGACGGCGAGACGTTCGAGGCCGAGAAGGGCAATGGCGCGAGGCGCAATGGTAAAGTAATCGGAACTTCTGGCACTGTTTCACTTAGAGACGCGGTGATTGGTGTCGACGTTTCGCGTTCGCCCAACTCCGTGAAGACTTCAGCTCCTTTCATGCAGAAAGCTAAAACCGTGAGGTCCTTCGGCTCTGCGGCGTTGGAAATTTGCTACGTGGCTTCGGGGCGTCTGGACGCCTACGTGGACTTGAGGGGGATGCTGCGGACGGTCGACTTCGCAGCAGCGATGCTGATTACTAGAGAAGCCGAGGGAATCTTCGTCCAGCCCGACGGCAGAGGGTTCGGTGGCTACCGTTTGAGCGAGCTGAACCGCTTCTCCGTGCTGGCTGCGGCGAACGAAGACATTTACGCTGAACTCGTATCCAATATTACTTAGGATTTGCTGATTTCACGTGAGGGTTTATGGCGCTGAGGGTCACGCAGTCGACGCTTCTGAGCCCCGACGCAGCCTTCATGCTGCGGAACGGTCCGGAGAGGGTCATGGTGATTTCCGACCTCCACATAGGCTGGGAGGTCGCGCTGGCCCAAGAGGGGGTTCACGTGCCCTCTCAGTCCGGAAGGCTTCTCGACAAGCTGAAGAGCATCCTCGGTTCTGAGAAGCCCGACCGGCTCGTCGTCCTCGGCGACGTCAAGCACACCGTCTCCAAAATCGGCGTTGAGGAGTGGCGGGACGTGCCGTGGTTCTTCGAGGAGGCCATCAAAAGCGTTCCTAGGGTGCAGGTTGTGCCCGGCAACCACGACGGCGACTTGGAGGCGCTGCTGCCCGAGTCCGTGGAGCTCCTTTCGCCGCGCGGAACCGTAATCGGGGGCGTGGGGCTTTTCCACGGTCACACCTGGCCCGACGTGAAGATGCTCGGGTGCACCACGCTGGTCGCTGGGCACGTTCACCCCGTCGTCGCCTTTTCCGACCCCATGGGGTTCCGAATCACGAGGCAGGTTTGGGTCCGCGCGCCGTGCGACACTCTTCTCTTGGCGAAGTCTGTGCTTAAGGGAAATGGTGTTCGCGTCAGGAAGGGCGAGGAGCCTAAAGCTGTCCTTAAAACCAAATTTGGCATAGATCTCAGGACTGAGGCGTTCGTTATTGTGCCCTCGTTCAACGATTACCTCGGCGGGCAGGCTGTGAACGGCTCCTCCATTCCCAAGAGGAAGAAGTTCGAGGGCTTCATCGGCCCCGTCCTGCGCTCGGGAAGCGTCAACCTGGACAAGGCTGAAACCTACCTTCTGGACGGGACTTTCCTGGGGACGATTAAGCAGCTCAGAAGACTCAGTTGAGGTAAACGCTTAAGGTTCCACAACATTTTTACTAAAGTGAAGGCTGTATGGAAAAGGGCAAGGCTGAAACCCGGTCTCTTCAGGAAGTCTGCGAGCAAGCCAAGGCGAACGGGCAGCTCACCGAAGACCACATGGCTACTTTAAAGGCGGTTTTCGGCCAGCGGTTCAGCAACGCTTGGGAGGCCGTTGAGGACTCGCGCGTGAAGAGGTACGTTTTCAGGCCGAGTGGGCGCGTGGTCTGGATTGTCGTGGGGAGGAAGCGGGACTACCTGATTCTGCCCTCTGCTGGCTACTGCTCGTGCGACGACTTCTACTTCAGCGTCATGGAGGGGAAGGCCTTCCTCTGCTACCACCTCATCAGCCAGAGGCTTGCTGAGTCCTTGGGGCGGTTCGATCGGATCGAGGACGACGACGAACTTTACGATGTCCTGATGAGGGAGTGGAAAGAAGTAACATCTTAAATATCCGCTTAAACACAATAAGAGAAGGCTGGACGAACTATGACCGTCGAGGAATACTTCAGCACGATCATCTGGATCCTGATGGGGCTCACCTTCGTCGCCATCTCCCTCATATTCTTGTACATGATCTACGGCGAAAAGGGCGAAGCGACCGAAAACTCGAGCTCCACAAAGGCGGCAGTCGCGAGCCACCTCTTCAAGTTCACAAACAGGATTTCAGCATTCCTGTAAATGAATGAAATTTTGTAGAGTCTGAGGTACTTGGTAAGATTACCAAATCTGCCAAGGTGCAAAGACTGGAATTCGTTTCGCTTCAGATAGGCTTTAATGCCCTTCCGCCAATTTTCTGAAAAGGTCGAAGTGCCGACAATGCCGTTTGAGGATATTGTACAGAAGATTCTCAGTTCCCGCCCAGACAAGACGCGCGAGGAGTTGCAAGGGATGATTGAGGCGAAGGTTGAGGAGGCCAAGGGCTTCCTTACGCACGAAAGCGCGGCTCGGGCGGTCGCGGTGGAGCTCGGCGTCGAACAGCCAAAAGTCCCATCCGCACACGGGATTACCATCAAGGACTTGGTTTCTGGCCTCGGTGACGTCACGATTACGGGCCACGTAGTCTATGTTGGTCCTCTCCAGAAATTCCCTAGTCAGGACGAAAGAGAAGTGAGGATGAAGCAATTTGTCATTGCTGACAAGACGGGGGAGCTGAGGGTCGTTGTTTGGGGGGACAAGGCTGACTTGGCCGATTCGACGAACCTACTCGGACGGGTTGCCCAGTTCACGCACGGCTACGTCCGCGCAGGCTACAACGGGAGGCTCGAGTTGAGCATCGGCTCGAAAGGAAGCGTCGAAGCCGCTTCGTCCGATGACGCCCAAGGTGGATTGCCACTTCTGACCGATTTTCACAGGAAAATCGGGGAGCTGAAAAAGGACGCCAAGAGAGCGAACGTGATCGGCAGAGTGGTTGAGGTCTACCCTTCCTCCACGTTCAGCCGTGAGGACGGCAGGGAAGGGACGCTGAGAAAACTTGAGTTGCAGGACGAGACGGGAATTGTGACGGTTGTTTTCTGGGGCTCGAAGGTTGAGGATTCAACCGACGTAAAGAGCGGCTGTTTACTGCAGGTTTACGGGGCGAAAATCAAGGAATCGCTCACCGGAGGCGTGGAGCTGCACGTGGACTCGTCCGTCCGCTTTGCCCTTCTGAGGGAGCTGCCCGTAGGCTACGAGAATTTATCGACAGACTCTGTCAAGGTTCGGAACCTCAGACCCGGCTTGAAGGTCACGGTTGAGGGAGACGTCGTGACCCAGCCCGAAACTAGGGAAGTGACAACTTCCAAGGACGAGAAGGTCAAGCTTGCCACTTTCGAAATCGGCGACGGGACTGGAAGGGCCAAAGTTATTCTTTGGCGGGAACATGCAGCGCTTGCTGAAAATTTGGAAATGGGGAAAAAAATTAGGTTGCGGTGTGTCTACGTGAACTACGGCTCGTATGGAAAGTTTACTCTTTCCTCCAGCTCAGGAACAGGGATAGACAGAATATAAAAAATCTTTCCCTAGCAAACCTAGTGAAGCTTCTGTCTGTCTGAACCTTGCTTACTTCTTGACCAGCACTATTTCCATCGAAGACACGTTTGATTTCGGTCTGTCTGGGCTTGAAAGTTCCTCTGTGCCGATGACGATGTTCTCGATCACGACGTCCTTCATGAAGACACGTCGTAGAAGCTCCGCTGTGTCGACCGCCCTGCTTATAGCTCTTCCTCTGGCCTTCACCACGACCTTCTTGGTGCCGGCGTTGAACGACGTTAGACAAGCGACCACGTATGCCATCACTGGTTTCTGGCCCACTAGGACGTAGCTCTCTTCAGACTTCGCTGCAGGCTTAGGTTCCGGTTTCTCAACCGGCTTGGCAGCTGCCTTTTCGACTGGTTTGGCTTCTGGCTTTTCAGCAGGTTTTTTCGCAGGTTTCTTTTCTGTCTTCTTCACGTTTTTTCCTTCAGTCATACCGTGTTTTCCTCCTTAATGTTTGTTGGGTATGCCGGTTTGTTGGTAGTTAGCATATCAGCACCGTTGGTCTTCTTATGTCTTTCTGTAGGCTTAAAATGAAATTAAAGCAGAGAAAGTAACACAATTAAGGCGAACCCGAACGCTGGGAACACGATGACTGAGGCCTTTTTCGCCTTTCTCACCCCCTCGTCGACAATCAGCGACATCTCGTCGATCTGCCTCTCGCCTATCACCCTCACGCTCTGGACTGTAATCCGCTGCCAAGAGGCTTCCGCAGTCTCAAGGTTCCCCAAAGCCTGTGAAGCGGTTTGCTTAACGATTTTTATGAGTCTCTGGTGGTCCATAGCCTTCCCGACTGGGTTGTACCCCATCTCGTTCATGACCACAGCGTTCACTACATGAGTGTCCGTCGTGAGAACCTCGCCTCCATCTATGCCCAGCTCACGCAAGCTTTCAAGTATCTCTTCCCGCAGGCCGGACACCATGTTGTTGCCGTCAATGGTGACGTAAGCGGCTGTCTGACCACCAACCCTGACCACGGTCACGGTTATTCCGCCGGGCCCCATACCTTCCTCGACGCTAAACTCCGCAGGCACGGTCTTCGCGATGCCGACCTCGAAACGTGACCGCTTAAGGCCGGATGTGAGCTCAATAACTGACTTGGCTGCTTTTTCCACAGGCTCAACGGCTTTCTCGACGTCGAAGAGTCCTTGGATGCTGTTGTGGGCGTCGATAGCCACGACCCAGGACAGCCCCGTTTCTTTGGACTCCCGCAAAATGGCGTCATTAAGTTCTAAAGGTAAATCTTCCATCGTCTCAGGCGCAAGCGTCAGCGTGACCAACCCGCATTCTCCGAATATCTGGCATCCAGCAGTGGCGCCGTCTAGTTTAGCAGTCTTGAAGGGTGTCGCCTTCGGGCTGAAGGTTTCGAACCTGACAGACTCGAGGACGTTGTCCACAAATTTCGCATTCTGGTTTTTGGAAGCTAAATCGAGCTCGTGGCCGGAGATGCCATGCGGAACAGACACGACGCATCCGAGTTTCTTTTCCAAGGCCGCCTGAATCACGCCTGGAATTTCGCTGCTCCCGATATTCTTGAATGGCCCCGGGTGGATGGCCGGGACAACCATCACGGTCTTTAAGCCGCTTTTAGCTCTGAAAGCTACGAGCGAGGCCATGACGTCTTTTTCTTCGCTGACTTGCTCAAGAACGTCCTCAAACGGCTTCACGACCCCCTCGGTCCAGTTCGCGAGAAACGCCCTTAACAGCTTCACTGACGGGACTCCAAGCGACTTGGAACGCAAAGTGTTCATGTCAGCGATGAAAGTTTTTACACCGACGTAAGCCAACAAACCCGAAAGAAGCACGTAAAGCGAGTATTCGAAAATGGCGGAGGGTTGAATGCTCGCTAGAAACAGAAACACAAATAGTGTTGGCTGTAACGTCGCAACGAGGATAATTCTCGCAGGGCTCATGAACGAAAGAACGCAGTAAACGAGGAAGCATAGCGAGAGCGAGATAAAAAAGCCCACAGCCACAACCTTAGGGTAAATGACAACGTCGCCAAACCAGAACGAAGTTAAAGCTGCAACACAAGCAGTCATTGTGACAATCAGGTTTGAAGCTAGAGAAATAAAAGAGCACCTTCTTAAGCCGAGAATCAAGTCGTTCTTCAAAACGATTTTGCCCATCAAGTAGTCTGCAGCGAAGCTTGCCACGAAAAGTGTTATGCCGACCGCAGCTCCCCACGCAATGCTTTGCGGTGAAGACGAGATTCTCATTTGCCCTATAACGCCTGTTGCGACGCATTGGACGCACAGGAGTGCCACTATTCTCTCGTATGATGGGAGGGTGAAAAGCAGCGAATATCGGCTGACGGCTTTATCAACGTGGTCTCTCTGCAACGCGGCGTCTCCAAGGCATCATACGATAGTGCAGATAACCTGTTCAAAAACTTTAAGGTTTTTACACGATTCAGCTCAAACAAGTGAACTGAGCAAACGATTTTGGTCCAAAAAGGTAAAAACCCTTCATTTCCTGTGATAGTAAAAGCCGTTAATCTGCTCTAGTCTATCCGAAAGAGGAACAGAAAGCCTTATTATCCCAATATAACTCTTTTCTGGTGAAGGTTAATGTCGGGCAATGCGCCTCCGCCCTCAGTTTTGTTGATGCTTGAACGCCACATGGGGCGGAAAATCCACGTTGTTCTAGACCAATCCTACGGGTACGAGGGAATCCTAGCCGCAGTGTCAAGAGACCCGCCCGGACTCTGGCTCTCAGAGGGCAAGGCAACCGTCCTCAGGTCAACCATCGCGCAGCCCATACCACAGGTCGTAAGCCGCGAGGACCGAAGCGAAGTCTTCATAAACCTCACCTCAGTCCAAAGACTCGAAGTCCTCCACGAAGACTAAACAAACCTTTCAAAAACTGTTCTGAGTCAACCTTTTTTGCGCTCCAATACGACGGAAATTTTGCGCCGCAAAACAGACAGGTCCTAGGCTGCGGTTTGTTAGTCAAAATTGCAGAATTATTGTTGAACAAAACAAACTGGTCTATTCAGCTTAAGCGTATGTTGTTCAAACAAAAAAATCTAATGTTGATCAAATCAGACCAGACTCTGAGAGATGGTCCGACAATCGGACGAGATTACACACGGTCCCCCTTAAAGCGGAAAAACCTGCATAAATTTGCACTCCAAAACAACAGAAAACTTGCTCAGCAAATCAGACAGGTCTTCGCTAGTAATGAATGACGCTCAAACGCAAAAAAAATTTGCCACTCAAATCAGATAGGGTCTTCGCGTTTTGCCACTCAAACCAAAAAAGAATTTGCCACTCAAATTAGACGGGTCTAAAGGGTATTGTCACACAAAACAGGCCAGAACGTAAACCTTATAAACTTTCTGAGGTTAATCATGCAATCAACACGGTGAGATAACGCATGAGCAAAGACCAATCCATAGGCGCACTTGTGCTTGTCGTATGTTTAGCGGGAATCGTATTGTACGGAGTCCTCGTCTTCGACATCCTCCCAGGATGGAGCCTCCTCGTACTTCAACTGACGGGCTTCATCGCCATACTCGCCATACTCGGAATCGGAGCATGGATAGGCTGGACGATGGCGACAACGCCGCCTCCTAAACCGATTGAGGAGCTCGAAAAGGAAATAGAGACCGAAGAAGCCAAGGAAACCGCGGAAACTGCAGAAACAGAGCCCCCAAAGAAAGAGTAATTTAAACGTCCTTCCTTTTTACAATTTCTTGCTCTTGTAGGTAACGAGCCAAAACCTAGAATTCTGAACATAATTTATATGCGTACCTGAACAGAATATACCGACTCAGGTGTTCGCCGTGAAAGCTGTGGTTCTCGCAGGAGGGTTCGCCAAGAGGATGTGGCCCCTGACCAAGGACAAGCCGAAGCACCTGCTGCCCGTCGCAGGGAGGCCGATGCTGGACTTCATTCTGGCGAAGCTCGAACCCCTCGCAGCGGTGGACCACATCTACATTTCGACGAACGCCGCCTTCGAGCGCCACTTCAGACAGTACCTCGACACTGTTGGGTTCAAGAATGTCTCGCTTTTCATCGAGGACAGCCACAGAGAAGAAGAGAAACTGGGCAGCGTAGGCGCGCTGGACAACCTCGTCAGGAAGTGCGGCGTGAACGACGAGCTACTCGTTTTTGGCGGCGACAACATCTTCAGCTTCGACACCGAGGACTTCGTAAAATTCTTCAGGCAGAAAAAAGCAAACATCGTCGCACTGTTCGACCTGAAGTCGACAGAGAAAGCGAGGTTCTATGGCGTCGTCAAAATTGACCCCAACGACCGCGTGGTCGATTTCCAAGAGAAGCCTGCTGAGCCCAAGTCCACCCTCGTATCAACCGCTTGTTACGCGTTCTCGAGGGACGGCGTGGGGAACTTGCACCGCTACTTGGAGGAAGGAAACGAGCCTGACAAGATGGGTCACTACATCGAGTGGCTGTACCGGAACGATGGGGTGTATGGTTACGTGTTCGAGGGCTTCTGGTTCGACATCGGCAGTTTCGAAAGCTACCACGAAGCCGAAAGGCACTTCTCCCAAAGCCAATAACAAAAAAAGGCTTAAACAAGCAGGCAGCCAGCAACTAACCTTAAAGCATATGACTGAACACAACAGATAGTGTAATGTGCTGATTATGTTCGTCGCACAATTCGTCAAGGAAGACCCAAACAGGCAAAAAGCCTTCACCAAGGAAATGGAAGAAGCAGCGATCCTGTGCCTAACCGAGGCGAAAAGAAAAAAACAGTCCCTCCTGAGAGGCTCCGCTGAGGAAACCGAATGCATCTCGAAGCTCTGCTATCCCTTGTGGGCGGTGCCGTGGAACGGAAGATGCGTCGTCGTCGACGGACTCGGCCTAACATCGACGACCACAGCTCACAGCCAGATACCGGCGGTGCAGGAGTTCACGGAGAACCTTGAGAGGAGTAAAACGTCGTTCAAACTCTTCGCGGAGACCCTGCAGAAGCACGAGCGCACGTTTGAGAAGTTCCTTCAGGCTGAAAAAGTGGGACTAGACGCCTTGGTTTCGGACACCCAAGTCCTCGAAGCCCTTTCGCTCCTGATTAATGAACATAAAATTTTAAATGGGTCGCCAGAAGCCAACGTTGTCTTTGTTCCGCAGGTCTTCGAAAAAGCAAGGTCGGATGATGTCGCGGAAAGACTGCGCCGCGAGTGGCTTAGGGCTCAGACTGACGTTGACGCGTTGCAGTATGCGACAAAAATCTTGAGGGAAGAGACGCGCCGCCACAAAGAGAAGGCCTCGGTGGAGCTCGACCAAATCTGGGGAAGCTACGAGGAAAGAATATCCGAGGTCCGAAAAGAAGTCAATAAGAACGTCAAGTCGCTTGAGAAGAATCGAATCAAAGAAGTCGCAAGGGCAGAAGCAGTCATCAAAAAAGACATGGAAAAACTCGCCATCGAAGAAAGGAAACTACGTAAAAAGAACAGCGAATTACGCCACTCACTCGACCTGATTCTCGCCCAAAAAAGAACCCAACAGCATAGTTACCCAAAAAGGAGCACGACGCGAATCGACAACAGAATCTCTCTCGTGAAGGAAAAAATCGAACAATCGGATTCGGAGCTCCGCCGAATGTCAAACCTACAAGAAGAAACGCGCGCCAACGGCAGACAGCAGCTGGGGCAGATTGAAGCAAAATTCCAGAGTCTACTCGCGAAGGAGACTGAGAAACTTGAGGCTCTGGAACGTTCGAGGAACGCCGAGATGTTGAAGAAGACGGATGAGCAGAAAAAGACCCAAGACCTCTCCCAGAAGATCGAAGCCCAAATCAACAGCCTCACCGCCCAAAAAGATAAAGACGCGGAGACCCTCAGGAACACAACGATTCCGCTCAAAGCCGACGAACCCTCACTCGTTGGCATACCATTCTACGTCGTGCAGTACAGACAACAGCAAAAAACCAGGATAGACGTTTATCCCCCTGTGATGGCAGCGAGCTACAAGGGCATAGTGAGGAAAATCCAGAAAGCCGTCTTCTCGTTCAGCTTGGAGTCCCGAATACAGCTCCTTCTGACTCCGAGGTCGAAGGACCTAGACAAAGCCTTCTTCGACAACTTGGAGAGAAACCTCACAAAGAACATAGCCCTGAAAGAACAGGTGGCAAAAGCCGCGCAAACAGCAAACATCCTCTTAAGACCAGAATTTCAGAGCCAGATCGCCATGGGGCTGTCCGAGCTCGAAGCCGAAGGATGGCTGAACCAAAAAGAAAAGGAAAGCATCCAAAGCGTCGCAACAACAAAATAAGCCATTTTAAAATTCTTTGCACAATATACCATATTATGTCTTTGCGGCTAAACAATTTCATCATCCGCGCATCCGTTAGGTTTAAAGCATCACTTTCCGATATTGAATGCATTGACGATTCTTTCGTGACTGTCCAAAACCCGAGGAACTAACAGTTTGCCCGACCCTGAGGAAAACGAAAAACTGATCGAAAAAGCCATGCTCCTGAAGAGAGTTTTCTCGAGGGCTGACCTTTACAGCATCGGCAACTGGCTCAAAATACCGTACTTCGGGGAACTGGCGAACGGGTGGAGAATCGGAAACGAGGAAGAAGCCTCGTTCATGATTGCCCAAGAACTGGACGACAATGCGCTAAGAACAGTTTTTACTGAATTCAAACCGCGGGGCTGGGCAGCCTTTAGAGGAAGGTTCTATTCATATGAGGACGGATTTATCTCAACGGACTCAGCCTCTAGGACGGTTGAGAACGGCGTCCGCAGAGCTAAAGCCCGTTACGGCTCGCTGGCAGTTTCTATCCTTAAGGCTTTGGTCGAAAGCCACGGACCCATGAGTCTAGAGGAGTTGAAGACGCAGGTCAAGGCGGACGAGATTCGCGAAGCTCTCGAGGACCTTGAGAGGTCAAAGGTCATCGTCACCTCGTACAAGGGCGACACCTACCAAGAGTGGCAAATTCTCGACGAGACGGTTTCCATCGTAGAATATGAGCTCGGGATGAGGAAAAAGCCTCAGAAGCTAGCAATCTCGGTCACGCATCTTGCAGAAAACGCGTCCAAGACCGCCTCTGGGGAAGAACCGAAGGTTGCCGATTACCTCCTCGACGAAATGGGGAAGGTGGATGAGATGGACCGAGAGTTCGACGAGTACTTGGAGGACGTCCTGAGGCACAGGCTTGACCGCACAATCAAGTTCGGTAAAGAGTTCAACCTCGAGTACCTGTCGGGTTACCTGAAGAGCCTCTTCGGACAAGTCCTCTACTTCGACAGCCTGCTGAGCATCACCCAGCAGTACGGCTTGGCGAACATCGAGATCGCCCACGAGCACGGCGGAACGGGAAAAAGAACAGGCTGGTCCCTTGCCTTGTTCGGCGACCCTGGCACCGGGAAGAGCTTCTCGACGAGGGACATGATTCTAGGGAGCCCAAGAGCCAAGATCGGGGCGCACGGCATCCCGGGCAGGAACAGGTACTGCGGCGGCATTACTCCGGCGAGCTTCATCAGGATCGGTCAGGCCTACAGTGGCAAGGTCTACAACTTCATCGTGCCCGAGTTCAACGACTTCTTTAGGTACAAGGGCATGGTTGAGCCGTTGAAGATCGCGATGGAGCAGGGCGAGATAAAGTACGAGACCCATGCTGAGGTCGTTGGACCGTACAGGTTCTCGTCGTTCTTTTCGGTGAACTACAACGTGGAGATACACGACAGGGGCTACGAGGTGACGATTCAGGACCCGAACTTTAATGCTATCGAGGACAGGATGCTTTGCCGCCTGCACAGGCTGACGAAGGAGAGGTTCATCGAGCTGACGAAGAGCCAGATGAAGCTCGCGCTTGGAGCCATCGATATAGAAAAGGACGCCCAGAAAATACGGGACCACCTGACCCTGATCTACGCCATAGAAACGGAGCACCCCCTCGTGAAGGACCGCATCAAGTTCAAGCCCGTCATGATTACGCCTCAGGTCTTCGATGTCCTCGGAAGGGCTAGAGCAGCGATTCTAGAGCGGATTCCCAAGAAGGTGGTCAAGTTCTCGGCGAGGCTCGAGGACAAGGCGCTCAGATTCGCGGGCGCGGCTTCCCTTATGGAGTACTTCGGCTCAGACACGGATTTTATACCAGTGAGCGACGAGGCTTTGAGGTATGCGACCCAGCTCTACGTCGAGGAGGCCTCGGTGAGGTCCGAGGAAACGTTTGACCCCAAAGAGGTTCTCGAAGAGGTCTTCAAAAACAACCTCTAGTCGACGCGGAATATCGCATTATTTATACGTAAAAATAGGCAAGAAAAGATTGACTAAGAATGTCGGACGAAGCGTTCAAGAAATTCCTCAAGTCTGAAGCGAAGAAGTCTCCCTTCAATCTCGAAGGGTACGTTAATGATGCCGAGGTCCGAAAGGACGCGGAACGCTTGATGAACGCCTTGTCCTCCGAAGACTACGAGGCGATAAAGGAGCACTGGCGGACGAGGAGCTTCCTGTCACTCGCTTTTCTCCTGAAAAAGTATGGACTCGAGTTCAAGGGTATAACCTACACCGAAAGATTAATAGAAGAACTGTCCAAGCTCAAGCAAAAAGTCACCTAATTACCTTATAATCTTGAAAAAGTGATTTGACGAAACTAATCCTAAGAAAATTCTTTTGTTCTCCAAAATTCCTCAGCAAAATTCTTCAACTGTTCGTAGGCTGTGTCCAGCGATGTTATTTGGGATGAGAATTTCTCGAAGGGGCAGGTGTCTTTTCCCGTTTGGTTAAGGATCGTTTGGACTAAGGTTTGGTGCTCGATTTTTATACGGTTCTCCTTAAGCACCTTCATTCCTTCTCTGCTAAGGACGGAGGCGTAAACCTCTCTTACGCTGGAGTATGCCAGTAAAAGTGCAGCTGCCCTCCCCACGACCTTGTCTGCGACTGAGGAGCCAGCCATTTCTTCCCCCAGCTTCCCGATGGCTTGGAGCAGTCCACGTATTCCCGACGAGTCCGACTTGAAAAGGACCCTCCCCTCCTTGACGATCACTAACGCCGCCTTTTCGTTGTCGAAAATTTCTCTCGCCATTCTAACGTCTTGCATGGCTTTCTATTTATAATTGTTAAAATGGCGATAATAAAGATTAATGCGCCATTTTCACAATATTTTTTATGAAAAACACGGATATCAGGAAAAACCTTATTTTACGTTCACACAAATCGTGTTGCGTGAACAAGGATGGACGTGTCTGAGGCAATCAGGGCGAGAAGGAGCATCAGGAAGTACAAGAGCAAACCCGTAGCGAAAAGGAATCTTAAAAAGATTCTTGAGTTAACGAGGCTTTCGCCTTCAGCGGTCAATTTCCAGCCGTGGACCTTCATCGTCGTAACCGACCCCGAAATGAAGCGGAAGCTCAAGCCAGCCTACGGCGCTGACTGGTTCATCTCCGCGCCTGTGATAATCGTGGCTTGCGCACTCCTAGACAAAGCTTGGAAGAGGTTCGACGGGGAGGAATACTGGAAGGTGGATGTCGCCATCGCCATGCAGACCCTTATCTTGGCTGCTTGGGAGGAGGGGCTGGGGACGTGCTGGATTGGAGCCTTCAACGAGGACGAGGCGAAGAAAGCCCTAGGCGTGCCCCCGAACGTCCGCATCGTCGCGATGACGCCTCTAGGGTATCCCGCTGAGGACAAGGGTCCCGTGGCCGACCGTAAGCCACTTGACGAGATAATCAAGCATGAGCACTGGTGACGCAAGCAGTTATCAGGCGTCCGTAAATCGGTTATTTGCAGTGACGAAAAGGCTCGATTAATCGCAAGTTCTTTTATGTAGCTAGAAACCTATTATGTTGAACCGTTTGACGATTCACGGAGTATTCAGGTGGAAGAAACCATGAGGAAGAACCTCGACGCGATTCTGGCTGAAAAGGGCGCAGGCGGGCTGCTCCTTTATTCAGAGAGCTTCAAGAACCCGAACATGTATTACCTGACGAAGTTTCTTGCTCCTGATCCGTTCATTTTCATCAAGAAGACGGACTGTCCTCCAACAATCGTCCTCAATCCGATGGAGTTCCCAAGGGCGCAGAAGGAGTCCGCCGTCAAGGACGTGAGGTCGTACTCGGATAATAATTACGCGGAAATCGTTAAAGCAGTCAAGGAACCAAGGCTTGGCTTCCAGAAATTCCTAGCGTCGGTCGTGGAACGTGAACTAGGCAAGGAAACGATTGTTTGCGTGCCAACCAACTTCCCGTTGATGGTTGCTGACGGGCTCAGGCGCGAGGGCTTGAAGATTCAACCCATGTACGACGTTGTCGAAAAGGCGAGGGAGACGAAGGAGCCCGATGAGATCGAGGAAATCGTGAAGGCTCAGAGGGTCAATGAGAAAGCGATGGCGGAAACCATCAGCACTATATCTAGTTGCGATGTCGGACCGAACAGGACCCTCATGCAAAAAACGGATGGGAAGAAGAAGCTCTTGACCGTGGGCGACCTGAAGGCTCTGATCGGGCACAGTTTTTTGGACGGCTGGTGCTCCGCCGAGGAGGAGGTCATAGTAGCCTGTGGTCCCCGTTCGTCGGACCCGCACTACAACGGAGTCGCGGAGGACAGGATCAGGGCTGACCAGCCCATAGTACTCGACCTGTTTCCGAGGAACATCAGCTACCGCTACTGGGCGGACATGACCCGCACCGTCGTCAAGGGGAGAGCATCTGGTGCCGTTAAGAGGATGTTCGAAGCTGTCTCTGAGGCTAAGGACACCTGCATCGAGGCTTTGCGCGCTGGGGTCTTAGGGAAGGAGATGTACGACCTCTGCTGCGACGTCTTGGAGAGGGCTGGGTACGAAACGCTGAGGGGCGGAAAGAAGGCGGCCAAGGGCTTCGTTCACAGCTTGGGGCACGGCGTCGGCTTGGAAATCCATGAGAACCCCTCCATGAGCGAGTACAGCAGCGAACCGCTCCGCGAGCACTCCGTGGTTTCAGTTGAGCCCGGGCTTTACGATCCCGAGGTCGGCGGCGTGAGGATTGAGGACATCGTCGAGATCGCGAAGAGGGGCTGCAACAACCTCACGGACATGCCCGTCATACTTGAGGTTTAGACGTTCACGGAAAAAACGTGATTAATGGAGCTTCTTCAGCTCTTCTCCGCCGCCCTTTTCTCGGAGGTCGACAGTGACCACCTGCCCGTTCGGCGTGAGCTCCTGAGCGATGATGGACGTGAACTTGAAGATTTTTGTCCCCTTCATCACCCAGCAGTCCGGGGGCAAACCCGCCTTTATGCAGCACTGGCACAGGAACTCTTCCGAGTCCCATCTCCACTCGATGGGCACCTGCGGGAGGAGAAGCCCCTTGTACAGCCCGTTTTCGGCGATTAGCCCGTCGACTCCAACCTCGATTTTAGAGGGGTATTCCTTCGGCGAATCTATTTTGACCAGCTGCGGCGGCGTGAGGA
>CAZOKM010000003.1:25893-40968 GCA_964580405.1 uncultured Candidatus Bathyarchaeia archaeon | reverse complement strand
AAACCAAGGGTCCGTTGTCTCGGCTTCCATAACTTCTGATGGTCACCTAATCATCGACCCGCAGTACAATTTGGAGCCTGCCCCTCAAACCATTGTTCTGAAGCCTTCTCCCCATCTTAGCCGCGAGATAATTGGTAAGTATTTGCTTGGGTACGACGTGATACGCGTTGAGGCTAAGGACAGGATCACGGTGGAGCAAAGGGAAGTGGTTAAGGAGACTTCCAGCCGGCTGATTGGCCTCGAGATCATTGAGGAAGACGTAAACAAAGTAGTGATGCAGTGCCTTCTGGAGCAATCTGCCCTCCCTCCCGAAAAGGTCCTCCGCAGGGAGCACCTGATCACCTCCGGCATGTATAATGACGCCTTGACTGCCCTCGTGGAGGGCGATGTGCAACTGGCAAAGAACGTGGTTGCAAGGGATAATGAGGCTGACCGCCTCTATTTCTTGTTGGTGCGAATACTTCGAACGGTCATCCAGAACCCTAGTCTAAGCGAAAAACTCGAAATTTACCCCATTGACTGCTTGGATTACCGGTTGACCGCGAGCTTGGTGGAGTCCGTTGGGGACCTTTCTTCGCAGATTGCTGATTACGCGACCCGCTTGGAGGGGAAGAAACTGGAAATGGAGGATTTGAAGCCTTTCACAAAACTATACAAAACCGTCTACGAATGCTACAATGATGCGTTAACCGCGTTCCTCTCCCGAAACATTTCCATCGCCACGTCAGTTCGGAACAGAAAGGCAGAAATCGCCGAGGCGCATAACCAAACAGATTCTGTCTGCAACGCTTTACCGATGGACGTTGCTCAGAACATCATCTCAACGACTTCCCTCATCAACCAGATATACGACTACAGCGTGGACATTTCTGACCTTACGACGCCCAAGGGGTCATAACTGTGATTTAATGGGTCAAGGGTGCTGACTCTATTTCACATGACATCACAGTTATCAGTACCGATAGGAGTTTCTGTTTTATCTGGGGAAAGAAATAGGTTATGGTCCTGATTTAAAAGATTTCTTTTTCGCCTATTTTTCTGTACGTTTTTCCTCTGACTTTTACGGGTTCCACGGGTTCTTCCTCGGGCTCTTTCTCGACCGTTTTACGTTTTATAGTTTCTCCGCATCTGCCGTTAGGTAGCAGGCGTCTTGTCTGGCATATTGGGTAGTTGCAGTTCGCTGGGTCACACGGTTCCTCGCTCCATCTGCACCAAGCCGTCCTTCCTCTGTACTGCAGAGCATTTTTTCCGCAGCGAAATTTTGGGCAGTTCGGAGAACATAGGTGGGGGGTTTGCATGTTCAGAACAACCTTAATTGACAAAATAATACACGTGGTTGCATTTTTCAACTATTGAGTTTGAATATTTGTTGTCGGTTATAAACTTTTCTTGCGGTTCCCCTATTATTACTTTATGAACCCATCAGTCATAAAGAGATTTTCCGTAAGGAAACATGCTATGACGTTTTATATTAACAAAGCATTTTACCTAAAAACGGTTTAGAGTGGGCGTCTTGGGAGTCAACTTAACACCCATAATGTTCAAGTACGACATCCAGCTGCGTGACCTCACAGGGAAAAAGCTCGCGGTTGACGCGAACAACTTTCTGTACCAGTTCCTTTCGGTCATTAGAATGCGTGACACGACCCCCTTGACCGGCCCGGACGGAACCGTGACATCACATTTGGCGGGGATTCTTTACCGCGTCACGCACTTGATTTCCGAGTACGACATGAGCTTCGTCTTCGTTTTCGACGGTCCTCCACCGAAGCTCAAGCAGGAGGAAATTGAAAAAAGGCGAAGGCTCAGAGAAAAAGCCACAAATGAGTGGCAGGAAGCCCTAAGAAAAGGGGACTACGCTAAGGCATTCTCCAAGGCAGTGATGATGAACCGCCTAACCAGCTCCATGATTCAAGACGCAAAGAAACTTTTAACTCTACTCGGGGTTCCCTACGTTCAGGCGCCGTCCGAAGCTGAGTCGCAGGCAGCCTACATGGCGATGAAGGGTGATGTCTGGGGGGCGAGTAGCAAAGATTACGATTCGCTCCTTTTCGGCGCCCCTAGGCTGGTCAGGTACCTGACGATTTATGGCAAGGAATACCTTCCATCCAAGGGGGTTTCCAGACCCCTAACTCCCGAACTTATCGTCCTGCCCGAGTTCTTGTCGAAACACGGAATAACGCGTGAACAACTGATCGACATGGCTATTCTGGTCGGGACAGACTTCAACAAAGGGATTAGGGGCATAGGCCCGAAGACGGCGTTGAAGCTCATCAAGGAACACGGCAATCTTGAAAACTTACCCGTCGAAATTCGGTCAAAGGTTGACTCCCGTTTTGAGGAAGTTAGGGCGATTTTCCTGAATCCCGATGTGACTTTCGAGTATGATACGAAGGGTTCTCCCCTTAAAGAGGACGAACTCTACAGGTTCCTCTGCGACGAGAAGGGGTTCTCAAGGGCACGCGTCGAAAACGCCGTCAATAGAATCAAGGAGTCCCACGGAAGCGTGGGACAGCCAAATCTGGGCAAGTGGCTGTAGGATTCGAATAGAAAATAAAGGTTTGGTTACTCAACGCTAGATGACGGTCAGTTTGCCGTATCTGCCCACATTGAGCTGGATTTCGCCTCGGAAGGATTTTATGTAGCCGTTCTCGATTCTGATCTTGTCGTTCGCGTTCACTTGCCCGATCTGCTCGTTCCACAGCACGAGCTTTATCGTACCGCTGTCGTCCTTGATTGTTGCTTCCGCCACCTTGTAGGTTTCGCCGGTGAACTTGGAGCTGACTTCGCGGGGTTCCGATACTTCTACTATCTGCGCTTCTACATCGATCCTTCTCAGGCCGTCCCTTAATTCAGCGATTTTCACGTTTTTTCCTCCTGCCAAAACTTCGGTAACATCATTCTATCAAAACACAATAAATGCCGTGATATTTTTTTATTTCAGACTTTAGCAATGCTTGAAAGTTGAATGTTTGATATAAGTTTTATCATTAAGTCAAACTGAAACGGTAAAGAGATATAGGCTGATGGAAAGATAGAGATTGAGCTGAAAGCGGAGTCATCAAACGTCACAGGCAGGTGAATGTCATGGAGCACGTTGGGATTCTCGTCGTGTCGTACGGTTCCAGAGAATCATCAATGGTGGACGCCTTCTGCCGAAGCCAAGAGTATGTAGCTGATTTGTACATCGTTGACAAGCAGAAGAACCCGTTCAACCTGAAAAGGGCGAAGGAGCACATCGTCGTCCCCTCGCTTTCCTCGAACGAAATAGGAAAATTCGCCAAGAAGTTCAGAAAAAAAATCGACTTCGGCATCGTGGGTCCGGAAAAGCCCATCATCGCAGGCGTGAGGGACATCGTCGAAAAAGAGGCAGAAGTACCGCTGATTTGCCCCACCCAGAAATACGCCATCGAGGGAAGCAAGGTCGCGCAGAGAAGGCTGTTCCAGGAGATCATGCCCGAGGTTAACCCAAGGTTCATGGTCTTCGACCCCAAGAATTACAAAAATCCTGGCGAGGTGAAGAAGCCGCTTTTCGGGTGGCTGGACGAACTCGAGAACCAAGTTGCCGTGAAGCCTGACACGCCGGTTGCTGGCAAAGGCGTCGGCGTCTGGGGCGACCACTTCAACACCCGCGACCAGCTGTGGGAACACTTCATGTCGAACTTCAGGTTAGGAACCGTGATCGTCGAGGAGAAAGTTGAGGGGGAAGAATCAAGTTTTCAGGCCTTCTGCGACGGTAAACACCTCGTTCCGCTGCCCGAGACGCGAGACCACAAGCGGGCGTTCGACGGCGACGCTGGGCCGAACACGGGCGGCATGGGCTCGTACATGGACCGAGGGGACTTCCTGCCTTTCATGAATTACGGTGACCGGGAAAAGGAGGTCAAGATTGTCGAGAGAATCTTCAACAATCTGAGGGGGAAAAGCAGCAATCCGGGTCTGCGCGGAATACCGTTCTACGTGGCTTTCATGCACACTAAGAAGGGGCCGATGATTCTCGAGAACAACAGCAGAGCCGGAGACCCAGAGATCATGAACATTCTGCCGGTCCTGAAGGACGATTTCGTGGAGGTTTGTTTCAGGATGGTCGAGGGGTCATTGACGAAGGTCGAGGTCGAAAAGAAGGCGACTGTGACAACGTACAAGGTTCCCCCCGAATACGGCGGGTACGCCGAAGTATTCCCTGAGAAGGTCAACAAAGCCGACATCGGGACACCCATTGTGCTGGATGAAGCCGAATCGTTAACGTCAAAGCAGAGCGAGGTGATGCGGATTTATCCTGGGTCGCTGGAGGTTAGGGACGACGGTAGATATTACGCGTTGGGTTCGCGGACGGTCTGCTGCGTCGGAGTCGGAGAGAGCATTCAGTTGGCGCGCGAAGTTTCTCTCAAGGGAATAGCCGCCATCAAGGGAGGAGCCCTGTGGAGCCGAATGGACATAGCCTCTCCGCAGCACATAGCCAAAAGCGTCAGACACATGCAGGATTTGAGGAAGCCTCAATGAAAAAGGGGCAAAGGATTTTTGTAACTGACTGTGAAGGTCCTATTTCAAAGAATGACAACGCGTTCGAGCTGATGAGCCGCATCGTCCCAAACGGCGACCGCATTTTCTCGTTGATAAGCCGCTACGACGACGTTCTCGCTGACGTAGTAAAGAAACGTGGCTACAAGGCTGGGGATACATTGAGGCTGATTCTGCCTTTCATGAGGGCTTACGGAGCCACAAACGAGATGTTCAGGGACTACTCCTCTCGGAACGTCTTGCTTGTCTCGGGAGCCGACGAAACCCTGAGGTCCGTCAACGCCCTCATGCCCTCGTTCATCGTGAGCACCAGCTACGAGCAGTACATCTTCTCGCTGTGTGACGTCACGGGGTTCCCCAAAGAGAACGTGTATTGCACCAGACTGGACATTGACAAGTATGGTCTTCCCGAAGCGGAAATCACAAAGATAAAATCAATTACCGAAGAACTCTCGACGAAGCAAATGATAGAGATTCCAGACGCCGCCGCTTCCGTAAAAGAGTTGCCTCAAAAGTCTCAGGAGACTGTTGCACGACTCGATGAGATTTTCTGGCGCGAACTGCCCGGGATGCGGGCTGGTATAATGATGAATGACGTTAATCCGGTCGGCGGCTTCGAGAAGGCGAACGCCGTCAAAGACATAGCCAAGAAAACGGGTGCAGACCTTTCCAGCATAATCTACGTGGGGGACAGCATAACTGATGTTGACCCCTTCCGGCTCGTGAGGTCCGCGGGCGGGTTGGCGGTCTCTTTTAACGGCAACCGCTACGCCGTTAGGGAGACTGAAATTGCTGTGATGTCGCATCACACCTGCATCACAACGGTCATGGCTGAGGTGTTCAACCGCTTCGGAAAACAGAAATTACTCGACTTAGCCGACGAGTGGTCGCTGAACAACGTCGAACCATTCTGCAACCCTCCCCTGTTCAAAAAACTAGAAGGGGTCGTCGCGCAAAAGCCTGTTCGAGTCGAAAAGATTACTAAAAGCAACATGGAGAAGCTCGCGTCGGAAAGCAGCGCCTTCAGGAAGACGGTTAGGGGCGAAGCCGTCGGGAAGCTGGGGTAATCATCACCTATTTATTGTAGCCGATCATGATTGCGTATTGTGATAGGTGGGGCGCGTGAGAGTAAAGGTTGAGGACACTTACGCTGAAGCCTTCGAGGGGTTGTACTTCAGAGTTCTCGTCACAGCCGACGACAAAGCCACAGTCAGGAGGGCAGCTGAAGACGCCACCGCAACCCCCTCAGTGGTCATCGGAAGGGTCGAAGGCGGGGTCGAAAAATACGTCGACAAAGCAAAAACGCCCGACGGACGCTGGGGCGCGGTCCTCCAGTTCTGGGGCGCCTTGGACGAGAAGAAACCATTGAACGAGGTTGTCGAAAAGTTCTACAAGGAGTTCTCGTACCGCGTTCGTCAGGATATCCTTGTAAAACCATTCACATCAGTTTTCGATGCTTGTCAGGAACCAATCGGAAAAGTCGACGCGATGGAGCGCATAGGGCACTGTGGCGACGGCTATGAATGGACGGAAAAAGTCTTTGGCAAAGAAATGATTACCGTGCCCATCATGGTCCCTGACTTCCGCATCGAGCGGCACCTTGGCTACGGAAGGGGAGTCACTGGGGGTAGCTTCTGGTACATGTGCTCAACCAAAGAGGCAGTGACGAAAGCAGGAAAAGCGGCTCTGAAGGCAATGGGTTCTGTTGAGGGCGTTGTCGCGCCCTTCGGAATATGCTCTGCGGGTTCGAAAGTTGAAACCAAGTTTCCCCAGATTGGTCCGACCACGAACCATCCCTATTGCCCGTCGCTTAGGAAAAAACTGGGGGCGGAATCGAAGGTTCCGAAGGGAGTAGGGTTCATCCCAGAAATCGTCATCAACGGCACATCCTTGTCCGCAGTGAAAGAGGCGATGAAGGTCGGAATAGAAGCCGCCTCAAACGTCATAGGGGTGACGAGAATTTCCGCAGGTAATTACGGGGGAAGGCTGGGCAAGTACAGAATCGAATTGAGGGATCTGCTCCGTTGACTTTTGACGCCGTCTGCTTTGGCGCCTTGAACGTTGACAGGCTCTACAAGGTTAACCGCATAGCGGAGGCTGAAGGGGAAAGCGAGATTCAGGATTTCGTCGAGTCGCCCGGGGGCTCCGCCGCGAACGCCGCCGTTGGGTTGGCGAGGCTTGGCGTAAAGACGGGCTTCGTCGGAAAGGTTGCCGCCGGAAGGGAAGGCGATTTCCTCCTTGAGGCCTTCCGAAGGGAGGGCGTCAACACCGAGGGTATAATTGTTTCGAAGGATGGAAGATGCGGCTCGGTCACGGGGTTCGTGGACCAGAAGGGGCAAAGGGCGCTGTACTTGGACCCTGGAGTGAACAACACTCTGAGGTTCGACGAAATCGACCCTGAATATGTTGCGGGCGCGAGGTTCTTGCACTTATCGTCTTTCGCTTCTGACGGTCTCCTTAGAGCGCAAATCAAGCTGGTAAAAAAATGTTCAGGCGTCGTCGTGACGCTTGACCCCGGGATGATTTACGCCCGCAAGGGGCTTGACGGTTTGAAACCCTTGTTGAAAAGGTGTTTCGCCATCCTTCCCAACGAAGGCGAATTGAGGCTATTAACTGGGAAGGGCTGCCCCGAAGGCGCCAAATCTTTACTGGACGAAGGGGTGAAGGTAGTCGCGGTGAAGCTCGGGGAAAGGGGTTGCTACATCACGGACGGCGAAGAGGGGCGATACGTGGAACCGTACAGGGTGAACGTTGTGGACACGACGGGCGCCGGCGACGCCTTCTGTGCGGGGTTCATTTACGGTCTCCTGAACCGGAAACCGCTCGGAGAATGCGGGAAAATAGGGAACTTCGTCGCTTCGAGGGTTCTTTCCAAGATGGGGGCAAGAAGCGGACTGCCGCGAAGAAGCGAACTGCCAATCTAGTCCCAGAACATTTATATTTTCTTCTTGAAAAAGGGCTTAAAGCAGGTTGAAAGAATTGTTGTGCCCAATTCCCAAAAGTCTGCTCGAGGAAGCTGAAAAGTTCCACGGTCACTTGGGGAGCTTCCTCGTCTTGGGCATGAAGGCTGGCTTATGCGCCAACGAGATTTTGGGGAAGGACATTTTCAAGATGCGCGCACGCGTCGAGACCGCGTCCACGCCGCCGCGTTCCTGCTTCGTGGACGGCGTGCAGCTCACAACGGGCTGCACCATGGGGAAACGTAACGTTGAACTTGTCAGCGGAGAATCACTTTCCGTAACGTTCACGCGGGCTGAAAAACGGTTGACCCTTTGCGTCAAGCCAGCTTTACTCGACAAGTATTCGGGAATCGCGTCTATGGCTGAAAGCGAAAAGGCTGCGCTGAGCCTAGTCGACAAGCCGATTGAAGACCTTTTTGAAATTTCGGGTCCCAAACATTAATCGGGTCATGACCTTTGGAACTGGACCTCGGCGAAACTGCAATTTATCCTTAATGGGGTTCCACCATGTTTACGAAGACCTTATTAGGCGAATTTCGATTATCAATTCCCTGACAAAGGTGAAATCGGTTATGGCAATTAAAGTCGCGATTAACGGGTTCGGAAGAATCGGCAGGCTCCTTTTCAGAGCCGCAATTGAAAGGAAAGCTAAAATCGAGTTCATGGCGATAAACGACATCGGCAACGCCGCAACCATGGCGCACTTGCTGAAATACGACTCTGTCCACGGCAGAGCGCCCTTCGACGTCAAAGCTGAAGGCAACGCTTTGATTGTTGACGGAAAGAAGGTCCCGCTGGTCAGCCAAAGGGACCCAGCATTGTTGCCGTGGAAGGACTTGGGCGTCTACTTGGCGGTCGAGTCTACGGGGTTGTTCACGGACCGTGACAACGCCTCGAAACACCTGCAGGCAGGCGCCAAGAAGGTGTTGATTTCCGCTCCCGCGAAGAATCCCGACATCACTATCGTCCTCGGCGTCAACCACAAGAGCTACGACCCAGCCAAACACAACATCCTGTCCAACGCCTCGTGCACGACGAACTGCCTCGCCCCCGTCACGAAAATCCTTGACGAGAACTTCGGCGTAAAGAACGCGATGATGACGACCGCGCATGCTTACACGAACGACCAGAGGATACAGGACTTGGTGCACTCCGACCTCCGAAGGGCAAGGGCTGGGGCGCTGAACATCATCCCGACGACGACGGGCGCAGCGAAGGCCATAGGCGAAGTTCTGCCCAAGATGTCTGGCAAGATGAATGGTGTGGCGCTACGGGTGCCAGTTCCGAACGTTTCAATCGTCGACTTGACGGCGGTTCTCGAGAAGCCAGCCACGGCAAAAGAAATCAACGAAGCTTATAAGCAGGCCGCAGGCGGCGAGCTCAAGGGAATCTTGGACTACACTGAAGAGCCGCTGGTGTCAACCGACATGAACCATTCCCACTTCTCGGCTGTTGTGGACGGGCTCTCGACCATGACGATTGAGAACCTCGCCAAAGTGTTCGCGTGGTACGACAACGAGTGGGGCTTCTCCTGCAGGATGGTCGAGCTCATCGAGCTAGTCGGCAAGAAGGCAGGGCTGTAAACAGAAAGAGCAGTCCGCCATTCTTTCCCATTTTTCAACTAGGTGAAGAGAATTGGCGAAGTTCCGCACTCTAGACGACGTTAACCTGAAAGGAAAAGTAGCACTGGTGAGGGTTGACTTCAACTCGCCTGTTGACTCCCAGACCCAGAAAGTTTTGGACGACACGAGGATAAGGGCTCACGGCGAAACCACAATCAAGGAACTGGTTGAAAAGGGTGCAAAAGTCGTAATCCTCGCCCATCAGGGGCGCCCCGGAGACCCGGACTTCATCTCTCTGCAGCAGCACTCCGCGATTTTGGCTAAGGTCTTGGGGAAGCCCGTGAAGTACGTGGACGACCTTTACGGCGACGAAGCTAAAGCAGCCATAAAGAGCCTTAAGCCGGGCGAAGTCGTCGTCCTAAAGAACACCCGGACCTACGCCGACGAGCAGAAGTCGAAGGCTCCCGAGGAGCACGCCAAGTCGGAGTTCATCAAGGTCCTAGCTCCCCTAGCTGACGTGTTCGTCAACGACGCCTTCTCCGCCGCCCACAGGACGCACGCCTCCGTGGTGGGGTTCTCGGCGGTCCTTCCGACGGTCGCTGGCAGGATAATGGAGCGCGAGCTCAAAGCCCTCAACCAGGTTCTGGAATCTCCGAAGAAGCCGTGCGTCTTCATCCTCGGTGGCGCGAAGGCTGACGACTCGCTCGAAATCTCGAAGTACGTCCTCAAGAATGGCGTCGCGGACTACGTTCTGACGGGGGGAATCACGGGGCACCTCTACATGAACGCTGAGGGAGTCGACCTCGGTAAGCCGAACATGGAGCTACTCGAAAAGCAGGGCATCCTAGGCTTGGTCCCCGGCATAAAAGAGTTGATGGCCGCGTACCCAGGTAAAGTTAAAGCTCCGGTCGACGTGGCTGTTGAAGTGAACGGAAAGAGGAAGGAGCTGCTTCTGAGTTCTCTTCCGACCGAGTTCCAGATTTTCGACATTGGGGCGCAGACAATCAAGCAGTACACCCAGATAATAGTGAAAGCCAATTCCATAGTCGTCAGCGGTCCTCCGGGAGTGTATGAGAAAAGCGAGTTCATGAAGGGCACAAAGGCAGTGCTAGAAGCCGTGGCGACATCCAAAGCCTTTTCGCTGGTCGGTGGCGGACACACGGTCGCAGCCGTTCAGGAGTTTGGGCTCACGGACAAAATGTCCTATGTCAGCACGGCTGGCGGCGCGTTGATAGAGTTTCTTATGGGCAAGACTTTGCCTGCTGTGGCGGCTCTCGAGGAATCTGTTAGGAAGCAGAAGTAGACGATTGCTCCCCAGCTGATTACTTGAATTCTACCGTCAGGACGCGTATGTAGTCTCCCGTGTCCGCGCAGCTGTCAGCGGCTTCTTCCATGGCGTCCAGCAAATCCTTCAGTAGCAGGAGGCTCCACGGGTTTATTTCGGTGCCGTACTTCATGAGGAGACCCTTGATTTCCAGCTGCATTTTGTCGACTTTGTTTTCCTCGTCTTCGACCTTCTCCGAAATCGCTCTCGCTTGGACGGGGTCTTCGCCTAGGCATCGTAGGCTTTCCCTCAGGACCGCGGCGGTTCGGACTATGCCGATGGACATTTCGTAGAAGGCTTTCCACACTTCTTTCGGGATGGTCGCGTTCAGCAGGACGAGGACGTTTCTCGCCGAGTCTTTGATGTAGTCGGCCATCATGTCCAGGCGTTTGACGAGGTGCATGATGTCCTCCCGTTCTTGGACTCCGAGGTTGCCCTTGGTCAGCTCCTCGAACACCATCCTTCTGAGGTCGTCTATCTCCTCCTCAACCTTGAAGAGCCTCTCAATCGTCGTCTTAGCCCCTTCAGCGTCTTCAGATGACGCAGCCTTAATCGCCCCTTCGAGGTCGTTGACTGTGTCAAGCGCCACCGTCATCTGCCTGTAGGCTAAGTCCAAGACCTTGTTTTTCCGCCGTTTCTCGAACCAACTTTCCATCACGGGAATACTCCTATCTTGCGCCTTTTTCATCTTTCGCACCTCTAATTTTAAAGTTTACTCTTTTTGATAATATAACAGCCTTATTTTTTGACTCATTCCACCGAAATCTCCTTCTCCAGACCAGACCTTGGATACGCGTAAAGCAGGACGGACTCGGGGGGAAACTTCAAATTTACCCGACTCCCCGCTTCAAATTCCTGCGACACTGAAGAAAACGGAATCTTTACATCAACGACTTTTCCGTTTTCCGCCTTGACCTCGTACCGCATCATGCTTCCCATAAAGGTCACAGTCTCGATTGTTCCTTTCCAGAGCGGTTCAGTCTTTTGCTGGTGTTCCATGGCTACGAATTCGGGTCTGATTGCTGCAACAACCTTTGCGTCTTCCGCGGGCGCTTTTTCTGAACTGTAAAGGAAGGAACCGTCCACGTTTATCTTGATTTTTTTGTCTCCCTCCTCAGCGACTCGGCCTTCGAAAAAGTTTGACTCGCCCACGAAATTCGCCGTGAAAAGTTCCTTCGGGTGAAGGTACAGTTGCGAAGGCGTGCCCACCTCAACTATCTTGCCCGTCTTCATGACCACGATTCTGTCCGCGACCGCCATGGCTTCCTCCTGGTCGTGGGTGACGTGTATCGCGGTGAGGTTGAGGTCCTTAATCATCCTCCTGATTTCATGCCTCAGCAGTTTCCTGACCTTGACGTCCAACGACCCGAGGGGCTCGTCAAGAAGTAGTAGGAGGGAGCCTGACGCAAGGGCGCGTGCAATCGCCGTTTTCTGCTGTGCGCCTCCGCTCAGCACGTTAGGGTGGTCGCGGGCTCTGTCTCCGAGGACCATCATGTTCAGCATTTCCTCGACGAGGGTCCTTGTTTGGGCTGGGCTCCACCCCTTGACGAAAGGTCCGTAGGAAACGTTTTCGCGGACATTCATGTGCGGGAACAGGGCGATGTCTTGGAATACGTATCCGACACCCCGGTCCTGAATCGGAACTTCGTTCACTCGTTTATTATCGATGCAGATTTCCCCGTCGGTCGGCTGGATAATGCCTGAAACGCACTTTATCAGCGTGGTCTTGCCGCACCCGCTTGGGCCGATTATGCAGACGTACTCCTTGTCCTCTATTGCGAGGTTCACATTCTCCACTGCAGTAATGTCCCGGTACTTCTTTGTAATGTTCACCAGCTGAACCGACGGCATCTATATGGCCTCCAGCTCCCTGAAAAGGCCCCCCTGAGGGTACGGGTAGGTCATAATGTTCTCCGGGTGAAGCCTAACGTATACTCCTTCGTTCTCCGAAAAATCCTGCTTGTATTGGCTAACTGGGATTCTCGAGTTAACCACATCGCCGTTCTTCAGTAGAATCTTGAACACCGTCGAGTTGCCCAAGAAGCTCGCTGACTGCATGGTCCCTGGGAAGAAGTTGATTTCCTGTTCCTCTCCGCCCCGCTTGACAATTGTGGTCAGTTCTTCTCTGATTGCTAGAATAACCTTTTCCCCAGGAGAAAAATCAATCTCTCTGACGCGTGCGATGAAACGGTTGCGGAGCTGAATCCACGCTCCCTGATGGTCCCTGTCCACGACGAACCCTTCAAGGAAGTTCGCGCCACCGACGAAGTTCGCCACGAAAATGCTTTGGGGCTCATTGTAAACCTTGGTGGGAACGTTGACCTGCTGAATCTGGCCCTCCCGCAAGACCGCGATTCTGTCCCCCACAATCATGGCTTCCTCCTGGTCGTGCGTAACGTGAATGGCCGTGAACCCTCGGTCCTTCACGAGGTTCCTAATTTTGTATCTGAGTTCAACCCTGATGCGAGCGTCCAAGGCTCCCAGAGGCTCGTCCAGTAAAAGCAAGTTAGCGTCTGAGGCGAGTCCCCTTGCCAGCGCGAGACGCTGCTGCATACCGCCGCTCAGCTCGTTTGGCTGCGAATCCGGCCTTCCAGCAAGCCTCGTCATCTCCAGCATTTTCATCGAAATCTTGTTGGCCTCTTCTCTGCTGAGCCCTTTCGAGGTCGGTCCGAAGGCGACGTTTTGTACAGCGCTTAGGTGCGGGAAAAGGGCGTAGTTCTGGGGGACGAAGGCGGTGTTGCGTTCTTGGGGCGGGACGTTGTTGACCAGCTTACCGTCGATGTAGACTTCGCCTTTGTCGGGGTTAACTAATCCCGCGATGATTTTGAGTAAGGTCGTTTTTCCGCTACCCGTTGGGCCCAGAACGCAGAGGTATTCGCCGTCCTTCACTTCGAGGTTAAGATTGTTGATTGCTGAAATGTTCCTGAACCTTTTCGAAACGTTGACCAAGCGAACCGAAGGCGTCTCCTTTCACCCCTTACCTCTGATGACTATTCTGAGCAAAAGCAGAACCATGAACGAAGCTACGATGAGGAACCCGATTCCCAGCGCACTTTCGGACGGCGAGGCATACCCCTTAACAATCCAGTCCACGAGTAATATAGGAATTGTCTTCAGCGCGCCGCCAGCTGCCTTGGCTGCCCCCGTCTCGCCGATGCACCGCGTGAAGACGAGGACGGCGCCTGAAAACACAGAATATTTCGTCAGGGGCAAGGTGATTCTTCTGAAGATGGCGAAGGGCTTCGCCCCGAGTGTGCTGGCGACTTCCTCCATCTCTGGGGACACGCTTTCGATGGCTGCTGACATGGACAAGACGAAATAGGTGTAGGTTATCGTCATGTGCGAAAAAATGAGAACCAGGAAATCGGGCGCGTTAAGGCTTCCCCAAAAGAATTTCAGCGAGACGCCTAGGGCGATTGATGGAACGATGATTGGAATGTTAACGAGTGAGTCTAGAATCGGGGTGAAGCGACCGAGCTTCTTGCGGGCAATGATTATCGCTATTGGCAGCCCAGTGGCAACGTTTGTGACGGTGGAAATGAAGCCGACGACGTAAGACAAGAGCATGCTGCTCCAAAAGGCGCCCCACGGTTCGGCTCCTTCAAAGGCAGCAATCCAAGTTCCGTTAACCAAAGCATTCGTAATGGGTAACGCAACGAAAAGCGAGGGAACAATCACAAAAAATAAAAACACCAAAATTGCCACAGAATCTCTACTTTTAACGGACGTGTTGCTGCTCAATTTTCTCTCAAAGTTCGGCCACGCCCGTCTTATTGGCAGCTTCAGTCGCGGAGCAAGCAGCCTTATGGCGAGGAACACGGCGACCGAGCTCAGAATGAGGAGCGAGCTCACATAGACGAGGGCACCCGTGCTTTGGGTGTTGTAGTAGATGAAGATGGGGCCATTCTCGAAGGAGCCTGCGACCATCACGGTGGCTCCCGTCTCAGAAAGCGACCTCGCGAAGGCTAATAAAAACGATGCAATTAATGCTGGCTTCAGCAGCGGCAAGGTCACGGTCCTGACCGACGTGAAGGGTGAGGCGCCGAGGGTCTTGGCTGCCACTTCGTAGACCTGCTTGTAGCCCAACAATTCGCCCACCATAACCCTCACTATCACAGGATAGGAGAAGGCGAAGTGGAGCAGGAGCACGAGCACAAAGCCCGGCGGAACAAGCGATCCGACTCCGAACAGGCTGGAGATTCCCCCCTGCTGGCTCCAGAACAGGCTCGCGGAGTATCCTAGGGCGGCTGTTGGGATGAGGAAAGGGATGTCGGCTAAAGTGTCTACGACGTTAATCAGTCTGGATTTACTTCGAACGATGAACCACGCGAGCGGCAGAGCTGCAGCCAAGTCCAGAATGGCGACAGTAAAGGCGGTTATGAACGACCACGCGACGGCCGAGTTCGCTCTCGCAAGCATCTCCGGCGCTTCACGGATTTGGGCCATGCTGCCGACGTTTTGTAGTATGCCGATTACTGGGGGAACAAGAATGAGGGTGAAAAAGAAGACAACGGCAGAAACGTAAACGAGGCGCTTCGCCCAAGGCTTTAGGGAGAGAGCGTCAAGGCTTGTAACAAGCCTAGACAATAGCCCACGTTGCTTGGTCGCTGACTGCTGACTCTCCATTTCCCTTTTAGAGAGAGAAGCAACCCGATATATAGTTTATCCGTACGACTGTTCAATACAATAACAGACCTTTGTCACACAA
>CAZOKM010000003.1:20538-25793 GCA_964580405.1 uncultured Candidatus Bathyarchaeia archaeon | reverse complement strand
CAAAATAGACGGGTCTACTCATCTTAACCGTTTGTTGTTCAAACAAAAAATCCTAATGTTGGTCAAATCAGACCAGATGCGTGGATTAGGTCTTTTCCTCTTTCTAATGTGCTGGCTAGACCAAGTTTTGCGGTGTTTCCAGCAGGCTTTTAACTTTCTGGAGGAACTTTGCGGCGTAGACGCCGTCAACGACACGGTGGTCAGCCGACAACGTTACATCCATCACTTTCCTCGGGGCAACCACGCCGTTCACCACAGCAGCCACGTCATGGACGGAGCCCGACGCGAGGATGGCGACCTCGGGGACGTTGATGATGGCGACGAACGAGTCCACGCTGAAGGCGCCCATGCTCGAAACCGTGAAGGTTCCGCCCGAAAACTCTTCTTCCCGAAGCTTTTTGTCCCTCGCCTTCGCGGCGAGCTCAGCCGTCTTGACGACGGTTTCTTTGAGGCTTAGCCCGTCGGCTTTCCTGAGGACCGGAACGATAAGCCCGTCGTCCAAGCTGACCGCGACTCCGACGTTAACGTCCTTCCACTGCTTTATTGTTTCACCGTCATAGGTGGAGTTCAGCATTGGGAACTCTTTCAGCGCCATGGCTACGGCTTTGACCAGCATGTGAGTGTATGACAGCCGGACGCCCGACTCGGCTTCGACGGCTGGAAGCAGCATTTCCCTCAGTTTGGCTGCCTCCATCATGTCGACTTTAATGCTAACGTAGAAGTGCGGTGCGCTGGCTTTACTCTTCGCCATCTGCGCAGCGATGGCCTTCCGCATGCTCGTCATGGGAACCGTCTGAAATGTCGGAGCCGATTCCTCGACGACCTGCGACGGCTTCTTCTGGGAAAACGCGAGGACGTCTTCTCTAGTGATTCTCCCACCTGGTCCCGTGCCGCTGACTTGGCTTATGTCGACGCCTAATTCGTCAGCGAGCTTCTTCGCCAGTGGCGAAGCCTTTACTCTTTCAGCTTCCTCTGTGCTCACGGCGGGTTTCGATTGCTCAACTGTGACTGCAGCTGAGGGTTTTTCAGCTGCTGGCTCAGCTTTCTTGCTTGGACCTTCGGGTAGAGCTTCACCTTCTTTGGCGATGTAGCCGATTACGGCGGCTATGGGGGCTTCTTCGTCTTCGTGGACGAGGATTTTTCTAAGGATTCCCGCGCCTCGGGACTCGACCTCGATTGTCGTCTTGTCGGTCTCAATCTCGAGCAGCGGCTCGTTCTTCTGGACCTCTTCCCCCTCCTTCTTGAGCCACCTGACGATTTTCCCCTTCTCCATCGTCTGCCCCATCTTCGGCATAATGACCTCGGTGACCATGCAAGCACCACTCAGAACGTTCATATTTTTTCCGGCTATATTATCTTTTAGGAACCTAAGAAAGTCTCAACAGAAAGCTCCATCCGTTCTTGAAGCGTCCATTTTTTGGCTAATACTCGAAAACCTTTTTCTCTGCCTAGACCTAAAGAAACACTGTGGTTAACAGATGAAGATGAAGGCTGCAATCCTTACCAAACCCGGAAGATTCGACGTTCGGGAGGTCGACAGACCCAAATGCGGGCAAGGTGAAATCCTAATCAAAGTGAGAGCCTGCGCAGTCTGCGGCACGGACCTTCGGATTTTCCGCGGGCAAAAGAAGATCAACGTGCAAATCACGGGGCACGAAATCTCAGGAACGATTGAAGAGATAGGCAAGGGCGTTGAAGGATACTCGGTCGGCGACAGAGTCATCGTAGAAACGGTCGTCGGATGTGGCGAGTGCGACGCGTGCAGGAAGGGCGAGGAGAACCGCTGCCGAAGGAAGTACAAAGCCGTAGGCTACCAATTCGACGGAGGATACGCGCAGTTCCTCCTCGTTCCGAAACCCGCCGTGAAGCAAGGCAACGTCATAAAAGTCCCCCCGAAACTGCCCTTCGACGAAGCCAGCGTCGCCGAGCCCTTCTCGTGCGTGATCAACGGGTGGCACCCCTTCAAGACCCGCCCCAAAGGCTTCACAGCTGCCATAATAGGCGCAGGCGTGATCGGCATGCTCCACGCAGAATACGCCAAACAGAAAGGCGCAAGGGTAATTCTCGTCAACCGTTCCTCGCCGAGGCTTGTTCTCGCACAGAAAATGGGGATTCCCGTGGATGCCTGCGTGGACTCAAGCACCTGCAACCCCGTGGAAAGGGTCAAGGAGCTGACAGGCGGGTTGGGTGCGGACGTCGTGGTATGCGCGGCTTCCTCGAAGGAGATTCAGAGGGAAGCCCTCGAGATGGCTGCGGTCGACGCGGACGTGAGCTTCTTCGCCGGAATCCCGAAGGAAGAGTCGTACGGCAACGTCGACCCGAACCTGATTCACTACAACGAGCTGCACGTCCACGGGGCGAACGCCTCCAGCAGGAGCCAGTACCTCGAAGCCCTTAACCTCATAGCGTCGGGCAAGGTCAACGCGAAGAAGTTCATCACCCACAGGTTCCCGCTGGAAAAAATCGAGGAAGCCCTCAGTACGCTTGAGGACCGAGACGCAAACGCCATTAAAGTCGTAGTTGACCCGTGGTTGTAGGATTAGGGAAGGGATGCGACGTGATTATTGACGCTGACGTCCACATTTCGCCCACTGCTGAAGGCGGAAACAGCATCCCCGTCGAGGAGCTGCTGAAGAGAATGGAAAAGGCTGGCGTTGACAAAGCTGTCACCTGGCTTCAGCCTCCGTACATGCGAAGACTAGACAAAGCCAACGAATACGTCTACACGTCCATGAAGAAACATTCTGACAGAATACTCGGTTTCGGGTGGGTCGACCCTCACCTCGGCGTCGAGAAGGCGAAGAAAGACGTGAAGAAATACATCAGCGAATACGGATTCTACGGCATAAAACTGAACGGCGCCCAAAACAACTTCTTCATCGACGACCCGCAGCTGTCGCTCCCCTTAATAGAGGAGATAGCGGAGATCGGTAAGCCACTAGCCCTTCACGTCGGAGCCGACGCGTACGACCGTACAAACCCGTTCAGGGTCACAAAGATAGCTGAGAAATTCCCTGAATTAAGAATTCTCATGGTTCATATGGGCGGCATCGCATTCGACGACTTGACTAACGCAGCTATCGAGGTAGCTAAGAAGCATCCAAACTTGATGTTAATAGGAAGCGGTGTACGGACGATTCCGATTTTGAAGGCAATTAAAACCCTCGGTTCGTCGAGAGTGTGTTTCGGGAGCGACACGCCGTTTGAACTGATGAACGTTGAGGTCGCAAGGTACAAAGCATTGCTGGGCGATTTGCCTGAGCGTGACCGATTCAACGTGATGGCTGGAAACATGGCGAAGCTGCTGAACCTGGAAATCTAAAGGCGAAAAGAATTGGTCAGAATCTGCGTAATGGGCGCAATTAACTGGGACATAAACCTGTTCGTGGAAAGGTTCCCCGAGATAGGCGAAGAGGTCCCCGTGGAAAGAATCTCGCGCGTTCCCGGAGGAAAAGCCGCGAACGCAGCGGTCGCCTCAGCCAGAATTTTAGGTCCGAGGCAGGTGGCTCTCATCGGATGCTTGGGGAGAGACGCCGTTGCTGACCAGCAAATCGGGATTTTGAAGTCTGAAGGCGTCGTAGTCTCTGGGATAAAGTTCACCGGGGACGCAGAGTCGGGGCAAGCCTACATACTAATCGACAGGAACGGGAGAAACGTCATCAACACGCTCTTTGGGGCGAACCTCAAACTCACGCCCGAAGATTTACGGACCGGGGAGATTCATGCCCTGATAAGGGAATCGTCAATCGTCGCTCTGATTGACCCGCCCGTTGAGACCATCGAGGCGGCAGCTGACTTCGCGAAGAAAGAGGAGAAAGTCGTTGTTTGGGACGCAGGAGTCAGAAGCGCCCTCGGCATGGAAAAGCTGGGCAAGGTTCTCGGGAGCCTCGACTACCTCGTTGTGAACCAAGTTGAGACGAAAAACCTGACGGGGGAAGAAGACCCTGCGAAAGCTTGGAAGAAGCTTTCAGCATTCAACAATCGGCTAAAGCTCATCGTTAAGCTCGGTGAAAAAGGCTGTTCTCTGGTTGCTTCGGGATGCATGATCACAGTGCCGGGTGTCAACCTTGAAGAGCTGGGCTTGAAAGTCGTCAACACCGTTGGCTGCGGAGACGCTTTTCTGGGGATGTTTGTGGCTCAGGTATCGCTGGGTTTAGATGACGAGGAATGTTTGGTACGGGCGAACCTTGCTGGCGCACTGAAGGCGTCGAAGCCCGAAACTAGGGGCAGCCCAACGAGAACGGAGTTTGAGAAGTACCTGGCACACAAGAGGGCAGGCATAATTACACAAGTCGCTTAAGCTTTACTTCATAATCTACTCTCTTGTGAAGGCATTTATTGCCATTTTCATTATAAATTCAAAAAGGTGACAATGTGTTGAGAAAGGCGTGTCCGAACGTTGAGGCTAACCTTGAAGACTGCAACTGCACGTACTCCTGCGACCTTAAGGGCAAGTGCTGCGAGTGCATAAGGAACCACCTGCCGCACGGGGAGCTGCCAGCCTGCTTCTTCCCGCCTCTAGTCGAAAAGACCTACGACAGATCCATCAGGCGCTTCGTTGCACTGCACAAATAAAAAAATATTCGAAAAGGCATCTGTGTTCGTTTCAGATGCATGAATCTCCACAAAATCTAGCTAACAAGCCAAGACGTAGGAACATCTCCTCTTTTATCATAGAACATTTTATTAGCACTACCCTGTTGTCCTAGTTATTGGAGAGGGAGATTATGATGGAAAGAGAAGATTATTATGAAGTGGCTGAAAGAATTAGCGATTATTGTTTAGAAATATTTGGTGATAATATTCAAAGTGTAATTCTTTATGGTAGCGTAGCTACTAAGGATTTTATTCCTAATCCAACTTGGACCGACATCGATTTCATAGTTGTTCTCAAAGCCATCATTGAAGAACAGATAGAACGAGAAGAGAAAAAACTAGATGATATCTCATTGAAAATAGGGCATCGATTTCATTGGTTAAGGAGCTCTTCAGGCTACGCGCTTATTGGTCCCAGCCTTGAGACAGAAGAAAGCCTTTGGCGTAAACAAACAGATTTTGGTTATCCAGTTATTTGGTTAAATGGAGTCCTTAATGCTTACAACGTACTTTACGGCGAAGATATACTAAAATTATTCCATCAAGTCCCAATTGATAAGATTGATGCCCTTTATACATTCATGACCACACGTAGACACCAGTTAATGTGGCAAACAGTATGGAAGAAAGAAAAAGAAAACGGGATTACAATAAACGAG
>CAZOKM010000003.1:0-20528 GCA_964580405.1 uncultured Candidatus Bathyarchaeia archaeon | reverse complement strand
GGATGCCATCTTCGCAACAAAAAATTTCCTTCATTATCACGGAATAAATTTATACCGTAAACCTGAAATAATAAAAACTTTCCTTAAAGAGTTTCCAAAACATGACCTTAAAAATCTCCTTAACAATATTTTAAAAGCCCAAGAAAAAGATCTGGACCCGAAACGAAAGACAGACAGTGAAATGTTGGTATTTCTTGCGCAGGAAAGCGACCGATTTGTTTCTAAGCTTGCAACTGATTTAAACTTACCTCACGCTGCAACAAGTCCAAAATTGTATCTGTATCTTGATAAATATATGAATCAAGCAACGAGATACCTATACAAATCAGTCATTGAGCACGTAATTTTAATGAACGAAGGAAACTTAGCCGAAGCAGCACAATATGACCAACTAATGAAATGGCTTGAAGAGAAAAATAAGCAGCTTCTATAAATGATGTTCTAGAAATTGACCCAGAAAGGCTTTCCCATTCAATGTTATTTATTCCATATGTCCAGAGGCGGCTGGATTCCATGAGGCAATGGGCACTTGTATTCTTTTCCAGCGAGTCTCTGTTTGTGCTCCTTCTTCGCGCTTTCTAGGAGCCCCGCGTCGGTCAGGAGGTCGATGCCCGTCGCAGCCATGACCTTCGCCGCGAAGATGAGAGACTTGTGGCCGAGTCCGACGCCGCTCTGAGCCACGTTCTGCCACGAGTGCCCTGGCGTGCCTAGGACCCACGTCGCTGTGCTGAACTCGACGGCGGGAGTCTGCCAGCTCACGTCCGCGACGTCGGTGCTCCCGTGACTGACCATGCCCTCTCCCCAAGGGTCAGCGACCTCGTCGTCCATCAGCTTGTCCAGCAGACTCTCCCAGTTCGGACGCTTGGACTCCTTCATTTCCTCGTACTTCATCTCGGGCGGGATTGACGCCGCAATCTTCTTCGCGAACTCCAAGTCCTCCCCGTCGTATTTCGGGACGCCGACTTCCCTCATGTTCCCAGTGATTCTGTCGGCTATGACCTTGTTGGGAACCAGGTTGTATAGTCCGCCCATGGACTCGTACTTCATCTCCGTCCTCGTCATTTTCGCAGCGCCCTCGGCGATTTCGAGGACCCACTTGTAAAGGTATTCGACCTGCTCCCTTTCCGGCGCCCTCACGTAGTACCAGCTCCGCGCGTAGTCCGGGACAATGTTCGGCTGGGTGCCGCCCTTCTCGACTATGTAGTGGACCCTCGCGTCCTGGATCATGTGCTCCCTCATGTAGTTGACCCCGACGTTCATGAGCTCCACAGCGTCCAAGGCGCTCCTGCCCTGATGGGGTGAGCCGCCTGCGTGCGCGGACCTGCCGAAGAAGCTGAACTTGACGTTGTCGAGGGACAGGCAGCTCTTTAGGACGGCGCAGTTCATGTCGCCAGGGTGGTGGCTCAGCACTGCGTCGACGCCGCTGAAGGCTCCCTCCCTGACCAAGAAGACCTTCCCGTTGTAGTTCTCCTCAGCGGGGCAGCCGAAAAACTTCACCGTGCCTCCGATTCGGTGCTTCTGCATCGCAGTTTTCATAGCTACTGCCGCAGCCATGCCGCTTGCGCCGTGAATGTTGTGCCCGCAGCCGTGCCCAGGCTTTTCGATGTGCAGAGCTTCTTTCGTGGGGACCTTCTTCTGCGAAAGCCCAGGCAAGGCGTCGAACTCGCCGAGAATGCTGATGACTGGCTTGGTGCTGCCCCAGGACGCGACGAAGGCCGTGGGCATCCCCGCGACTCCTCGTTCAACCTTGAAGCCGTTCCTTTCGAGCTCATCCGCAAGAATCTTCGAAGACCTGAACTCGATCAGCCCGAGCTCCGCGAGCTCCCAAATCTCGTCGCTGATCCCGATTATTCTGGCTTTGTTCTTCTCGATCCAGGAGCTGGATGTCTCCTTTTCAGATGGCACAGCCAACACCACGTCTTATAGAAGAACCGTTGGGGCATTTATTTCTAACATCCGTCGTTGCCTGCTTTGAACGTGCATGCTTAAATATTGAAAGAGAGACGAAAACAAGCGGGGCTTGCCATGCCTGGTCCTGTGGTAATCGTGGACTACGATCCCGATTGGCCAATCCTGTACGAGAAAGAAAAACAGCAAATTTTGGGAGCGATCAGAGAAGGTATTCTAGGCATCGAGCATATAGGCAGCACCGCGGTGCCCGGCTTAGGGGCGAAGCCGATCATAGACATCATGGCGGGAGTCCGCGACAAAGCCAACGCCGACGAATGCCTTCTTCCATTACAGAGAATTGGCTACACTGACGTCACACCTGAGCCCGAAAACCCAGAATGGTTTTACTGCCTGGGAAAAGCGCCTCACAGCACTGGGTTCCACCTGCACCTGATGAAGTACCAAAGCAGTACTTGGAACAGGCATCTGGTTTTCCGGGACTACCTGAGGAGCCATCCAGACGTGGCTGAAAAATACTTCAGGCTGAAAAAGGGGCTCTCGAAAAAGTACGGTACAGACCGCGTCGGCTACACAAACGCGAAAACGGCTTTCATAAAAAACATCGAGCATATAACCCAACAGCAGACTACGTCAAAGAAGCAATGACGCAAAAAGCCTTTTTTAAAATGGCGCCGGGTGTGGGATTCGAACCCACGCGGCCTTTCGACCACAGACTTAGCAGGCCTGCCCCATACCAGGCTAGGGTAACCCGGCTTCGACGCGACCGTTCATTTTTTAGCTGTGGTTTACTGCCCAGCGTTTAGATAGATGCGGGCTTCGGTTATTATCCTTTATTCCCGAAATAATAGGGAAAAAATCGCGTGGGAAAGCTGAAATAACGAGTGCGGCATATCGGGTTGTGAAGGAGTAGAATCGCCGTTGAGTCTCATCGAGGGTTACGAGGTCAAGGGACGGTGGCGAGCTGCGTTCGCTTGGAGCTCGGAGCGCGGCGGACCGGGGCTGTGCATTCGCCGTTTAAGACGGACATTCAATCTTGACGAAAAGCCTGAAAACTTCATTGTCAGCGTCTCGGCGGACAGCCGCTACCGTTTGTTCGTGAACGGGCAGAGGGCGGGTCGGGGGCCGCTGAAGGGCGAACTGAGCTGTTATTACTATGAGACCTACGACATTGGTAAACTGTTGAGGAAGGGCAGAAACGTCATCGCCGCTGAAGTCGTGTGGTTCGGGCTCAACAGCCCAAACAGCGAAATCCACAGCGGCTACGCTGGGTTCCTCCTGCAGGGACCGAAGGACGCAGGAATCGACACGCCGACGGGCTGGAAGGTGCAGGTCGACCGCGCCGTAAAGCCGAACGTGACGCATTATTCAAACGCGATGAACTTTCTGGACAACATGGAGCTCGTCGACGGAGCCAAGTATCCCGTCGGCTGGCAGAGCCCCGGCTTCGACGACTCGAGCTGGGAAGACGCCATTTTTGTTACCTCAGCGGATGTGGACCCGACGTGGGGTGAACTGCACCCAATCTGGCACTTGACGCCGCGGGATATACCAATGCTTGTTGAGGAAACGAGAAGGTTTACCCGTACAATTCGCGGTATGGAGGTGACGGAGCATCTGTTTGGTGACACACCGAAGGGTTGGAGGCTGAAAGCAGGCGAGGCTAGCGAAATTGTTCTCGACGCGGGAACATTAACAACAGGATTCCTCGAGCTCAAGTTTGAGGGTGGAAGTGGGCGAACCGTCGAAATAGTCTACGGAGAACAAGTCAACGAGTACGTTACTAGGGGCAACCGCGCCTTCCCGACGAAGAAGGCTATCCGGGACGAGCTTGAGGGAGGCGCAATCGTCGGCTACTACGACACGGTTGTCCTTCCCGGCGGAGCATTCCAATACGAGCCCTTCCACTGGCGCGCCTTCTGGTTCATCCGAATAAAGGTGTCCGCCGGAAACGAGCCCTTCGCGCTCAAGGACGCCTCGTACAGGTTCACAACGTATCCCCAGGAGCTGAAAGCCAGCTACGAATCCTCCGACGCCGACTCGAAGAGGATGCTGGAGATTAGCTGGCGCACACTTCAGCTGTGCAGCCACGAAACCTACGAGGACTGCCCCTACTACGAGCAGCTCCACTACATCTTCGACGCCCGAATCGAGGCGCTCTGCAGCCTAGCCCTAGCTGGAGAAACCAAGTTGCCCCGTCGTTCTATCCTATTGTTCAGGAACTCGATGCGCCCCGACGGCCTCATCCACTGCCGCGTGCCCTCAAGGCGGACGCACAGACTGCCGTACTTCGCTCTGGCGTGGGTCCTCATGGTTCAGGACTACTGGGACTGGGTGGGCAGAAGGGACGCTGGCTTCGTTCGGTCCAACCTTTTTGCGGTTGATGGCGTGCTGACTTGGTTCCGGGGCTACCTGCGGGAGGACAGCCTTGTCAGCAAGATTCCGTACTGGAACCCGGTCGGAGCCGACGGCGAAGGGGGCTCGATGCTGACGAAGGCGGTCGCGGACGGCGGGTCAACCTTCATTTCCGGCCTGTACCTCGCTGCCCTGAATGCTGCCATCCGCCTGCACGATGAAGTCGGGTTCAAAGAGGACGCTGAACGCTGGCGACCATTAGCCAATAAAGTGAGTTCAACCATTCGCGACTTGTGCTGGGACGGAAAACAGAACTTATTCGCGGAGTCGCCCGAGCTTAAAGGGAAGCCAGTCAGCCAGCACAGTCAGGTTCTACCGATACTTGCTGGAGCTGCCACTCAAGATCAGACCAACAAGATAATGAAAAAACTTTTTTCTAGTGCGGTCAGCGGGTTCATGACGAAGCCCTACGGTTACTACCTTGCCCGTGTACTGGAACAAACTGTTCATTACGGAGAGTTCAGCAGACACCAGCTCGAGGACTACCGCGCGATGATGGCGCGTCACCTGACGACTTGGCAGGAGGCAGAGGAGCCCGGAAGGAGCGACTGCCACGCGTGGTCGTCCTGGCCCGCTGTTGACTTTCTGACCGCGGTGTTGGGGATTAAGCCCCTGAAGCCAGGGTTCGAGGAGGTTTTAATCAAGCCGCAGTTCATTTACGAATACGCAAGGGGGCAGATGCCCACGGTTCAAGGCGTGGTCAAGGTGGACTGGAAGAAAATTGGAAAGAAAATAAAGGTAGACGTGGAGGGACCAAAGGGAGTCCCAGTCACCGTCCAATTACCAAAGCAGCATTCGCATAGGTATTCAGAAGGCGGTAGAATTCACGTAAGCACTTTAAACGATGATTAATGTCTCTTCTTCTATTCGAGTTTGGGTATGAAGTCCTTCTCCGCCTTGTAGAGCTCCGCGAACATGCTCCGAATTTCCTCGAGCGAGCACACCGCGGCGGTCAGCGGGTCAAGCATCACCGCCTGCTCCGCCATCTCGTAACTGTTGTTCATGATGGCTCTCACGGTCATGTCGTAGACCGCCATGTTCGCCCTGCAGAGCGCAGCTACCTGTGGCGGGAGCTCGCCGAAGTACGTTGGGCGGATGCCGTTGCGGTCAATCAGACAAGCAACCTCGACGACCTCTTGCTGCGGAAGGTTCGTGATGAGCCCCGTGTTGAGCACGTTGCCATAGATGACCTTGAACCTGTTGAACACGACGCCCTCGATGATTTCGGCGGCGTACTCCACGCTCCTGCGCAGGTCGGGTTCCTCCTGCCCCGCGATTATCCGCTTTCGCCTCTCGTCGAGGTCTTGCCTCCATTTCGGCCAGTTCTTCGCGTAGAATCCTCTGCCCCCGAGGTATCCTTCTCGGCAGTACTTGTCGATGAGTTCCGACCTTTTACGGATGTACGGGATGTACTCGGACATGTGACCGCTCGACTCCGTCACGAAGTAGCCGAGGTGAAGCAGGAGCTCGAACTTGACGGGGTCCCTTTCGTAAAGAGCTTTGTTCTCTTTCACCTTCTTCTTCAGCACGGGGTACATGTCTTTGCCCTTGTGGACGAGCTCCGTGAACCACGCCATGTGGTTGATTCCCGCGCACTTCCACTCCAGCTCCTCGTACGGTAATTCCAAATACCGCGCCAGGTCCATGGAGGTGCCCTGAACCGAGTGGCACAACCCCACGGCTTTCATCTTTGAGGCGCGGAAGGTCGCCAGCATCATCATGGACATCGGGTTCGTGTAGTTCAGCACGTGAGCCTTGGGGCAAAGCCTTTCGGCGTCTTTCAGTATTTCGAGCCAGGGCGGGATGGTTCTCAGGGACTTCATCACTCCGCCTGGTCCCACGGTGTCGCCGATGCACTGGTCTACCCCATACTTCAGCGGGATTTCATAATCATGTTTAACTGTTTGGACTCCGCTGACCTCGATGGTGTTGATGATGAAGTCGGAGTCGCTCATGACCTCCTCGCGGTCCGTTGAGGCCGTGATCCTCCACTTCGTCTTCAGCTTCTCGTTAACGATTTCGGTCGCCCTGCGAGAAAGGTTCAGCCTCTCGGGGTCAACGTCCACGAGGCAATACTCGCCTTTTTCAAGCCCAGGAATCTGGAAAATGTCCTTGCTCAGAACAGGCGCGAAGCCGCTTCCTGCTCCAAGATAAGTGATTTTGACCATTCGCAGTTCACCTTTTTCAAAAATATGCTTGAGAACAGTATATTACGGTTTCTCAGACATTTTCCTTTTTTCCAAAGAGGCTTTTATTCGTATTTTCCGTACTTTAGGACCAGCTGCATGACCCTCTTGTACTGCTCGAAGCTCACGTTCTTTGGGACGGAGTGGTCCGAGTGGTAGATGTAGCCGCCTCCCTCCTTGGCTACCGTAATCTTTTCCCGAATTTCCTTCTCGATGGGTTTGGGGTCGTCGAGGGACATGAGCCTGACGTCGATTCCGCCCATGAACGCCATCTTGTCCCCGTACTTCTCTTTGAGCTCGACGACGTTCATGCCCGACTTGACCTCTAGGGGCTGGAGGCAGTCGATTCCCTCCTCGATGAAGTACGGGACGAGGCTCTTCACGTTGCCGCAGCAGTGGAGGAACACCGGCATCCCGTGGCTGTGGAAGTAAGTGCACAGCTCCTTGAATACCGGGTGCATCTGGTCCTCGTAGTGCTTCGGAGAAAAGAAGGTTCCTCCCCTGTAGCCCAGGTCGCAGTAGAGGAAGGCGCCATCGAACCTGAACCCTCCCTTCATCATGATGTCGCACATTGCTATAGCCAAATTCTTGTCCGTCTGGTACATGTCCTTGACCCATTCCGACTCCTGAATGACCGCTCTTAAGAGGCGCGGCATGGCCACGTAAATCAGGATTTTGTCGTACCCGACAACCGCGTTGTAGGTGATGAATCGCCCGCGGCTTTGTTCACGGTTAAGGGACTGCAGCCCCGAAACCCAGTCGACCCTGTGGTCGCTCGGTGTGAGCCTAGGCTTGATTTTTTCCCAGTCTTCTCTGTTTTTGCACGGGTAGTCGATTATCATCGGCGTGGTTGAGGTGTCCCTGTGGTTTTTTCTGACGCCGCCGTAGCTGTTCCTCTCAACGATGTACTCGTTGTCCTCGCTCAGAACCTCTGCGGGAAACATGGGCGAGGTGTCGGCGGAAACCCCCCAGAGCTCGTAGCCGAAATAGTCGTCAGCCGAAACTCCCGATGGCAGCCCCTCGTTCCGCCACCTCTCCACCGTGGCCCCCCACGGGCTGTCCTGAATCGAAATCCTGTCGGCTTCGCGGTGCCTCAACGCCAAGTTGACCCTTTCACGACCGTTCAAACCAACATCACCAATTTACTGCTAGTCTATTCGTAAATCTGCGTATATGCCTATAGTCTTTTATGAAGGAAGATCGAAGAAGATTTGGGATGCAGGATGAAGAACGGAAAGCACATGATGGGGATATGCGCCTACACCTATTCAGAACCCGATTACGTTCTGATGAAGCAGGCGGGAATCGAGTGGATCAGAGTGGGCTTCACCTATCCATTCAAAGACCAGCTGCACGAAGAGCTGAACCCGCGGTTTATGGAAACGGTTGAACATGTTAAAGCTTTGAGGAAAAAGGGCTTCAAAATAATGGGCGTCACCCCGCTTTCAGGCTCTTTTCGGTTCAGCAAGAAACTGGGGAAGTCGGTTTGGCACTCTGAACTGCCTGAGTGGGCGGGAGGCTACGACTCAGATAAGTATTACGAAGCGTACCGAGACGGATGCAGAGAGATCGGTGAACAAACGGCTGGTTTTGTGCAGCTCTGGCAGGTCTCAAACGAGATGGACATTAGTATCTTCCGGGGGTCCATGATCGTTGAGCAGGCAGCTCGCTTCATGAAAGAGGGAAGCTTAGGCGTCAAACAAGGCAACCCCGAAGCGGAAACAAGCATCAATCCCGCAGGACTAGGCGCAGACAGCAGATGGCTCTTTGAGAACCTGTACGCGAAAGGTGAAAACACGTTTGACTACGCTGGAATAGACGGGTACTTCGGTTCTTGGGCACCCGGCAGCCCCGAGAGTTGGCGTCCGCTTCTGAAAGAGATTCACCGAATCACCAAGGCTCCCGTCATCATCCACGAGTGGGGCTACTCCTCCATAGGACGCGTGAAAGAAAGACCCAAGGGTTCTCCGCCGGAAGGCTGGAAAGGGTGGAACTGCTACGAGAAGGCGTGGTATAACGTCTGGAAAAAGGAGCATTCGGAGGCTGAGCAAGCCGCGTTCGTAAAGGCTGCGTTGGAGATGTTCGCGGAGTTTCCCTACCTTATAGGCAACTTCTTTTTCCGCTGGCGTGACCCGCCGACGTGCTGGCAGTGCGGTCAGCCCGAGTGCCCGTCAGAATGCGGCTGGGGGCTCCTCGACGTGGAAGCCAAGCCAAAGCTAGCTTACCATGCATACAAAGAAGCCGTGAAAGCATTCATTCCCACTTAAATTTTTTTAATGCCTCTGATTTTAGTGAGTGATAATCTATCGTAAAGCTTTTTCATCTATTCTGTTTTGCGTGACATTAGTTTTTTCCGTTTGCGTGACAATACGCCACAGACCCTATCTGTTTTGACCAACATTAGGTTTTTTTGTTTGAACAACATACGGCTAAGCTGTTTTGACCAGCCTGTTTTGTTCAACAATATTTCTGCAATTTTAACTATCGATCCGCTGCCCTAGACCCTGTCTGATTTGAGTGTCAACAGTTTTTTGCGTTTGAGTGTCAATTCTTGGTACGCCTAGAGGGGATATATATAGGCTGGTCCGAAAAGCTGACCATTCTGACAATTGGTCTGATTTGCGGCGCACTTTTTCTGTTGTTTTGGGGCGCAAAATGCCGTTTTTTATTGAGGTATAGGTATTTAAGGGTCTGTCTTTCTCTATTCCGATTAAGCCAATAAAAAAGGCGCAGCGTGGTCGGTCTTTGGGAAAAAAGAAGGTCATAAGCGAGGATAACCTCAGCGATCTGATTCTCCCCGCAACGACGGACGTGTTCGGGGTAGCCGCCAAGCTGCTGGGCAACGACCGCGTCTTCGTCAAATGCCAGGATGGCCGCGAAAGGATTTGCCGAATCCGCGGGAAGATGAAGCGCCGTGCTTGGATAAGAATAAATGACATCGTGCTTGTGAGTCCGTGGGATTTCCAGTTTGACCAGCGTGGCGACATCATCTGGCGCTACACGAAGGGCCAGTCCGACTATCTGCGGCGAAGGGGCTTGCTGAAGATTTAGTGGGCTGCGCGGATGGGGGTTTTTGAGGCGTCCGTTCATGAAAGGTTGAGGAAGAAGCTTGAACGCCAAGAAAAAAACTACGAAACCACGCAGCTCATGAAGGAGAAGAGGAGCGAGGAGTACGACGCCCTCGAGGAAGTTTTTGACCGCCCGACCCTTATGACGGTCTACGGGCTGTTGAACCGGGGCGAAATCGGGGAAATCCACGGAGCCGTCAAGGCGGGGAAGGAGTCCAAGCTCTACTGGGGCACGAGGCCAGACGGCGAAGCAATCGCCATAAAGATTTTTTTAACCTTATCCACCGACTTTCGGAAAGGCATGCTCCCGTACATAACGGGCGACCCGAGGTTCGCGCACGTCAAGAGGGACCCTCGGAGCATCGTCTACGTTTGGGCGAGGAAAGAGTACAGGAACCTTTCTGAGGCTTACGCAGCCAAAGTCAGGGTTCCCAAGCCGTTCACCGTCGAGAACAACGTGCTCATCATGGAGTTCATCGGCGAAAACGGGCAAAGCGCACCTCTGCTCAGGGAAACGGTGCTCAAGAACCCTCAGCGGATATACGATAAACTGCTCAGGTACGTGGAAAGGCTGTACAAAAAGGCGAAGCTCGTCCACGGGGACTTGAGCGAGTACAACGTCATGATCTGGAAGGGCGAACCCGTAATCTTCGACGTGTCCCAAGCCGTCAACGTGAAGCACCCGAACGCCAAGAAGCTGCTGGAGAGGGACCTTGAGAACCTGAACCGATACTTTAATAGAATCGGCGTAGATGTAACTCCAACTGAACAAATCTTGAGGAGGATTATTGGTGTCGCAGCTGTTCGTTAAAATCCCGCGCGACAGAATCGGAGCCCTCATCGGACCCGAAGGCGAAGCCAAGCAACGCCTCGAGAAAAGGCTTCAGGTCGAGCTCGAAATCGACAGCCAATCTGGAGACGTTGCCATGAGCCTCGGCAAGGACGTTCAGGACCCTTCGCTGCTGTTCAAAGCCAAAGACTACGTGCTGGCCGTGGGGCGGGGTTTTTCGCCTGACCGCGCGGACAAGCTGCTTCAAGACGAGGAAAATATGCTCATGGTCATCGACCTGAGGGAAATCTTCGGGAGATCGGAATCGGACATCCAGCGCGTGAAGGGTAGAATCATCGGCTCCGAGGGCAAGACCAGAAAAATCATCGAGGAGCTGTCCGAAGCCTTCATCTCAGTTTACGGGCACACCGTCTCCATAATAGGCGGGGTGGAACAGTCCGAAATTGCCCGAGAAGCCATCAGCATGCTCATCAAGGGGAGCCTGCACGCCACGGTCTACAAGTTCCTCCAAAGGAAGAGGCAGGACCTCAAGAAGAGCCGTCTCGAACTCTGGGAAGGCAGCTCGCTGTTCTCAGCTGAGACCTGAACCTGTCTGTAGACTATTTATATAGTAGCTTCGGAGTTAATTTAGCTGAACCGTTAAAAATGACTCACTTAACCGTCAGACTGTAGGAGGCTCCAGGGAATCTCAGAGACCTTCCAAGAGATCAGCCCCGCGGACTTCTTCTACCGCAACAGGGAAATCGCTGGCTTCACGAACCCAGCTCGGTCCATCTTCACGGCGATCAGGGAGCTGGTCGAGAACTCGATGGACGCCACCGAAGCCGTGGGCATCCTCCCCGACGTCTACATCCGGCTGACGATGGACGGGCAGAACGGAGCTAACGAGACGTACACGCTGAGGGTCATGGACAACGGCTCAGGAATCCCCGCCCACCAGATGCCGCTCGCGCTTGGGCAGTTCCTTTTCAGCTCGAAGTACAAGATCAAGCAGGCTCGCGGGACCTTCGGGCTGGGCGGAACCATGACGATTCTCTACGGGCAGATCACGACGAACAAGCCCGTGATCGTCACTTCGAGCACGGGGACCAGCCGAATCGTCGAGTACAAGCTCATGATCGACATCGAGAGGAACCGCCCCATCATCCTCGACCGCAAGATACACGTGAACCCTCTGAAGGACGGCGAAAGGTGGCACGGCACAATCGTCGAACTGCACCTCGGAGAAGGGAGCTACGCGCAAGCCAGCGCAAAGGTCCTCGAGTACCTCAAGCAGACGGCGATTGTGAACCCGTACGCGAACATCACCTTCGTCGACCCGAAGGGGAGGCTCTACAAGTTCAACAGGACCGTGACCCAGATTCCTCCGCCACCGAAGGAGACGGACCCGCACCCGCACGGCGTGGACGTGGAAACCATCCAGCGAATCATCCGGTCGACGAACGCGCGGAACATGTACGACTTCATGCGGAGAAACTTCCACAGGGTCGGAGACAAAACGGCGGCGCAGTTCCTCAAAGCAGCGAACATCCCCGCGAAGACGAACCCGAAGCGGCTGAAGCCCGAAGAAATCGTGACGCTGGTCCAGAAGATGAAGGAGTTCGAGGGGTTCCTTCCCCCCGACGCGTCATGCTTGTCACCGCTTGGGGAAGACCTGCTCAGGGCGGGAGTCCTGAAGGAGCTGGAGCCCGAGTTCGTGGCGGTCCGCCGGAGGGACCCTGCGACCTACTTGGGGCACCCGTTCATCGTCGAAATCGCTATAGCGTACGGGGGCAAGGTTCCTGCGAGGGACGAGGTTCTGCTCTACAGGTTCGCGAATAAGATTCCGTTGGTCTACGACGAGTCGGGCGACGTCTGCTGGAGGATAGTGAGGTCGGTGAACTGGAGGAGGTACAACGTCGCGGCGAACATGCCCGTCGCTGTCCTCATCCACCTCTGCAGCACCAAAATCCCGTACAAGACCGTCGGCAAGGAGATACTGTCCGACCAGGCTGAGGTCAGCAAGGAAATACTCAACGCCATCAGGGAGGTGGCGCGGGAGCTCGCCCTATATCTGTCTCGCAAAGAACGCGTCAGGCGGCAGGTCAGAAGGCTGAACGTGTTCGCGAGGTACCTTCCGAAGATCGCCCAATTCTCGGCGGGGCTGAACGGGGTCGAGAAGCCGCCTGAGACGGACAAGCTCTACAGGAGCCAGCAGGTCTTCAAGGAGTACGCGACGAAGGACGAGTTCGCGGAGAGCGAACCGTTCGACTCGAGGCTCTACAAGACAGTCCTTGTCCACGTGGCGAACAAGCACGAAGCCAACGCCGTGAACGTCAGGGTGCTCGGAATGGCGGGCTCGCAGTGGACGGAGCTGATACCGGAGTCCACGCTCACCTCGGGGTCTGAGCTCTACGAGACCCTCAGGGGTATCTTCAAGCAAGTCAAGGTTCAAGTTAAATCGTCCAAGCCCGGGAAGGAAGGCTTGATAGACGCGATTGTTGACGGAGTAAGCGAGTAACGAGATTCATAGGAAAAATGATTTGGAAAGGTTGTTGAACCATGTCGAAAAGAAGCAATAAGGAATCCGCTGTAGAAAGGAAAGGCGCTGTGCAGAAGGGCCTCGAGAACCTAGGAGCCAAGTTCTGCGAAGAAATAGACGAGGGCGTTTTCCCGTGGGTCGAGATGAAAAGCCGCTCCACGGACAACATCTTCTACAGCCCCGAATACAGGCAGTACATCCTGGGCGACAAGACCGTCCGCAGGAGCGCGCGGGTCATTTCGCACCTCCGCCCGTTCACGCAGATGGTCTGGGCGGCATACTTCGTCCACGAGCTGCTTCAGCAGAAGAAAACGAGCACGCTGAGGGACGTTTACTACTCGGCGCAGGCCTTCGACATGGCCTTTCAGGACCAGTCCGAGTCGGACAACATTATTACTGACTTGGAAACATCTATCGAGTCGCCAAGAGAATCCTTCAACGTTTTCCCAGAGGAAAGGTCAGCCGTGTTCGGCGACCTGACCATCCAGTACAACGTGCCGGGGTACGAGAACCGGAGAACCAACCTCTCGTCGCACCCAGACGGCATGATGATTGGCCCCGCTTTGACTGAGTCGCAGTTCGTCGAGACCAGCGCCGAAAGGGTCATCGTGGTTGAGAAGGGCGCCATGTTCACGCGGTTCGTCGAGGAGAGGGTGCACGAGAAGTTCAACTCGATACTCATCTACACGGCTGGGCAGGCACCTCGGTCGACACGGTACTTCATCCGCAGGCTCAACAAGGAGATGGGGCTGCCCGTCTACGTCTTCAGCGACGCCGACCCGTGGGGCATGCACATCGCCATGGTCATCATCTCGGGCTCAGCTAACGCGGCGCATCTCAGGCAGTTGACGACGCCCGACGCGAAGTGGGCGGGGGTCTGGGCGACGGACATTGAGGGCTACAAGCTGCCCAGCGAGCAGCTGAACGAGATTGATGTGAAGCGGCTGAGGGAGCTGAAGAACGACCCGAGGTACACGGGCGGGCTGTGGCAGAGGGAAATTGACGCGTTCGTCGAGTCGAAGCGGAAGTGCGAGCTTGAAGCGTTCTCCCGCTACGGGCTGACGCACATCGTGGACAAGTACCTGCCCGAGAGGCTCAGCGAGCTCAGCTAGCAAAGCTTATAGACCGCGACCGCATCAAACCATTTACACATCATCAATGTGCATGAAGGCTGGAATGCGTGAGCAAGTCAGTACCGAAGTTCGGAGTCGTCTTCGCCGAAAAGGTCCTCGGAATCCTGCTGCTAGCCATAGGCTTACTACTGTCCTACGACACGTACGGAAACCAGGGGGCAGCTGGAACCTTAGGGTCCGCCTTCCTCCTAATAGGCATCATCATGGCAGCCTTCGGCATCATACTGATTCTGGCGAAAACCGAATAGTCAACATCGAATTTTTCTGGTTATAAGAATATTTATCTTCGCTAGCTACAATTCATTTTACTGAATTTATCTATTTTCGTGGATCAGTCTCGGATCTCTGTTATTCTTTTATCACAAACGTAATTTCAACAGATTCAAAGCGATCTTTGACAAGTTGAGTTTGTTTACCTCTTCAATATTAGTCTCCCGGCCTGATTTCTTGGCGTAGAAACAGCATGTAGGATGAGGCGAAGCAGACGACTAAACAGACAGCTATCGCTGTTATTTGCGGCCAGGTTGCCATAAGTCCTTGAGCTAAATCTAAAGCTCTGAATGGGGTATCGCCGCCTTGGCGCCCAATAAACCCGAATCCTCCGCCTCCAGTTGTGCCTAGAATCGCTGAGCTTGCTTCATTGTAGAGGTACGCTGGCGAGATTCTTTGAATATTAGTTTGGATGGCGGACTGTGATTGCATACGTGCCAGATATTCTTGTGTCCCCGTTTGGTTGAATCCTCCGGTGCTATTGAATCCTCCTCCACCTGGGAATCCTCCGCCTCCGTTGAATCCTGATGGTAGTTGTGTAGGTGCTAGTATGTTGGCTACGAGCATTGCGATGATTGTGATGACGATTGAGAAGAATAGCCATGTGGCGACCGACATGAGAATCGAAGTCGTTGCTTTCTTCGTCACGGTTGAGTACACTAGGCCTAAGGCAAGCCAAAAAGACAAATAAAGTATTGTCAGCAGTGTAAACACTGTTATCCTTGAAATAGCTACAAGGTCTGGACCAAACCCTAGAATGGGTATCGCTACACCTGACATGATGCCTATTGTGCTTCCTGTTAATAGCGAAAGAGCAGCTATTCCTGCGAGAAACTTGCCGTTGAGGACAGAGTCTCTATATATTGGCTGAGAGAGAAGTACTGAGAGGCTGCCGCTAGTTTTCTCTTTGTTTATGGCGTCGAAGCCCAAGGATAACCCGATAATTGGTCCAAAGAAGACCATTAGGGTAGTAAATGGAAAGCCATTCGTAGCACCAGAAAAGATTGCTACGAAGCTTGCACTGGTGTTCTCTTTTATGTACTGAGCACCTTGGTATGCCGATAAAGTCGATAAAACTATTATCAAAGCGAAGAACACCATGTAACGTTTACTTCCCAGATTGTCTACGAGTTCTTTTCTACAAACAGTTAACAAGCCTGCCATCTTTAATCATCCTCCTTATAGTATTTGAGGAAAATTTCCTCCAAGTCATACTCCTTTTGCTTCATCATCAGAATTGTTAAATCATGCTTCATGATTGTCTCTGAAACTTCTTTTGAATTGTTGCGTTCCATGTGTACATGAAGCTTATTACCTTCTTGTTCAACAGAGGTTACGCCATCAATGCTTTTAATATCCCGAATTAGGTCGGGACTTGTCTTTGTCAACTCGAATTCGATGATAATCTGCTCTTTACCCGATATTTTGCCAGACAAGTTATCTATTTTATCCGCGGCCACGAGTTTCCCTCCACGGATGAAGCCTACCCTCTGGCAGGTTTGCTGAACCTCATGCAACAAGTGCGAAGACAAGAATATCGTGAGATCTTGTTCCTTGTTCAGCCTGAACATGATATCCCTTACATCTTTTGTGCCTTGAGGGTCCAACCCGACTGTTGGTTCATCAAAGAAGGCGACTCTAGGCTTTTTTATCAGCACCTCAGCAATCCCTAATCGCTGTTTCATTCCCCGAGAAAACTTTTCTACCTTAGTGTCAGTCCACTTTGTTAGGTCTACAACCTCAAGAAACTCCTTAATTCTCTTCTCTCTTTCAAGTTTCGGGATATCATTCAATTGAGCGATATATTCGAGGTTTTGTCTTGCGGTTAGGTCTCCATAATAGCCCGCGCCTTCCGGTAGTATTGCAGCAACCGTTCTTACCTTTCTTGAATCTTTGACGATGTCGTAACCGGCTACTACAGCTGTTCCTGAAGTCGGCATTGAAAGCCCCATTAACATTAGAAGTGTCGTGGTTTTTCCAGCTCCGTTTGGGCCTAGAAAACCAAATATTTCTCCCTCGTAAACGATTAGATTCAGATGGTCAACTGCTTTGACGTTTCCGTAGTTTTTTACCAGTTCCTCGGTTTGTATCATAGGTTTGCTCATTTTTTCACCTTCTCCTAAACTTCAAGAATACTAAGACAAGAGCAACTACGAAAATGGCAACCACGCCAATTCCATATAATCCCCACTCAGTCGAAGTCGCAACCGTAAACCTTACCTGAACTTGGTCCGACTCAATCTGGTCGCTTAAGCCCTTTATGGTAACCATGTAATCTCCTGTAACTGCGTCTCCCGGCGCCGTTATAACCACGCTGAACGTGGAAGACTCGCTTGGTCCGAGAACGCCAACCTTTATGGGGCTGATTGAGGAATCCCAGTTTGTTGAAACCGCGACGTTTAGACTGACACCTGTGACAGAGGATTGCCCTGTATTCGTAACTTTTGCCGTGAACGACGTGGTTCCTCCGGCAGTTATGCTTGTCAAAAGCGTTGATGTCTCCAAGCCTAGAGCATAAGAGCCGACGATTGTAGCATTAAGATTCATCTCCGCGTAGATATCGCCATTTTCTAATTTGATTTGAACAGGTATTTGGTAGGTGCTGATATTAGCTGCGCTTGGAGGAGTTGCCTCAATAACTAAATTCTCAGATTCCCCAGCTGCCATGTAAATCCTCGAAATTTCTAACGTTCCAGATTTGAAAACTACCGTCCAACCAGTAGGAGGCTCAACAGATAACAGTAGAAGCCTGTCAGTATCACCTGAGTTTGTTATCGTGATTGGGTACTGCACGACTTTTCCCGCTTCAACCGTTACATCCGGATATTTCGTGGTGACCCTGACCTCATCAACACCCTTTACAAGTAACTGTTGAGATTCCGAGAATGCGTAGGCAATGTTGTTGGGACCTAAATAACTAACCTCCACAGTCAAAGGTAGGATTTTTCCTTTCGTACCTGTAGGCACATCTATCTGTAAAGGCACAGCAATATTATCTCCAGGTTCAAGGCTATTTAAAAACTTAGCATTATCTATTTCCGCTTCAAATTCCGCTGATGTACTACTTGAATAAACTTTTGATATCACGAGATTCTTTGCGACTGCATCACCATCGTTGGATAACAGGAGCGAAATCTGTTGTTTGCCTTCATACAAGTTTTCATTTAATACCTTCACGTTTATGTTAGGTTTCCCCGTAACTTCAAATATTACCTCTAATTCATCAAGACAGAAACAAGATATTTTGGTGACGTAGAATTCAAGGTTAAGGTTAGCTGTGTAATTGCCTTTTTCTAGATCGCGCGTTATGAATATTGGGAATTCCAGCTTTACCAAAGATCCTGTGGATATGGCTCCAGTATAGTATGTAATGGCCTTGTCTCCGCCTCCTACAGCTTCAAAGCCATTTGGGAGGGAAAGATTGGCTTCAACGTTTGAGATAGAATAAGTTGATTCGTACATGAGGACAACAGTTAAGGTGGCAACGTCTCCTGGAGACACCTCTATCTGTGGATTGGTTCCCCAATAAGCCTTGACAAACGTGAAATAGCCACTCACCACCAATTTGTCTGATCTAACAGGTACAGTGAAAACAGGTAAAGTGAAAAATGTCAATGTGACAAGAATCAAAATGGCGCATGACAATCTAATTTTTTTCATTTAACGATTGCCTCTATTTTTTTTTTAAATTGATAAAACATAGAGTATTAAAGTGGTTTTCAGAATTATGCCAAACGTTTCTAAGCGCCCTCGTGAACACGCCCATACAGTTCATCTCTTTCAGATTTTAGACCCTGAAGAGGGTTCTCTTACAAACTCGGTTCAATGGCTGCGAAAGTAAAGACGTCAGATCGCAGCCATTGCCGTCTCGTGTGGTCAAAAAGGGACCACGATTGTCGCTGGTGTCTAGACTTGAGCCTTGTGCCATTTCTCACGCACCCTCTTCAGGGCTTTTCAAGAAGGAGATAAAAAGTAATAAAAGAATTTTTCAAGATTATACCATAATCTATCCACAATTGCGCTCGAAAGCGGAAAAACTGTTGAATGAAAAGAACCTGAGCTGATGTGAGATTATTAGTATTTTACGCTGAGGTACACCAAGACGGAGAGTGCCACGCAGGCAAAAAGGTCTGGCAGCATGGCGAAAGGTCCGAGGCCGAAGGCGCGGAATCCGAAGGGCGACTGCAGAATCGGGTTGGACGTGATCGTGTAGAGAAGCAGGATTGTTGAGAATATTATCAGTCCAACTGTGAAGCTGGACTTGGTCCTGCGGTATATGTCGATGTATGTGAACAAAAGAATTATGACAAGAGTAATGTTCACCGTGGAAATCACCGTTTTAATTGTATAGAACAGCTCCAAGTCTCCTGGAAGAGGCGGCTGAATGCCCCACTCCTCAAATTTCGCATAAATGACTGTCCCGATTCCTTCCATGCTAGTTCCGTTTTCCCTCATGATTCTTATGAGATGCTCAATTTCGTTTCGGCGGTCTTCAGGAAGGTTCCAGCGTTCCCACCCCTGAAGTTCCAGCGGAGAACCAAAAGGTGCGCTGATGGTCCAGACTATGGCGAGTAACGCCACTACCACTAAGGTCACGAGAATATACAATGTTCTATGGTCTCGGTTCATCTTGCGGTTCATTTGTTTTACTTCCTTTTTTCTTTTTTCCCAAATCTTTCCCAAATCTCTTCAAAAACTGCATAATTCAGTTCCATTTCTGGGGACAGAAAGTACGTGAGCCCGTACCTGTCTCCGGCGGACACGATTATTCGGTTCTTCTCAAGGACGTTGAGGTGGTGCCTTATCGTCCTGTAGTCCATCTCAAGCAGGTTCGCCAGCTGGTTCGCGTTCTTCGGATTTTCCTTCAGAGCCAAAATTATCTGGGCGCGGCTGACACCGCCTCTTGTGCCAGCTATGAGCCATCCTAGAACATATTTCAGCGGGCGAACGTCGTAGGACATTCATGCAAGCTCCGAAAGTGAACGGACGGATTTCAGCTGAACCTACTTAGGTTCTTGTAGTAATAAATCTGCCTTGTTATCAGGAATTTAAAGCTTGGAACAACAGCTTTTTCCCAAAAAACGCCATATTGCACGACGCGAATAATTGGGTTGTGGTAAAATTCTGAAAATCCATTATTAACCACGGTTCGCTGTCAAAGGCAGCTTATTGGCTTCTTCATTTTGATGCAAAGCGTTATCTTCGTTACGCACAAATGATATTTACGGTTCAGCGTTCAAAGGTGAAAACATGACGCAGAACATTATTTCGTGTCGCCCAGCGAGTTACAGAAAATTCCAGGATAAATCGTACGAGCACATGGCAAAGCTGGGGATACACCACGTCGAGCTTCCAATGCCGAAGCCTCAGGACGTGAACAAGGTCCGCAAGGAGCTGGACAAGCACGGCTTGTCGGTCGCCAGCCTCGAGTGCCCCTGCTACATCCAAGACGAAAACGTCACGACGGAATTCAGGACAGCAATCGGAATAGCCGAAGAGTTCGGGGCGAAGAGGCTGTTTGTGAGCGTCCACGCCGACAAGATTGGAAGGGAGGTCGCCTATGAGAGGCTTAGGAAACTGGGCGACTTGGCGGCTGAGAAGGGGCAAGTCATCGTCCTCGAAACCCACCCCGACCTGGTCACGAACGGCGACGTTGGCCTACAGACCATGAAGGGCGTCAACCATCCGAACGTGCGTCTGAACTACGACACCGCGAACATGTACTACTACAACGAGGGCATCGACGGCATGAAGGAGCTAAAGAAAATTCTCAACTACGTCGAAGGGGTCCACCTTAAGGACACGAACGGAAAACCTAAAACGTGGTACTTCCCGGCCCTCGGCGAGGGCATCGTGGACTTCCGAAAAATCCGCGAGCTCCTCAACGGACGGGGCTTCCACGGGCCGTTCACGATAGAAATCGAGGGAATCGAAGGCGAAAACCTCACCCTCGCCCAGACGCTCGAGAGAATGGAGAAGTCCGTGAACCACTTGAAAAAATGCGGATACTAAACAATATTATGCTATTTTGTGGCGCCGCCGGACGGACTCGAACCGTCGACCTTCGAGTTAACAGCTTCAGCCTCAGAGACGCGTCGTCAGAGAGTCCGTTGCTCTACCGAACTGAGCTCACACCCAAACGCCCCTAGGCGGTTGAACGGCGGCCCAATTGGCTCGTTTTTCAGCGGCGCATTTTAAGCTGAAAACTGCACGCACTATTTAAAGCTTAAGAACAAG
>CAZOKM010000002.1:0-41582 GCA_964580405.1 uncultured Candidatus Bathyarchaeia archaeon | reverse complement strand
CATATATATTAGGCTCGCTGGACGTCTCGGAAATTGTTACGGATTCTTTCTGGACGACGCAGAAAGAGCACTCGCATAATTTGACAAAGACCGCCTTTGCCTCCCATTCATGTACGCGACGTTCCTCCTTCCCCTAATTTTCTTCATCGCGTCTTCAGGCAACAATCCTTGGCTTACAAGATACGCTGCGACGGCAAGCGCGGACCTCCCACGCCCAAGATTGCAGTGAACCAGAACCTTTTTTCCCTTGCCAACTTCTTCGCCAATCAATGCCACGATCTGCGACAGAGCCTCAGGCGAGGCACCGTAACGGTCTGGAATCTTAAAATTCACGTATTCTATACCATGGGCCTTGAGAAAATCTACATATCTTGAATCTGCGGTCTCCCTAAGGTCGATGACGACGCCAAAATCCTGTTTGGCGACCAGTTCGGGGCTGTTCACTCCACCGACCCACACGTTCTCCGTTATCTCGTCTGCGTTAGGGCGAGAGCCAGAAGTTGACCGCCTCTTCATCAGCCGAGCTCGAACGCCGCCAACAATGAGGTCAAGTGCTCCCATTTCCCACGATCCTCTGGTCGTCATGGTCTCCTATGCTACTGGTACATTGAAGTGCTGGTTCATAATATTATTCATTAACCGATTATATGACGCCTTTACCACTTTTACCTACCAAAAAAATACTGAGCAACACGAAAATGAAGCCATCATTTTCTTCAGGCCACGATTTCGTTTAGGTGCTTGCTGGCGACTTCGGAGACTACGAACTTGTATTTCCCCATCGCAGTCCTCGGAATACTTTCGACGTATTCGTAATCTATCACGGTGCTGGCTCCCAACCTCTTTTTCAACTCGTCGTCGAGGACCTTAACGTCGCGTAACGAGAAACCGTCGTCTTGTACCACCTTCACCACGATTTTTCCCACTTCTTTCTGAATTATCTGGGTTTCCCTTATGCCGTAGCTAAGGTGGAAAGCCTCGTCGAGCCTCCCAACAAGCCTCCCGTCGCCCGTAACGACCGCGTCGTCCGTTCTACCTTCGATGCTCTCGATGACGGGAAGGGTCCTCCCACAGCAGCAAGGGCTTTTCGAAAGCCTCACGAGGTCTCCCAGCCTGTACCTGATCAGCGGCATCGCGTAGTGGTGGAGACCGGTCGCGACCACGAAGCCAACGTTACCCGTGTCAACGGCCTTTCCCTCGTTGTCCACAACTTCCAGTATCCCCACCTCGCAGTCAACGTGGTAGCTACCCTCGGGGCACTGGGCAGCGGAAATCACGCCCTCGTTAGAGCCGTAGAAGTCGAAGACCTTGCACGAAAAAGCCTTTTCTATGGCTTCTCTCTGCCAGCTGAACAGCGTCTCGGAAGACGTGAAAATTATGTTGACATCAACTTTTAGTTCGTGAGAGAGAATATACCGCGCGAGGACGTAAAGCATCGAAGGAAACCCGTACAGGGCCTTGGGTCTGAACTTCTTCAACAATTTAATATAATCTAGCAAAGTCTTTTGGCTCAGATGAAAAGAGGACAGGTAAAGAGTGTTCCCTTTAACTGAATAATGGACACCCAGCCGCGTTCTTTGGTCAAGGTCGCTGAACCTGTACCGCATCTCGACCCACCTGTCGCCATAGCTGAAGCCGGCCCAGTTCCTGTACCTCCAGACGACGGCTATGTGCCAGTCGAGATGACGCGCGTCGCCATAAATTCGTAGAGGCTTCCCCGTCGTCCCGCCCGTTTCGATGGGCACAGGGAAATAACGCCGCATGTTTCTTGCGCAAAGAAGGCGTGAGGACCTGCGAACCTCGTCCTTCATCAAAAAAGGAAGCTTCCGTAAATCTTCGATTGAGCGAACGTCGGAAGGCAAAAGACCGTTCTTTTCGAAAAGCCGCTTATAGTATGGCATGTTCTTGTACGCGTGCTTAACCAAGGACGCGAGTTTCTGTTCCTGAAATTCTCGGAGCTTCTCGGCGGGATAGTACTGGGTCCTCGAGACTAACCCGTAAGCCTTCGCGAACCGTGCCCCCCTGAAGTACGGGAACGGAATGAAGGCCTTAGCCGTATCAGCCACTAGGTTTTTAGCTAGACGTGACACGGTCCACTTCATCCGCCCTTAAGTTTTCTCAGTTCAACGCAGGTTCTGCCAAGCGAATCAAAAAGGTGTGATTCATGCCTTACGAAACAGGACGCGTCATTCGACCTGAAACAGTAGTATCCGTCCTTCGAAGCCAACCCTTTCTTAACGTAACTAAATATTCTCAGGGAATAATCCAAGAAACGCGCATCAACATTGCTCAAAAGAGAAAAAGACCGTATCGCCGCAGCGTACCCCCAGAGCCTACTTTCGGGAACCCGCAGCAGCCCGAACGCGCCAAGGGCCATTTTGAGACGGTCTCTCCAATCGTCTGAGCTCCGCACGGCGTACTCCTTCCCGTGCCCGCTGTCGTCGTAGAGGTTGGACCACAGGTATCGTCCGCCTTTTTCGAGAACAGGTTTTGTTGACGTGTCGCCAGAGTTCCTGAAGTACGCAGATAGACCCTCGAGAGTGTAGCCCACGTGCACGTTGTCAACCTGACGATTCGCTGGGCTGTAATGCCAAGAGCCGTCGCCGTTTTGGTGGTTCATGACGTACTTGGCGGTCTCAGCAGCGATTTTTACGTACTTGGCGACGTTCGAGCATGAATGGAGCTCCGAAAAGAAGCCGCACGCGAGGCTCACCGCATTGTAAACTGGCAACCTGAGATTAGGATGGTCGGAATAGTTGAACCATATGCCTCCGTCTTCCTCGGTTAACCCGTCTTCCTCCATCATCCAGTCTGCAACGCTTTCAGCTGTCTTGAGATGTTCGGGACGCTTACTGACGATGTAAAGTTCAGCGAAGAGGAGACCCGCGAAAGCGGTTGTACTTAGATATGAATAATCTTTTGTCCGTCCGTTCCACTCCCACGGCAACCCCCAAGACGAGTTCTTGTACCGCGGACTCTTATTTTTCATAAGCCATTCTGCGCATTCCTCAGCGCAAGCAAGGAAGCTTCTTTCACCGAGAAGACCATACAAGGTCAGGTAACCTCTTCCCCAGAGAGCGTAGGCTTCGGGATAATGGCACATTAGGCGAGGGGCATACTCGTCGAAGCCCAAACCCATATTGTCTCCATTGTATTTCTCTCTCCACGAGTGCAGCCTCAACATGCAGTCAAGAAGTTCTTCCTCAGTGACCATCATCCAGCAACTCGAAGGATTTTTGGAAAACGCGGTTCTTGTTTTGTGGGTTCCAGCTCGTCGTACAATCCGCAAAGCCTTTCAGACGTTCTAGACCAGTTCAACTCTGTTTCTGCCGCGGTCTTCGCGTTCACGCCCATCTCCTTCAAACTCGCCTGTTCCGCGGCTTCGACCAGCTTCTCCGCCAAGTCGCGCGGGTTGCTGGCTTCGAACACGATCCCGCACTTCGATTCGTGCACTATCCTTTTCAGGGAGTCAACGTCGCTTACGAGAACGGGCTTCCCGAAGCACATGTACTGGCCGAGCTTGTGCGGGAAGGACTTGTTTGTCTGCCTCGTCCGATGGTAGGGGATCGCGCACACGTCGCTTGATTTAATGTAGTCCATCGCTTCCTCGAAGGGTACCCAGCCAGTGAAAGTCACGTTTCTGTCTATGTTCAGGCGGTTACATAGTTTTACAAGTTCAATCTTCATCTCGCCATCGCCGACAAGCACAAGGTGGGCATTAGGGATCTTCCTGAGGATCAAAGGCATCTCCCTGATTAATGTGTCTAGGCCTCGGTGCCTCGTGAATCCGCCAACGTAGGAAATCGTGGACCTCCCAGAAGGTACATTGGCATTGATGCAACCGTCGGGAACATTTTTCAGCTCTTCGGGGTCAGATGTGTTTTGAACTACAACATTTTTTTGCCTAGGTATGCCCATTTTAACAAGTCTGTCAATGGACTCCTCGACCACAACGATGACTTTCCTCGCCGACCTCAAGCAGACCCGCTCCTCAAAACCCAAAATACTGGAAAGAAAGATGCCCTCAGCCCTCTTCAACCCCCTGAAGCCCTTCGCATTGAACGCAACCATGTCCGCATAGTCTTCATGCAAATCGACAACGACGGGTTTCCTGCATACGAACCCGGCAAGGCACGACGCCAAGGCGCACGGCAGGTCATGAACGTGAAGTGCGTCGACGTTCAACTTTTTCGCCAAAAAGACAACGCGGAAAAAAATAAGGTACCTGTAAAGGGCAAGATGCATATGGAAGGGGGAACTGTACCTGAAGATTGCCACGCCGTCAGCGTTTTCAGCCCAAAGCTGACCTTTTCATTTATAAGCCAAGACCGAGACCCTGTGGCCCTTGTTCGACAGCGCGCGAACTTCTTTCCTCACTCTGATGTCGTCCGGATAATGGCTGTCGGAGAGGACCATCAGTATTTTCAAACCGAAATGCTCCCTAAATACCCGAAATGGAGACTGCTAGGGCAATTTACTTCGTATTCACTATTTACTTCATATATAAAATTTACATTATCATTTTTAATTATTGCATCAAACCATAAAACGACTTGGAACAATCAACAGAAGCTCTGACAAAAGCATAATTTAGCGGTCACGCGTATAAACTAATTGCGCATGGACCTTTTGTTGATTTTCTTTGTAGCAGCTGAATCTTGTTGCGGCATCTTTTGTCATGAAATCGTGCAACATTTGACGAAGGACCCACAAAACGCTTTTAGCGGAGAGCAATCTTATCTTCTCCGTTCTGAGGTCGACCGTGTCTTTGTCGAACGAGCAATCTGAGCAAGGGAACGTCTTCGACATGCTTGTCCGACCCGTACGCAGGTTGCTCGAGGAGAAGGACTTCCAGGCTCCGACAGAGCCCCAGCAAAAGGTCATCCCCAAGATTCTCGAGGGGAAGAACGTCCTCCTCATTTCGCCCACCGCGACGGGCAAGACGGAAGCCGCGATGCTTCCGATTCTCAGCCAGCTCGTCCAGACTCCCCGAACCGAACTGGGAATCAAGGTCCTGTACATCACGCCTTTAAGGGCTTTGAACCGCGACATGCTGGAGAGGCTGGAGTGGTGGTGCAACAAGCTGGACCTGAAGCTGGCGGTCAGGCACGGTGACACCGACACGAGGGAAAGGGCGCGGCAGTCCCGAAGCCCACCGGACATTCTGATCACCACGCCCGAGACCCTGCAGACCCTTCTTTTCGGCTGGGTCATAAGCCGCCACCTCCAGTCGGTCAGGTGGGTCGTGATCGACGAAGTCCACGAGTTGGCTGACAACAAGCGCGGAAGCCAGCTCGCTTTGGCGCTTGAGAGGCTGCGCGAAGCGACGTTGCACGAGTTCCAGATGATAGGGCTGTCCGCGACGATCGGCACCCCGGAAAAGGTTGCCCAGTTCCTCGTCGGCGCGAACAGGCCAGTAGAGATCGTGAGGGTTCCTGTGGCTCGGTTGATGAAGCTGCAGATCGTTTACCCTGAGCCCCAGTCCGAGGACTTCGCGTTGGCTTCGACGCTTTACACTCATCCAGAGGTCGCAGCTAGGCTCAGGATTATACGGAAATTCATCGAGGCGCACAACTCGGTTCTTCTTTTCACGAACACGCGGACGATCTCGGAAGTATTAGCCAGCAGGTTCAAAGTGTGGGACATGAACTTCCCCGTGTCCATCCACCACGGGTCTCTGGCTAAACCATCACGCGTCGCGGCTGAACGTGGATTGAAGCAGGGCGATCTTCAAGGATTAATTTGCACGAGCTCCCTCGAGCTGGGAATCGACGTGGGCAGAATCGACCTCGTCATCCAGTACATGAGCCCTAGGCAGGTCACTCGGCTGATTCAGCGCGTCGGGAGAAGCGGGCACAGCGTCGGGCGGATGGCGAACGGCATCATAATCACCATGGACTCGGACGACACGTTGGAGGCGTTAGTCATCGGCAGGAGAACCTATGCCGAGGAGCTGGAGCCCGTAGTCGTCCCCGAGAAACCGTACGACGCGCTGGCGAACCAGATTGCGGCAAAACTGATGAAAAGCAGGCGGTTATACTTCCAGGAGCTGTACGAGACGTTCAGGAAGGCCTACCCCTACCGCGACCTGACGGTTGACGACGTCCAGCACGTCGCGGAGTACATGCACAACAGGTTCCCGAGGTTTGCGTGGGTCGTCCCCGAGGACAAGCTGATCGTCAAGCCTCGCCAGTCGAAGCCGCTTTACGAGTACTTCTTCGAGAACCTTTCGATGATTCCCGACGAGAAGCACTACCTCGTCATCGACCAGCAGACGGACTCAGCCATCGGAATGCTGGACGAAGCCTTCGTCGCGGAGTACGGCAAGCCCGGAACCAAGTTCATAATCCGCGGGAGTCCCTGGAAAATCGCGAACGTCCTGACAGACAAGATATACGTCAACGCCGTCGACGATCCAACGGGCTCGATTCCGAGCTGGGTCGGCGAAGAAATCCCCGTGCCCTACGAGGTCGCGCAAGAGGTCGGCGCTGTCCGCGGCTTCGTGGAACAGGAAATGCAGAATGGAAAGACTCCTCAAGAAGTTGTGGCTGAGTTAGCCCAGAAGTATCCCGCGGACGAACGGACGATTCTCGCGGCGCTCAAGGAGACGTTTGAGGGCGTCCAGAAGGGGTTCAGGGGTCCGACTGACAGGCGGATAACCTTCGAGGACTGGGAGGACTTCATCATCCTTCAGGCGAACTTCGGCTCCCTGACGAACAGGGCTCTGGCCCTACTCCTGGGCGACATCCTCTCGGAGCGGACGGGCGTCTCCGTCGTTGTCCAGCACGACCCGTACAGGATCTTCGTCCAGACAGCGGGCGAGATGAGCTCCCTGATTGTGATGAGGGTAGTTGACGACCTCAAAGGCGCCTCGCCCGAGTTCATCAAGGACACGCTCACAAGGGGCTGTGTTAAAACGGGTATCTTCAAGAGGCGCATGATTCACGTTGCGAGGCGGTTCGGCGCCTTGAAGAAGTACGTTGACTTCAGCAACGTGAGCTTGCGGAGCCTCGTCAAGAGCTTCGAGGGCACGATCATCTACGAGGAGGCCCTTAAGGAAGTCTTCGACAAGGACCTGGACCCCAACAGACTCGTCGAAGTGTTCCGAAGAATAAAGGCGGGCGAGATCGAACTGGTCAGGATTGAGGCGAGGAACGAGCCTTCGCCCGTCGCCCGCGTCGGCATCGAAAGAGTCAGCATGAAGACCGATCTTGTGCCGCCGGAGAAGATGAGGCGCATACTGCTGGAGGCTGCGAAGGCGAGGCTCATGGACGAGGCGCGGACCTTCGTCTGCACGGGCTGCTGGGACTACGCCGAGATGCTGACGATGAAGGATCTGCCCGACAGGCCTGCTTGCCCCAAGTGCGGCTCCGTGAACCTTGGCTTATTGCCTGTTCCGGAGGAGGAAGCCTTCAGCCTCGTCGACAAGAAGGGCGAGAAGCTCACGCAGGGCGAGCACAAGCTCAGGAACCGCGCTTTGGCGACGGCTAAGCTGATTTCGAACTACGGAAAAGCCGCGGCTGTCGCGTTCTCAGCGAGGAGGCTGAACGTGGAAGACGTGCAGGAGGTTCTGAAGAAGCAGAGGACGCTCTCGGACGAGTTCTACGACCTCGTGCTCGAGGCGGAAAGGAACGCGCTTAAAAGAAGGTTCCTCTAAAAGGGCGCACGCTGTAATGGCTGAATACCAGCTCCCTTTTTCGTTATTGTCATCACTGTTTATACGAATGTATCGAATCAGCATAAGACTGAAATAACGGTGTGTCCAAAATAGACCGAACGGAGTGTCTGAATGTACATATCGCCGTTTGTCGCTTCGCCGACCCTCGTCATCCGGAGGTTATTAACGCTTGCTGAGCTGAAGAAGGGCGAAACCTTCTTCGACCTCGGAGCGGGCGACGGGCGCCCCGTCATCGTGGCTGCACAGGAGTTCGGCGCGGTGGCAGTCGGCATCGAGCTGAGGCAGGACTTGGCGAGGCAGGCTCTGCAGAGAATTCACGAGCTCGGGCTCCAGGAAAGGGCGACCATAATGAACAGCGACGTTTTCGGCGTCGACCTCAGGAAGGCGGACGTCGTCTACCTCTACTTAACAACGAGCGCCAACGACAAGGTTAAGCCGAAGCTCGAAACCGAGCTGAAGAGGGGCGCAAGGGTGGTTTCGCATGACTACGAAATAGTTGGCTGGACGGCAGCCAAGGTTGAACGCTTCTGCGAGAACCCAACCCTGGGCTTCCCGACTCACACGCTGTACCTTTACAAAAGGTAATCTGCGGAGTTCACAGTTTCCGCTTTTCGTGAAAGCCAGTTCTTGGTCATTTGTTCAGCATTCATTCTGGCTCCGTCTGGTCTGATTTGTGTGACAACAGAATTTTCTGTTTGCGTGACAATACGCAGGACGCGAAGACCTGTTCTGATTTGAGTGGCAAGTTTTCTGTTGTTTTGGTGCGCAAATTTATGAAGTTTTTTCCGCTTAGACGGGGGTCCATGTACAATCTCGTCCGATTATCTGACCGTACCTCGGAGTCTGGTCTGATTTGACCAACATTAGAATTTTTTGTTTGAACAACAAACGCCTAAGCTAAATAGACCAGCCTGTTTTGTTCAACAAACATTCCGCAATTTTGTCTAACAATTGCGCTATCTTGGGTCTGTCTGTTTTGTGTGACATTGGAATTTTCTGTTTGCGTGACAATGCTTAAAATTAGGAATATTTTTCTACTATCAACCTTGGGCGACGCTTTGTGGATTCTGGTTAAGGTTTATTAGGTGTTGTTTCGAGACCTTTATTCTAATTGATGCGGGCGATTGATGGTCGGGTGCGGATGTCGGCTGTTCCTTGGACGAACGTGAATTCTTGGCGGTGCTCAGGCTGCGGAATCTGCTGCAAGCGGTTCGAGGTCGTCCTCAAGTTCAACGAGTGGCTCAAGCTCGTCCAGACCTACGGCGCGGGAGTCACGAACGCGGGGCTGGACAAGTTCTACCTCGGCAAACGGGCTGACGGCTCATGCGTCTTCCTCACGGCCACGACCAACGTGTGCTTCTGCGGACTGCAGAACATGAAACCCCTCGCCTGCAAGCTCTGGCCGTTCAAGATTTCGGACAGCCCAAGGTACGGCAGAGCCTCCGAAGCGGCGTACGACTATCAGGGGCGCAGGCTCTACGTCTACGTGGACCCGTTCTGCCCCGAGCTCACCTACGGGAAGCCCTCGCCAGCAATGGTGTACAGGGTCATCCCCGAATTCGTGGAGATAGCCATGGGAACGAGGGAAAAGCAGTTCTACTCAACGGCGACCCCGCTGTACGACCTGTACCCAAAAAACAGCTGGACCCGCAGACTAATCTAGCAGAAAAAGCAAACAAGCCACCAGCAATTCCCATACCCATTCAGTTTCCCAAAGATTTTATATGAGGAACTGCTAAAACTACGTGAACAGGCTAAGACTCCAAAAATTCACAAAACAGGGGCCGGTCGTCTAGCCTGGTTAGGACGCCTGCCTGACACGCAGGAGGTCGCCAGTTCAAGTCTGGCCCGGCCCACCATCATGAAAAAATATTATTTTAAAAAAGGCAGAATGTTTTTTGGATTGTGAGTTTTAGGGTTCTATGTTGTGTAGGTTTCTATTGCTGCTGCGATGCTTGAGCCCATGTTGACTGGGTATCCTTCCTTCTTCAGGGCGCGTTCGAGCGCTTCTAGGACTAGGATGACGCTTCTTTCGTTGGCGTTCATACCCATGAGCCCGATGCGCCAGACTTTTCCCGCTAGGTCTCCGAGTCCTCCGCCCACAGTGATGCTGAACTGTTCCCGCAGCGTGCCTCTGACGTTCTTGTCTTGGACGCCACTTGGGACCTTGACGGATGTCAATGTGGGGCACCTATACTTGGCCTCCTTGACGTGCAGTTCGAGTCCCATGGCTTCGAGACCGCTTCTCAGGGCTGCGGCGTTAAGCGCGTGCCTCTGCCACCTGTTTTCGAGCCCCTCCTCGTAAAGCAGCCTCAGCGCTTCTCTGAGGGCGTAGATCAGTAGAATCGGGGCGGTGTGGTGGTACACGCGGTTGTGCTCGAGCCAGTACTCCTCGATGGTTGAGAGGTCGAGGTACCAGCTCTGCACCGGCGTCTTGCGGTTCCTTATGCGCTCCATGGCCTTTTCGCTTGCCGTTATGGGGGCTAGCCCTGGGGCGCAGCTCAGGCACTTCTGGGAGGCGCTGTAGCACACGTCCACGCCGAGCTCGTCCACGTTCAGCTCGCATCCCCCCAACGAAGTCACAACGTCAGCGATTAACAAGGCATCGTGTTCGTGCGTGACCTTGAGTATGTCTTTCAGGGGCTGTAGGACGCCCGTGGAGGTTTCAGCGTGCACAATCGTGACCACGTTTGCGTCGGATTCCGACAAAGCGTCGGCGACGGCTTCCTTGGTTACGGGTTTGCCCCACTCGGCTTCCACAACTATGGGGGTTCCGCCACACCTTTTGACCATCTCCTTCATTCGTCCGCCGAAGAACCCGTTCACGCAGACGACGGCTGAGTCTCCCCTCTCCACAAGGTTGCAGATGGCCGCCTCCATGCCCGCGCTGCCCGTCCCAGAGATGGGCATCGTGATGTGATTTCTGGTCTTGAAGGCGTACCTGAGGAGCTCGACGGTTTCGTCCATGATCTCCATGAAGTAGGGGTCGAGGTGCTCAACAATAGGCGCGGCAAAGGCCTTCAAGACGCGCGGGTCAACGTTGCTGGGTCCCGCGCCCAGAAGCAGCCTTTCAGGAGGACGGAGTTCGCCGTAAGTTTTCTGGGGCATTTCTGACACCGAGGTCTAAAATTTCGACCCAGTTAGCATATGCGTCATCATATAAAGGCTTTACGCTCACGCAGTCCACCGCGTTTTCGATGGAGAACCGCGTTCATCCCGAAACAGAAAAAAGGGGAGACTGCGGCGGTGAGTGCTTATTCCCGCTCGTTGAGCCAGTTTATGAACTCGATGTTGCTGCTGAATTCTTGCCAGATGTCGTTCGAGAAGATCCAGTCTATCTGGTGAGGCGCGTCCTCAGGCACCCAGACGTCCCACTGGTGAAGCCACGCGTTCACTTCGGTCGTCGTGTCCTTCTGGGTAATCGCGAAGAACGGTGCCCCGTTGTTCGTGTAGTATTGCCCCGTTGGGTCGAGTATGCAGATTTGGTCGTTTACGACGGGAAGGTAAACCGCTGCGTGCCCTGTGATGGCGATGACTTCGACCCAGTAATCGTTGTCGTTGTAGTTCAGGACCATAGAGCACAGGAGGATGGCCATGTCTTCGCAGTCGCCCTCTCCGAGCTCCAGGGTCTGCGCGGGAGTCTGCCACACTTCGTCGAAGAAGGTCACGCCGTCTCTTGGGTCGTCGGGCAATATTGGATAATACTGGTCGTAAGAATACTCAATGTTGTTGACGACCCAGTCGTACATTGCTTTGACGTCGGCCCAGTACTCGTCCCAGTCCAGAGTGTCCGACCAGCCGTGGGTGATGTCCCAAACAACGTCCGCCACGTCCGGGTCGTCCCAGGTTATGAGGCTTTTTTCAGCTTCGGAGGGGTGGAAGCTGTAAAGGTTCACGTCCGATACGATGCTCTGGTATGCAGACACGTAGCTGTTGTACGCGTTCGTCAGGTCGTCGTAGTTTATGTCGAGGTCGTTGTACTGCATCTGCAGTGCGTTGTAGTCTGTCTGAAGGCTGCTGTGGGCGGCTTGGAGCGCGTCGTAGTCGTCCGAAAGGTCGTCATAATCGCTTGAAAGCTCATCATACTCGTCGCTGAGCGTGCCATACTGAATCCTTAACGTGCTCAGGCTCATATACGTGGTGAGGAACGCGAAGCTTGCCACACCAGCCACTGCTGCGAGAACCACGAACCCTATAACTGCTGTTTTTTCCATGGAATTCATCTCACCAGAATGTTATGCGCTACTGAAATAAAGGATTTACCTAGACAATGAATCCCGATGAGTGGTCACAGCCAACGGCGAAGATGCGCCGAACGTAGGAGGCAAAAACTTAAGTCCAACGCCGCCGAAGAAAAGGTGCTTGGCGGGGGTACCCGAGCCAGGTCTAAAATCAGGGAACAGACACGCGCCCCCGGTGGACAAGGGGGAGGACTTAAGATCCTCTGGCGTAGGCCTCCGTGGGTTCGAGTCCCACCCCCCGCACCATTTATATACAAAGTATAAGGGGTTTGTCCAGAGGCTGTCAACGTGGTTTTCGTCAGTATTTGCGCTTCCTGAGGATTTTTGCTCCGTCAAAATCGCACACGTACTCGAAGCCTGCGTCCACGAGGAAGTACAGGTGATTTTACTGTTTTCAATAAAAAATAATACTACATGCCAATTTTTTTTGTCATGTAGAGAAGTATTGTTTTAAGGCTTGGATGGCTATCTTGCCACAGTCTGCCCGCATCTGTTTGGAGTCTCCAGCGATGTGCGGGGTCATGACGACATTGTCAAGCTTGCGGATTTCGTCATCCAGTGGCGGTGGCTCAGGGTCAAAAACGTCCAGGACTGCCCTAAACCTTTTCTTCTTGAGCTCCTCCCGGAATGCTTCGCTGTCCATGATGGCAGCTCGGGCTGAATTTATCACCAACGAGCCATCTTTGATTGCTTGGAGTTCTTTTCTGCCGATCATTCCTACTGTTTCATTGGTTAATGGCAGGTGAAAGGTTATGATATCAGACTGACTCAAAAGGTCCATCAAACTAACAGGCTCAACTCCCATAAGCCGCAAATCATTGTCTGGAACATAAGCGTCGTAACCTATGATCTTCATATCAAAGACCCGAAAATACCTCGCCACAATTCTTCCGACTCTTCCCAATCCTACAATCCCCAAGACTTTGCCTTCTAGCATGTCAGTCACCGACTTGTCTGGCCAATAAACGCCTGACTTCATGGCTCTATCGAATTCTGCAAATCTATACATTCCAGTAATTGCTGCACCCAAAGTCCATTCTGCAACAGCTCGGTTGTTGCCATCAGATGCGTCTATAACAGTAACTCCAGCGTTACGCCAGCCAGCAGATGCCCTACTATGACTCCCAAGCCAATAATGGGCTATAACTGCGACTTTTATTGTGCCTGCATCGCGGACCAAACTCTCAGTCAGGTCCTCTGCTCCCACACCGTTCAAAGAAATAATCGCATGCGCCCCCTTCAAAGCCTTTGCAAGATGCTCTGAGGAAGGCTTGTCCACCATCGGTCCATCGCTTATGACTTCGGCAAAGCTATTGAGAGACTCTTCGTTTGTTCTAGTCATGTACTCATTGTACAGTTGTCCTATTCTATGTATGTACACGCAAGGTTTACTCATAAACATATTCACCTAAATCCTGATGTTGCGTTATATAAAATAAGATTACATCAGACATTTATCTAGTTCTATTAGACAATAGAAGACCAGAATATTTTTATTGGCGTTTTGTGCGTGAGTTACAATGCCTAAACTGTTTTGCGTGTCTTTCCACAAAAAAGTTTAGGAATTTGTGTGTGTGCGCGTGTGTCATGGTACTACAACGAACTTATAGTTTTTTTTACTGTTTTTCTATCTTTTTCCGTCTTTCAATTTCCTGAAGAGGAAAATGTCTTCTTAAACAACGCAAAAAACGTGTAAAGGTCAACTACTTTAAAATCCAATTCCGGATGAGCTTTACGCAGCGACTCAACGGCTTCCACGATGGTTTTCGGTCCCACCCAAACGATTCGGAAATAGTAGAAGCGGGGTGTATCTGGAGAGTCCTCCTTTATGGATTTGTGGACCAGCTCCGAAATGAGCTTCGGGTCGCTGACATGGCACGCCGTGTTAAGCATTTCCAGGACTGGCATCCCCCTCCACACGTGGGGTCTCGGCGCCTTGCCTCCATTTCCGTGAAAATCCAGAACTATCGTGGCGAACCCGTCCGGGGAAAAGTGAGTGAAGGCGTCCTTCACCGCGTCCGTCGGTTCGTCCCAGTCCAGAACCATGGGCGCGATGCTCATGTCGGTCTGCTTAAAGAAGTGTCTGTTGTGCCTGATGAGCAGCGGGATGTACCGCTTCTGGACGCGGTTGGGGTTGAAGTATCCTGCGGCACTGGCGTCGCTGACGAAGTAGTCGTTCCCTGCTGCGGTCTTGTAGAAATAAGAAATTATGTCCGGGTAGGTCTCGATGAGGTTTGGATTGATCCCCCACGCCAAGGGTACCTTGCCTCTGTCGTCGTCGCCCCAATATTTGGGTAGAAAATCGTAGAGAGGCGTCGCGGAGTCGTAGTCGCTCATGTGAAAACACAAATAGATTTTCCTCTCCAGCCTAGGCTTCGGCTTGGGGCGATGCTGCTTGAGAATTGTGAAAGGGAAATGGCTGTGGAATGACTGGTTGTAACAGTCGTGGGCAACCGTGTTTTGATAACAATTGTAGGGCGAAATCAGAAACACGGTCTCCCATTCGGTCGGCACCGGGTCATGGATGCTTTTATGGTCAAACGCGTTGCTGTATTTTGAGAAGGAGAAAAAGCCCGCCAGCTCCGTCATGTGCCTTCCATTAGACTGCCTCAGAACCTCTTCCAAGATGAGTCCATAAGTTCGCAAATCCTCACTCAAAGGCTGGTTCAGATCGTCCGCCGGCTTCTCGTCTCCCCACGGCGAAAGGTCGAAAACGAAAGCCCTGTTCCTGACCGCCCAGTCACGGGTCACGACGTAGCGTATGTTCCCGGAATTACGTACTTGAAATGCGTCCTCGTAGAGGCAAATCAAATGGGAGGAGCACAACCCCTTTGCTAAATATTCGCGAACCGCCCACTGGTACGCATCGTTCTTTGCGCTGCCGCACTCCGAACCAGTAAAAGAACCACGCAAATCGTGTAAAACTTTCAGATTCCACCTTGCGAGGCGTTCTTCCGCAAACTCCGGACTTAGAACTACGCCATCCTTGACCCCCGCGATGATGGTGGCCACGTTCACGCTGGCTGGCACCTCGGGGTCCCAAATGATTGCGCCCTTTACTCGCTGCCTAGCCAGTTTCACCAAAGCATCAAGGTCCGATAGAGCCTTCACCTTTTTTCTGTTGAGCCATTCCCCCTTCGAAGAGAACAGGTCAAGCCAATATTGCGGCCGAGTGTTCCTCTCGGAGGTGATGTAAACTCTTGGGGCATCCCTGTTGATGATGCCCTGCAGGCAGGCAACTGCCATCGCTTCATCGTATGAAAATGGGGTGCCATTATCCGAGAGTTTGAACATATAAACGACGTCGTTCTTTCTCATTTCCTCATTCCATACTTCCAATGGTATAAACAAGTCGTTATGTCATAAAAGAAGCTGTGTGCTACTCAAGTCTAGGCGATTATACTGTCTTCCAAAAATGCTTCTTGGTTGACACCTGATGCAGACAAAACCTAGAAGGGATGATTACAGGACACGTCGCCTTAAATTGTAAGGTAGTCCCACTCTGCACCAAGCACAAGGAGAGGAGCATCTGGACTTTTTAAATGTAGATGATATACATTAAACAGTCTACAGTTGTAATCTTACCAGCGGCTTCAGCGGGTCAGTGGCTTGAACTGTTCTGAAGCCAAGTTCCTCAAAGATTTTTAGTGGCCCAGTGTACGTCATTGATGGGTTTGCTCTGCGGCCATCTTTCGTCGTGGTCGCGGGGTACGCTTCGACGGTCTTAACGCCTCTTTTCCTCATGGCATCGACGGCGGCGTTGAGGAGACCCCGCGACAGCCCCCTTCCCCGCCACCTCCTGTGAACGAAGAAGCAGACAACCGACCAAACGTCATCGACGTCGTCTCGTCTGTAGGCGCGAACGGTCTCCAGCCTCGGAAAGTCCCAGCGGGGCCCGAAGGCGCACCACCCAACCGCCTCGTTCCCAACGAAGGCTAAGACGCCGTGGGCTTTACCGCTTTGTACAAGGTTTCTTAGGCCTTCCTTTGCCCGAGTTCCCTTCGTCTCGTTCCATTTCTTACTGTTTTCAATACGCCACCACATGCACCAGCACCCAGCGCAGGCGCCTTTCAGACCGAACAAGCGTTCCACGTCGGGCCAGAGACCCAGATGCAGCTCCTCGAAGCACACATCAGTGCTCATCGTCGCTTTCACCAATCCGTTGTAGAAATCGTATCTGGAACGATTTAAGTCCCACCCCTCTGTATTATTTAAATATGGACCTTAGGAAGAAGTCAACTTCGGAACATGAACTGCTAGGAAGCATGCTATATTGATTGCGAAGAAAAGCTTCACTTTCAAGATTGTTGATGAATGCGAGATCAAAGCAGACGCCTATATGCCTAGTCAAAAAGCAAGTCCTGCGCAACCAGGAATAATGCACGTGCATGGTGGCGCATTGATCACGGGGCATAGGGGGAACATCAACCCCGAAAAGGTCAAATTATACGTCGCGGCAGGATACGTTCTGGTTTCAATCGATTACCGCTTGGCTCCGGAAGCCAAACTGAAGGCGATCATTGAGGACGTTCAGGATGCATACAGGTGGGTTCGCGAGGAAGGTCCCCAGCGATTTAGCCTCGACCCAGACCGTATTACCGTAATCGGTCACTCCGCCGGCGGATATCTGGCACTGATGACTGGATTCTGCGTCGACCCGCGTCCAAAGGCGCTCGTCTCGTTCTACGGCTACGGGGACATCGTAGGAGACTGGTACAGCAAGCCTGACCCTTTTTACCGCAGACAGCCCCTTGTTTCTAAAGAAGAGGCATACGGACTCGTGGGAGGACCAGTAATCTCGGATGCCGCGAGTCAACCGTATCGGAACAGGTTTTACCTTTATTGCCGCCAGAACGGTCTTTGGCCCAAAGAGGTGACGGGGCATGATCCAAGGACAGAACTAAGTTATTTCGATGATTTTTGCCCAGTTCGGAACGTAACGAAGGATTATCCGCCGACGCTGCTTCTGCATGGTGACAGAGACACGGATGTGCCGTATGACCAATCGCTGATGATGGCGAACGAACTTGCGCGGGTCGGCGTGGAGCACGAACTGATTACAATCAAAAATGGCGGTCATGGCTTTGATGGAGACTTCAGGGATCCACAGGTCGTTGCAGCTTTTAGTCGAGTGTTGGCTTTTCTGAAAAAACACTTGAATTAAATTCTCAAGTTTCTCCTCGGTATGTTGAACATTGAAGTCTGGACGATCCTTTAAACCCTATTGATTGATAATTGGTTGTATGAATAGAGAAAGCAGGTCTACTGTATAAAAATACTTGATGTGCAGGCGAGAAGTACGCTTGAAAAGATTGCATTTCGGATGGACCAAATTCTTACATCAGATACGAAGTTATAGTTCCCTGATTGTTGAACTCCGTGAGTCTCAATGTCTGCGATTTTTGGGATGGTTCTAACCTAAAATACAATATTTTTCCAGGTTAACCTCATTTTCGACTTTTCTGCCAGTGAAAAAGTCGACCAATGCCTGAAGCGTCACTTCGCCTACCTTCTTTATCCCGTATTCGCCCATGCCCGCAATGTGGGGGGTGATAACGACGTTCCTAAGTCCTCTGAACGGGGACTCAGGCGGCAAAGGCTCAGGGTCAGTGACATCAAGGGCTACGAGAATTCTCCCCGTCTCGGCTTCTTTCAAGAGTGCTTCTTGGTCCACTACTTTACCGCGAGAAGTATTCACCAGAACAGCTCCGTCGCGTAGGAGTTTCAGGAGCTGCTCATTTATTATGTGAAAGGTTTCGTCAGTCAGTGGCGCATGTATGGTCACAAAATCTGACTGGCTGAAAAGGTCTTCAAGGCTTGTTTTTTTGACGCGAAGCTTTTTTGCTTCTGAGTCTGGGAGATAGGGGTCGAAAACCAAGATCCTTACGTCAAATGGTCGTAATAGGCGGATGACTTCTTTCCCTACGGTGCTTGCTCCCACAATTCCGATAGTGCTGCCATTGACCGTTTTAATTTCCCTGGGTATGCTTGGGTCTCTCCACAACGCTTTCTCTCTGATATTTTCAGCATACTCGATCAATCTGTGACTCATCATGATGAGTAGGCCCAAGGTTGTTTCCGCAACATTATACGCAATAGCCGTAGGAGCATTACAAACACATACCTTCTTTGGAACCACGAATCTTTGAACGACGTCGTTGGAAAGCATGTACTTTATTGAGCCAGCTGAGTGAACAATGATCCTCAGGTTATCAGCATTTTTGAAGACTTTTACTGTCAGAACAGGGGAACCCCACCCAGTGATTAGTGCGTCGAACCCCTTGATTCGGGTTGCCACTTCGTCTGACGTGAAATCCCTTGATAAATTGTTAAACTCCACGTCAAAGTTTTGTGTCAACGCGTCGAAAGTCGGTTTAGCAAACACGTACTTCAGGTGATCCATCGTGGGGATGCATAATACCCTCTTTTTAGGCATTCCACGTCTCCTCATAATGGATTCTGCGATATGACTCTAGACTTAAGGGATAAAAAAGGCTTTATGCACGCCACCCTTTTGAATAGTTGGGAAAGATTATGAGGATTCTGATGTTCACGAAGATGCTGAAGAACAAGGGAAACTTGCCCGTTGAAAAGGCGGCGGATTTCATTGCTGAGATGGGATTCGAAGGCGCCGACCTCACAGTCCGCGAAGAGGGATACGTTCTCCCCGAAGAAGTCTCAAAGAAATTGCCCCGAGTGGTCGAAGTCATCAGGTCTAGGGGTTTATGCGTTCCCATGATCACGACGAATATAACCGACGCGAAGACAGAACATGCCGAAGAGATTTTTAAAGCTGCTGCACAATGCGGCATTGAATACATCAAGCTCGGCTACTGGAGGTACGACGGCTTCGGCAAAATAAAAGACCAGATTGATGAAATAAACAGGAAGATTGACGCAATCTGCCACCTTAGCGAGAACTACGGCGTCACCGCGACCATTCACAACCACGCTGGGGCATTCATGAGCGCCAGTCCGGCACTGCTATATGCTTTTCTGAAGGACCGTGACCCTGACATTGTAGGCGCGTACATTGACCCAGGGCACATGTTTGCGGAGGCAGGAGCTCAGGGTTGGGAGATGGCTATCGACCTGCTGACCCCCTACATACGGCTTGTTGCAGTGAAAAATTACCGTTGGCTCAAAGTAACCAGTGAACATGACAATGTGAAGAAATGGAAGAGTCAGATGCTGCCTTTAAAGGAGGAAATTGTGCCTTGGCCCGAACTCTTCAAACGACTAAAAGAGATTGGTTACGATAATTGTGTCTCGGTTCACAGCGAGTACGATGACTTGGACTTCCAGCAGTTAATAAATCAGACAAAAGAAGACCTGGGATACCTGAGAACCATACTCAAAGACATTCATTAGCCTCCCAAAAAAGCGCAATACCCTAAGTATTGAGGATGAAACGATTGGTTCTGGACTCGGACATCAGGATTCTGAAGCTTGACCCCTTTTTTAAGAGCGATAAATTCCGCGTTCCCCTGAAATTTGGTAAAGTTGTCGTTAACGAGTCCACTTCCATGGTCGTCAAGGCAACGGTTGAAAACAGGAAAGGCATCTTGGCAGACGGGATGGGAGCAATGCCCATCATGGACCAATGGGCGTTTCCAGACTCCACTGTGCCTCACGAAAAGAAGCTTAGGGCGATGATGGCGATAGGCGAAAAAGCTTGCCGATTCCTAGAAAAAAGGTCATCCAAAAAATATGCGCATCCAATTGACATAATGTTGGGAGCAAAGAAAGAGATTTTTAGGATTGCAGAGGAAGTTGATAAAGAGGTCGGCCTTAAGGTCAACATGCCTGTTTTAGGTATTCTAGTAGCCACTTCTCCCATAGACGCCGCGTTGCACGACGCTTTTGGGCGCGTGAATGGAATCTGCTCCTACGATGGTTACGGCCCGAAGTTCATGGAGCACGACCTCAGCTTCTATTTGGGGGGAGAATTTCGGAGCAGATACATCTCAGACTACCTTAGGCCGAGATACGTGAAGGAACTTCCAATCTTCCATTTAGTCGGCGCCTTAGACAAGTTGACGAGGAACGAGGTTGACGCAAGCGACCCAAGTGACGGGTTGCCCGTTAGCTTGGAGGAATGGATTGAGCGCGACGGCGTCTTCTGCCTAAAAGTAAAATTGAGCGGCACCAACATAAATTGGGACGCCCAGAGAACGAAGCGCGTCGCCGAGATAGCTCAGGAAACCCTCAAGAAAAGGGGAAAAGAAGAGTTTTACCTCACGTCGGACGCTAATGAGATGAACCTGAACCCAGACGCGACCCTGGAATACTTGAGGAAGTTGAGAAAAACCTCACCGACAGCGTTCAATCATCTTCTCTATCTAGAGCAGCCTACTGAAAGAGAACTCGTTAATCACAAGTTCTCCATGAAGGAGGTGGCGAAAATTAAGCCTGTGCTTGCCGACGAGGGTGTAACGGATTTTAAAACTTTTAACTTGGCACTCAACCTTGAATGGTCAGGGGTCGCCATAAAGGCCTGTAAATGGCATTCCTCTAGTCTCATACACATCGCGAAGATGGAGCATAAACGAATTCCGTACTCGATACAAGACCTTACATGCCCAGGCTTAGCGTTAGTGCATTCCGCGAGTCTAGCCAGCCGTACAAAGCCAGTGAAAGGGTTCGAATACAATGCCAGGCAATACTTGCCCTTCGCTTATCAGGAGGTCCAGAACAGGCATAGAAGCCTCTTCGAGGTAAAAAACGGAATCGTCCGAACAGACTCTCTGGAGCCTGTGGGTCTGGGTTTCTCGATTAAAGGACTCACTTTATAATTATTTACGAAAAAGTTGGCTAACAAGAGTCTATTAGCTGGTTAGTTGTCGCGTTTTGTTTCCCATCGGGCAACTTCCTCCAGAATCTCCTGGTACAACTTCAGGGAAAGAGAATTCCGCGTTCCTCGCCTTCCCCCGGGGCTGGCGTTCAAGGTTCCCCCAGCATTAGGGTGAGGTGTGGGTTTACTGTTCAGGTCAATTTTCGCTGACACAATGCCGTCTGAACTGGTTTCAGCCAAGGCTTCTCCAAGCGTGTCCATGATTACCGCGTTGCTGAATAAGGAGGCCACTACGAAGTAGACGTTATTGTCGATGGCTCTGGCAGGTAACAATTTCCTTTCATATCCAGCGTTGGGGAAAAGGATGATTTCCGCGCCCTTGAGCGCGAGTAGCCTAGTTGTCTCAGCATACCAGCTGTCGTAACAGATGATGATTCCCACTACACCGAAATCTGTCCTGAAGACTGGAAGGTCATCCCCCGGACTGCACCCTTGAAGCTCTTCCGGCCAGTAGGGGTGAACCTTACGGTATTTTCCAAGCAGGTTCCCCTTTCTGTCTATGAGCACTGCGGTGTCGAAGACAAGTTTTCCGTCTCGCTCGATAAAGCATCCGCAGACATATGTTCCATATTTTTTGGCTTTTTCTCTCAGCATTTCATATGTTGGACTAGGTATAGGTTCAGCCACTTCACGGGGTGAGGCTTGGGCGTTCGGATTCGTGTTCATTGCTTCTGGAAGGCAAATCAAGTCAGGTTTATGCGATGCCGCAAGGTTTATCAGTTCAGCCCAATACCCCAGAATATTTTTATTTGTGCTGGGCTGACTTGGTCTTCCCCGCATGGTTGCTACAGTGACATTTCTTGGTTTCGGAGGCTCGTCTTCAAAGAATTCTACCAGGTTCCACCTAACCTCACCTTCTGCAGCGAAGCGTAAAAGAAGACCCAAATCCACCCCATCAGCTTCTTTTTTTGCTGTGAAAACCTGTTCACCAATCACGTAGTCTTTTTCCTTGTAGAGGTGTTCTATGTACTCTTGAGGGCACTGAGTCTCAGGTTTATCTCCCACCCTCCAGGTTAGCATATTTAAAATGTTGAGGTTTACGTCTTCAACCCCGCTATATTGAAAACGCACTCTATATCTGTAGATTTTACCGCCTTCTACTGGAATGTGCCTCGTCCATCTGCCGAAACAGTACGGGTTCCCACCTCCAGCAATAACGAGGACATCTCCACCAGACTTGGTCTTCTCAACTCGGAATTTAGGTGCAAGCGATGGATTTGGCGACGATGAGCTCCAAGAATCAGCGTCCTCAATGAGATTTTTCGTCATTTTCCATCCGTTCAACAATGTCAATAAGGTAAGTAATTAAAACTTTGGTGCTGCATAAAAATGAGATAATTGATGATTTATGCCCGAATCTAGGAAGGATTTCCTCGACAAGGTCTTCAATGAAATTGTACTTCCAGTTTGATTGGGTCACATCGAATAGCAAGCTTGTTTAGGGGGATGGTTTTCTAATACTCAACTATGTTCCTTCGTGAGATGGCATGTAAATGGACAAGATGAAAATTGGGATGATTGGGGCAGGCGGTCGTGCGCAAACGCATTACGCTTCTCTCGCTGAAATGAGCGATGTCGAAATATCAGCTATATGCGATTTGAACGAGGAGAGGCTGAGGTTCACCGCGGACAAGTATGGAATCAGGGAGCGATACGCGGACTACAAATTGATGCTTAAGAAGATGGATTTTGACGCAGTATATATTATCATGCAACCGACGTTTTTGGATCCATTAGTAACTTATTCTCTCAAGCGGAGCAAAAACGTGTTTGTCGAGAAGCCGCCGGGCACCGATGTTAAAGAAACGTTGAAATGGGCTAAACTTGCCAAAGAGAACGACTGCAAGACTGCGGTGGGTTTCCAAAGACGCTTCCATCCCTGCGTCGTTGAAGCCAAAAAAATCGTGGAGGAGAGAGGAAAAATCCTCTATTGCATGGCAACGTTCCACAAGCATGGTGAGTGGAAAGGCGATTATGACAGCCTCACCAACGACGTTGTCCATATGGTGGACTTGCTGCGTTGGATCGGCGGAGACGTCAGGAAGGTTCGAAGCCTAAGCGGACAACTATACAATAACATAAAGGATTATTTGAACTTCTACACCGCAGCACTAGAATTCGAGAGCGGGGGAGTTGGCATCCTCACCAGCAATAGAACTTCGGGCGGACGGGTCTTGAACTTCGAGATGCACTCCAAAGGTATCTCGGCATACGGCAACATTCCGGGGATAAGCGGAATGGATTATTACATGATCCTGAAGGAAAATCAGCCTTATCAGGAGGTAAAAACCGTCAAAAACGAGGAAATAATTGGGAATAATGCGCCACAAACGCACCTCGACGGTTCCTTTCAAATTAACCGCAACTTCATCGACTGCATAAAAAAGGACAATCAGCCCATAACAAACTTCGAAGACGCTGCTAAAACGATGAAAATGATAAGGAAAATACAATCAGGTCCGCGTCTGCCTTCAGTCATGTAGTCATTTTCATTTAAATTGATGTGAGAAAACGTATTTCCTGTTATACGCAATATTTTTTATGCACGCCCAATTTATTATGATATATGAAAAACAGAGATGAAATTCTATAGGGATTCAGAGAATATATAGAAAAAATCGATAAAAAAAGGTCTTCTCAAGAAAGTAAACGTTCCAGTCTCGAAGAAACTCGAAATCTCAGGAATCATGAAGGCAATTGAACCGATCCCAGTGCTGTTCAACCACGTTAAGGAGTCCGAATATCGGGTTACGGGAAACCTATTCTGTATTTAAGACGTGATTGCTGGGTATTTCGGAAAGATGCCAGCGGACCTGATCCCGATGCTTTTTTGGGGCCATTTCTGAACGGGAACCCAGTCCTTCAATATTTCGTATCCTTGCTTGGCCGGCTTCAGAAAATTGAACTCAACAAAGTGGCTCTTGTACGCCCTAATGGTTCTCGGATCGGCACTGACATTCCGTTTCAGCAGATACTCAAGGTCGAAGATGGGCACGAACGAGTATCCTTGCTCAACGAGGATTCCGACAACAGTTTCGCAGCTCTGGAATACGATACTCTTCCGAACCTTAGTCACCAAAAACCCCCCTCACCAAATCGTCGATCAACCCATCTCCACCCAAAAAGTACAAAGAAACTTCGAAACTGAAGAAAACCAAAAAAGGGGATTTGCGGAAGTAAATGGCGACAACACCAGAATTCATAGAGTCCAAGTCCCACCCTCGCACCAAACATAAACGTAGACGCATGAAGACTTCTTAATGCATAAAAGCTCTTTCAGGCAGAATTATTCAGGAAGAAGGCGGCATGAACGATGAACCACAAGGAAAGGGTCATAGCGTCAGTCAGCATGGAAGAGCCGGACAGGGTTCCCTGGTGCGCGTACTTCGGGTTCGCCCCTTCCCTGCACGAAAAACTTTGCGACCACTTTAGTGTACCGCACGAACCTGTCGATCCAGATTTTCCAGAACTTTACAGGAAGCTCGATTTCGACCTGATAATTTCAGACCCGAGCCCTCCAAGAGGATTCCCCAAACAGCTACCCGACGGATCGTACCAGGACCATTTCGGCGTGACCTTCATGAAATTCCACGGCTTCTCCGAACGTCCAATTAAACATCCTTTAATGCGTTCGAACACTGAAGACCTTGAGGACTACGAGTTTCCAGACCCGAACAGCCTGCTGCTTGACCCGGTAGACAGTACCATCAGGAAGTATGGGGACGAGTACGCAGTTATGTCGGGCTTCCACTACACCCTTTTCGAAAGGTACTGGACGCTCAGGGGGTTCACCCAGAGCCTAACCGACTTCTACGCTAATCCCTCCTTTGCGGAGAGGTTGCTTGACAAAATAACTAGGTATAACGTTGATCTGGCCAGACGCATAGTCGAGAAGCCCATTGACATTTATTGGATTGGGGACGACTACTCGGACCAGAGGGGTATGCTGATGTCGCCGAACGTGTGGAGGAAGTTCATCAAGCCCAGACTGGCGGAAATCGCGGATGTTGCGAGGAAAAAGGGCATCCCAGTTTTCCTGCACTGCGACGGCAACCCAACTGGCATTCTTGACGACTTGGTAGAAATAGGAATAACGGTATTGAACCCCGTCCAGCCCTTGGCGATTGATCCGAGCTGGGTGAAGGAAAAGTACGGCAACGAGCTTTGCCTGTTCGGCACGATCGACATCCAAAGGACCCTCCCCTTCGGGTCGCCGGAAGATGTCGAAAAAGAGGTCATCACCAGAATCGAAACGTGCGGACACAACGGCGGTCTGATACTGTCCCCGACGCACAACGTGCCCCCCGACGTGCCCGTAGCCAACGTTCTGGCACTTGCTAAGGCGATTAAGAAGTACGGAAAATACACCTCTATTCTCACTTAGTGAAACATTCATTTCTGACTAGTAGAAACTGGTGATTTACAGAATTTTTCGAATAACGCAATACTTTTTTATGTTCACCCAGCGTATTAAGAAAAGCAGATGCTGGGATGAAAATTATGGGATTCAGAGAATACTTAGAAAAGATAGAGAAGAATGGCATTCTCAAAGAGGTTGACGTGCCCGTTTCGAAGAAGCTCGAAATCTCAGGAATCATGAAGGCGATCGAGCCGACCCCGGTGCTGTTCAACCACGTCAGGGAATCGGAATATCGGGTCGCAGGCAACCTGTTCTGCACCAAGGATGTGATAGCAGGATACTTCGGAAAGACCCCGGCGGACCTCATCCCGATGCTTTCTAAGGCTATTTCTGAACGCTCGGAACCCGAAGTGACAACCAAGGCTCCATGCCAGGAAGTCGTCGAGTCAAGCGTGGACTTGGACAAGCTGCCGATTCTGTTTCACTGCGAAAGAGACGGCGGAAACTACGTCAGCTCCGCGGTCGTCGTCACCAGAGACCCCGAGTACGGGCAGAACCTGGATTTCCACCGCGCGATGCAGTTCTCTAAAGACAAGTTCGCGGTGAGAGTGGTCAAGGGCCGCCATTTCCACCAGTTCCTGGAAAAAAACGGCGAGCTAGACGTAGCCTTCTGCGTCGGGAATGCGCCTAACGTCCTGATTGCCGGGGCGACCTCCGTAGAAATCGGGGTCGATGAGCTGCAGATAGCGAACGCGCTGGAACCGTTCAATGTCGTTAAGGCGTTCTCGAACGACCTCATGGTCCCCGCAGACGCAGAATTTGTCTTGGAGGGACGCGTCTATAATGCGGAAAGGCACTCCGAGGGCCCCTTCGTCGACTTGACGGAAACGTACGACGTGGTCCGCGAGGAGTCAGTTTTCGAGGTCAAAAAGATCACCCACAGAAAGAACGCAATATGGCAGGCCTTACTACCAGGCGCGCTCGAGCACAAGGTCCTAATGGGGATGCCCCGCGAGCCCACGATATTCAAGAAAGTGACCGAAAAAGGCGTGAAGTGCCTAGACGTGAACGTGAGCCCCGGCGGGTGCTCTTGGCTGCACGCGGTCATCCAGATTGACAAGAAGTCGGAGGAGGACGGCAGGAAGGCGATTGAGGGAGGCTTCGCCGGGCACGGGAGCTGCAAGCACGTCTTCGTCGTGGACAAGGACATCGACATCTACAATCCGCTTTCGGTAGAGTGGGCGATGGCGACCCGCTTCCAGGGAGACACCCGGATGGTCGTTAAAGCCAAGGAACGAGGAAGCAGCCTTGACCCCAGCGCCGAGCCGGAAACGCACATGACCACGAAGGTCGGGTTCGACCTGACCAAGCCGCTCGTAGCCAAGGGGAAGGACTTCAACGTCGCGCAGTTCCCTAAAGTAGACATCAAGAAATACTTCTAAAAAACGAGGACTGGAACAAAATGAAGCTCGCATCCGAAGAGCAAGAGATGCTAGACGGCAAGCACGGAAAGGCAGCCCGGAAGTCGATGGAGATACTGACCACGCTGGGCGAAATCTTCGACGCCGAATGCATGGTTGGCGTCCACGGCGTCCAGATCGCAGGGGTCTCCTACGCGAACCTCGGCGAGGCAGGACTGGAATTCCTCAGCGAGATGGCGGAAGACGGAAAAGTCAGAGTCCTGACGACCCTGAACCCAGCAGGCATGGACCGCGAGAACTGGCAGGCGTTGGGAATAAAGGAGGATTTTGCCAAGAACCAGAACCGAGTGATTGACGCCTTCGCTAGAATGGGCATCATCACAACGTGCTCGTGCACGCCGTACTTCATCGGGAACGTCCCGCACTACGGGCAGCACATCGCGTGGGCCGAAAGCAGCGCCGTGTGCTACGCGAACTCCGTTCTGGGAGCCCGAACCAACCGCGAGGGAGGACCAAGCGCGCTGGCTTCAGCCCTGACGGGGAAGACGCCAAAATATGGTTACCACTTGGACGAAAACCGTTGCGGACAAATTTCCTTCAAAGTCAACGCTCAGATCAAAGGCACCGACGAATTCGGTGTATTAGGAAAAGTGGTCGGTGATAAACTCATCGAGGTGGGAAAAAAGGTTCCCTACATCATGGGAGTTCCCGCTGCTACGGTCGACGAGCTCAAGTCGTTCTGCGCCTCCGTCGCAACATACGGTGGTGTAGCACTATTCCACATGGAAGGCATCACCCCCGAGTACAACAAGTATCCGAAGCCAAATGGTGACGCCTTTGAAGTCGGCAGAAAAGAGCTAGAGGAAGCCCGTTCTAACCTTGCAGACGCTGGCATCGAGATAGACTTCGTCAGCGTCGGATGCCCACACGCCTCAATTAACGAGATTACCAAAATCGCGGCTTTATTGAAGGGGAAGAAGGTGAAGAAGGAGTTCTGGATTACGACAGCTCGTCCCACGAAGAGAATCGCTGACGAAGCTGGCTACTCCAAGATTATCGAGGACGCCGGGGTGAAGTTCGCGGCTGACACGTGCTGCGTCGTGGCTCCGATTAAGGGACGCTTTAAGGGCATGGTGACGGATTCTGGCAAGGCGTGCTATTACGCTCGTTCGACGAACAAGTTCAAGGTGAAGATTGGTTCGGTCGAGGAGTGCATTGAGGAGGCGACGAAATGAAGCTGAAAGGACGAAAAATCTACAAAGGCGTTGCCAAAGGAGAGGCAATCGTGACCAAGGACGGAATCTCGTTCTACGGCGGCGTCGACCCCGACACCGGCAAGGTCGTCGAGGTCGGGCACGAGCTCGAAGGACAATCAGTAGCTGGAAAGGTTCTGGTGTTCCCAACTGGTAAAGGCTCCACGGTGGGTTCATACACGATGTACAGGATGAAGAAGAACGGAAATGCCCCGGCGGCGATAGTGAACAAGCAGATCGACACGATCATCGCGGTGGGCTGCATAATCAGCGAAATCCCGTGCGTGGACAAGATCGACGTCAGCCAAATCAAGACTGGGCAGAGAATGGTCGTCGACGGCTCAGAGGGCACCGTGGAGGTCAAGTAAATGGGCGCTGGGAAGGGCTACGGGAAGACGATCCTGTTCGGGGAGCACTTCGTCGTCTACGGGCTGCCCTCTATCGCGTCAGCGCTGGGAGCCTACACGACCGCAGAAGTCAAAGTGGTCAAGGGAAGCGGGTGGACAGTCAGCGACCAAAGACCCGCCACCCCCGGCTACAAGGAACAGAAATACAAAGACGCAATGCAGTCAGTGGCTAACGTAATCAACCATTTGAAGGTGGACACTAAAAACCAGAGGCTCGAAATAACCTTCGCTGGAGACCTGACTGCAGCAAGCGGGGTCGGAGCTTCTGCTGCTCAGAGTACTTCCTTGGCTCGAGCTCTTAATGACACTTTTAGTCTCGGATTGGACGACGAAAAGGTCAACGAAGCAGCGTACGAGGGGGAGAAGGCATATCATGGGACCCCCTCCGGCATAGACAATACAGCCTCCACATATGGCGGTTTAATTTGGTTCGTAAAAGGCGTGAGTGGCGAAAAGAACATCATGGAGCTCCTGCATTCTCCAAAAGAGATGCCCATAGTCCTAGCGAACACGGGGATAACATCTTCGACGACAGAGGTCGTCAACGACGTCAAGCGGCTAAAAGAGGAAAATCCTGAAAAAACCCAAAAAATATTCGATGACTACAAGAAACTGGCGGAAAAAGCCAAAAAAGCCTTGCTCAAAGGGGACATTGTCACCGTCGGCGAATTAATGAACCAGAACCATAAACTATTGCAGCAGATTAAAGTCTCGGGAGAAAGCAACGACAAACTGGTCGGAATCGCCCTGAAAAACGGGGCGGTCGGCGCAAAGCTGACGGGGACCGGCAGAGGAGGCTTGGTACTATGCTTAGCAAAAGATGAGAGCTCACAGAAAAAAATTGCCGACGCCATAGAAAAGAGAGGATTCAGTTCCTGGAAAACAACGGTAGGATGAGAAAAAAACAAACATTGTTCTATGTCTGGCGCATTGTTTCATCGACGTTTTACGGTTCAAAATTAAGCTTCTCACTCGATACAAAATGAAAAAAGCCTCAAAATTGGTAGCAAGAGCAAATTCCATATAGTCTAGAGGACAAAATCAGAGTCGAAGAGAGGTATTGAATATGAAAAACAAACTACCCATGGATGTCCAGATGCAGTATATGCGACCAGGCCAGCTGGAGGCGAGGGGAATGAAATTCCCGGTCGTTTACGTGCCTTTCGGCTTGATTGAGTGGCATGGCAGGCACCTCCCGCTTGGAAACGACGCTTTGAAGGCTCACGCCATTCTAGTCAAGTGCGCTGAACAGTTCGGCGGCGTGGTGTACCCTCCAATATGGTTCCACTCTTTCTTCAACCAGGACCACCTTGTCCCCGTGCTCAGCGAGCTTTTTGACAAGTTAAAGAAGACGGGTTTTCGGGTAATCATAGGGGTGTCGGGTCACAACATGAAGGAGCAGATTGCGATGATTGACAAGGCGCTGGAGCCGGTGGTGAAGGACGGCACAGTCAGGGGCGTAGGCCTGTGGGAGGTGACCCTGAGCATGGGCGAAGAGTCCAGCACTGACCACGCTGCAAAGTGGGAAACCTCGAACATGATGTTCTTCTATCCCGAGCTTGTCGATATGTCCGAGCTGGGCACCGGACCCATGAACTTGGACATGAAGCCGCCCCACGGAATAGGGGGACTCGACCCTAGGGAGTACGCAAGCCCCGCCGTGGGGGAACGAAACTGCGAGCTCGCAGCGAAAGCAATCGGGAAGAAGGCTCAGGAACTGCTCAATTCGCTACCGCCTGACCAACGGAATTTCAACATCAAAGAAATCAAACCTGGAACTTGGTGGTCCATATAGAATCTAGCCTTAAATTGGCGCATGTTCAAGTCAGCGACAATATTAGTATGCTCCAGAGGTGAACCTCCGGGATGACGACCTGAACACCATTCGGAATAATTTCGTATTGTAGAGATGTCGACTCATTATGAAAGTCGATAAGCGTTATTTTTCGTATTTTCTGACCATCAAAAAGCTTGCTGCTCAGACATAAGTCAATATTTTTTTGTGGCGTCATTTTGTCTTTTGTGATGTCGTAGCTCCAGTTGACGAGATGGCAGACGATGGGTGCGTCATGCTGCTTTATCCTTCTGGGAAGTGCCCAGACTTTACTCGCATTTCGTAGAGACACTATGGGCTCAATGTGACCAAGCATGTCTTTCTCGTTTTTCAGGGATATTGCGCGTCTGTCCCTTTTCCATGCTTCTATGAGGCGCTTCTGCTTCCCTTCGAGCATTGAAGGTTCAGGAACCGCAACTATTTCAAACTTGGACAGTTCCCTCCTCGTTATTGTGTGGTTAAGCCAGTCATCTCCTGCAGCAATTACGCCGAAAGGTATGTTGGCGTTTGTCAGACCAAGACAAACATCATGGACGGTGCGGAAATTTCGACGGACGGCGAGGTTACTGTACACGACTCCGACCTGTGCTATTGCTTCGTATCCATCAAAGAATTCTTTGTTACGCCTGACAAACTGGTAAAGCGGCGCATATTCTTCTGTGGGACCATCGTACCAGTGTGTTCCCTTTTCTGGAGTGTAGCACCACTGGTGATGTGGCACCATTAAACGGTGCCCGAAAGCGTAGGAAAGTGCAATCCACAGTTTGACTAGACCAGTCAGTTTTTTCTCCTTAACGTATGCCCAATCCCAGCCGGAGGCTGTTGCAGCCAAGGGTTTGTTTAGGGCGTCAGCAAGTTTGTAAACGAATATTAATGAAGCGGGGATTTTCCACTCTCTAATTGTTTCAATTGACGTTGATTGAGCTTGATGTCGAATGAGTTGCAGGTGATGGTGAACCTCTGCAACAAAGTAGTCCAAATACTCAGAATCAACTATTTGCGATGGCTGAAGCTCAAACGAGTTTGCGCTGACGGGCACGGAATCGCCACGCATTTTTTTGAATATGTACGCAAGTTCCCTGACCAAGGCAGCAGCTGCTTTAAGTTGAAAGGTTTGGAATTCCTCGGAGAGGGGAATCTCTCCCTGTTTCAAGGCGTCGACAAATCCCTGTCGACTACTTGTGAACCTTCGTACAAACTCGAGATAGTTGAATGAACCGATGTCGTCTATTCCCTTTTCTCTTAATTCCATCGGTGAAAACACATTCTTCAGGTATGCGCGGAAACCTGCTACGCAAAAGTCGCAGTAGCATCCTCCATGTTGGACTGTACCAGCAGCACCAACGTGGTCGTCCAAGTGCAAGCCGTCAGCCCCAGCCATTGCAGCCAAGATTATCCTGTTTCGGAGGTGTTCGCGGAACCGGGGGTTGTTTGTGCACCCCCAATATGATGGAACTTCCTTGTAAACGAAGTCCCAAAGCCAAGGTGGGACGATGGGATCAAGAAACGGGTCCAAGCATATTGCTTGCCTTAGGCCTGGGTCTTTAGCTAGGGTTTCAGCCGTAGCCGTAAGCATCCACGCGTTGCTGCAAGCATGCCGGACCCCTTTTTCACGGTCGCTTTGGATTCGTTTTGCCCACATGTCAACTTGGTTGTCATCTGTGGGTCCTCCTCCCCAAGCCACCACAGTCGCGCCGTAAGCGTTATAAACTTCTGGTTCTGCGTCGTTCATTAGAACAACGTCTGAGTGATTCAGAGCCATTTTTTCACACCAAATTAACAGTGCATAATTTTGGTTATGAATATCGATTTGAATAATACGGAATATGAGGTTTTGCATCACAAAAAAATGAAAAAATAGTTAAAATAAAATGAATGGTTACATTCAGGGTGGACTAGGGTTTCTTGAAATTGCTAGCAAGCTCTCTTGTCAATTTAAGGTATTCTTTGCCGTATTCCAGACTGGGTTCGATGATGGTCGATTCGCCCCATTCGTTCCACGAGCAGATCAGTATCCAGTTTGGGTTGTACTCCTTCGCGACTCGCCAAGACATTCTGTAGAATTCGCCTTTCTGTCTGGGAACCACTCTTCCAGGGTGGTGGCACACTCGGCCGTCGAACCCGGGCATGACGGGCAAGGCGAGGAACCGACCATTCTTTTTGGTATAATCCTTCGCTGGCGAAAACCATCTTCTGATGCCTTCTTCGGTCCAGTCTTCTATGACGCCAACGTTGTAGTACTGTATGCCCTCGAATAGTTCGCAGCATTCAGGATTGAGAACTTCGGGCGCCTTTTTGGGGTAACCGTCAAAGGCTTCGCCTGCGATTATTGCCATCTTGTAGCCATCTTCGTGGAGGGTACTCCGAATCCTCAGCCAATCGGAAGGTAGATGGGACATCAACGTGGCATAAGTGAAAATGGCGAATTCGCCGTCGATTCTCCCCCATCCTCCAGACTCATGATAAGTGTCATATAGGTACTTCAGCTGATTGATGATGGCATCTACAGGGTAACGTCCCCAACAATACGCGTCGTATAATACAGAAATTCGCAGATCAACATCCATCTTCTCAATCAGTTCAAGCATCGCCCTCATGGACTTGTCAGCGTGGGATTTGTCCTCCTTGCCGGGCTCCGCGAACCAGTCGATGAGGAAGCCGTCGATGCCTGCCTCAGCTGCCCATTCAATGTGCTTCTTCAGGATGCCTTTGTCCTCGGTGTCGTAAAGCTCAAGGGCTGGGTAGTTGATGCAGTACACGTCCCGCCGTTTTCCCGGGCCGATGAAGCGTTCAGGATCATGACGCGCAATAATCCTCAGTTTTTCTATTAATGAGGGATCCAGCTTCTCTTCATGCCCCGCACCCAGACCAAAGGAAAGTGGGCTGTTCCATCCCATCCAAGAGCCAGTTGGACCGCTTGGCGTACCGTAAAAGGGGTGATAGAAGGCCCAAACTTGCTTAGGTATCTTTGATAAATCCAATTCGTTTCGAAAGCCGTATTTCAAAACTTTTCCTCCAACCTGTAACCCTAATGGAAGCCACGATTACATAAAAACCAAATTGCCATTCTTAAGCATGCATATTATAGGTTAAAGATTCGGATGGCATTTTCGCTTAGGATTTTAGAGGCTATTTCCAAGGCTTCATCGGTTCTAAGATAACTTTTGTCAACCATCTCCCGCAGAACCTCGGACAGAAGGCTCTTGAAGACTTTCAAAGCGCCATAAGTTCCCTCAGGTGCCCAGCAGTCTCCTCCCCACGTGACGCGGCTTGAGAGTCCGAGCTCGATAACCTCCCTCAGCAGAAGCCTGCAGGCGGACGGTGAAATTGCTGGCAGCCAACAGAGGTCCATGTAGACGTTTGGGAAGCTCAGAGCTATCGCCGCGGTCTCCCTTATCCAGGGGTACCCGCCGTGGAAAAGCATGAAGTTGACTCCGCTATATTTTCGCACAAGGTTGACCACGTTCATCGGATTCGAGCCTTCTATCAAGGCTAAACCCGTGTGAAACTGAACAGGAGACCCCATCTTATCCGCCTTTTCTAGGATATGGTGGAAAACGTAATCCCCGAACAATTTGCTATCTTTAGGAGTTACGTCTGCCCCCTTCTTGTCGAAGACCCTTTTTGCCATAGACTTTTCCACTTCATCAAACAATAATGGCCTGTCGTACGCCAAAGCGGACTTAAGGGCAACGTCGCCTCTTCTCTTGGCTTGTTCGAGAGCCTTGTCAACGAGGTTCATGTAGTCCTCGAAGGTTTCGACCTTCAGGTTCAGATGCTTCTCAAAGACGTAGGGGCTGTTCCCGTTATGGTCCTTGGCTTCTCTATCGTATCCGTATAGCAGCGAGTTGATTCTGAAAACGCGTTTGAAGAGTTCAGGGTCGAAGCTTCCTCCCCAGATGTCCCAGTATGGGTCCCAGAGTGCCCTGTCGATCAGAGACTTTTTGAATACTTTACTGACCCAGCCCTTATCCCGATATGCTTCGTTCACCCGTTTGGATGCTTTTACAAATGCCTCTTCCGTGGGAGGGTCAATGCTGACACCATAAATTTCCTTAACTGCGATGCTGCACGCTTTATAAAAGGTGCTTCCAGAAATTTCCTTGATGTTTTTTACCAGACTTTTAAGGTCGTCCTTTCTGGCAGGAGGTTTAGCTACCCAGAAGACGTATGAGCCTTCGAGGATGTCCGCGATAGAAGGGTTCTTGTCAGCGACAAGCTCGCCAGGATATGTGTGTTCATGCGTGTCTATGACGTGCATGCCCGCGATGCTCTCTGAAATTTTCGTTCCCGAGGAAACCATACTCGATTCTTATGCCTCCACCTTTTAAAAAATCTTTTTAGGCAGACGTGCCAAGGCTTTTATAATACATGATAGAAGTAGAAGAATGGGGCTCTTACTTGATGAGAGATCATTATCTCATCGTTCCGCTCTTATTATTTTTACTCGCATCATCACCTCAAATTTCTATGGCAGCTGCCTGTGGGTTCCCAGCGAAGAACTTTTACCTTGCTAAGGAGTTGGCGTGGGGAGGCGTGAACAGCTGGTCAGACGTGGACGGGGATTGGGCGAAAGACTCAGGAGAAAAAACCAGTCCATGCGTCATGGTTGCGGTAAACTATTTTTTAGGCCGAGTCATAGCCGTTGGTGATGAAGGATTCCTTTCGAACGTGCTGATTAACGAATCAGAAAACGGCGAGCTTGGCTTAAGAATCATTGACTGGCTAGCAGGCGCTGAGATGAGCAGTCACCGTGTTCTGTTTGACTCCGCTCACAACGAGATGGAGGACATAAACTCCGAGGACCCGTGGCTCGGTTACTCCAAGCTCGCGGAAAAACTCCGCGCGGAAGGATACGCCGTTGACGAGAATGCTGGCCAGATAACGTTGAAGACTCTGCGCGACTGTGACGTCCTCGTGCTGAACGCGCCCAACAGAAGATTCCTTATGAGTGAAGTCGCCGCAATAGTGACCTTCGTCCTCAGGGGCGGAGGGTTGCTACTCATGGGAGAGTGGCAAATGAGCCAGCACCAAGGCGTAGCCAAGACCCTGAACCCGCTCGCCGCGCAGTTCGGAGTCCAATTCAGGGAAGACGCCGTATGCGACCCAGACGACTACTGGATAAGCGACCCTCGATACCCAGTGATTCACGTGTTCGCAGACAGTCCAATCGTTGAAAACATTACCGAAATACGCTACTACATGGGCTGCTCAGTCAAAAAGCTGTAAAAAGACTCTTCAGCCAACAATCCAGAATAACGCCAACTCGCGAATCGTTCTTTTTTTATTCTCACCTATTTCCGAGACCGTTTCTCAGATTTGTACTCGTCTTCGAGGATGCTCATCATGACGAAGTCGCTGTATTCGCCGTCGCATAGGCAGTTGTCCCTCTGGACGCCCTCCTTCCTGAAACCGAGTCCCCGCCAGAACCCAGCGCCCTCCTGTTGAAGCCAACGACCATCCTCATCGTCCAATTGGACGTAAATAAATGCGAAGCATGTCTCACATAATTTATCGGGAATGCCTATAAATTTTTTAATTCTATTATGTATTAACCATAAATGAATACTTTGGCGGAGTAAAACCGTTGCTAAAGAGATGGGCAGTTTCTATGATTATTCTCTTGCTTTTATTAGGTAACAGTTCAACCTTGAACGTCTCTTCCCAAAATTCTGAGGCTCAAACGCTTCCTTGGCTAAGAGCGTGCGGCAGGTCGATAATCGATGAGGACGGAAACTACGTGCTTCTCAGGGGCGCGAACTACATGGGCATGGAGTTCGGCTGGTTCGGACACTCCGAGGAGAACTTCGAGAGGATGAGGAGCTGGGGCTTCAACGTCGTCAGGCTCCCGATTGCTTGGAGCTACGTTGAGCCGGAGGAAGGCCACTACGATGACAGCTACCTGGCAACGGTCGACACGGTGATCTCGTGGTGCAGGGAGAACGGGCTCTATGTCATCCTCGACATGCACCAGTGGAACTGGGCACCGATGTTCGAGGGAAACGGACTCCCCGACTGGGCTGTGGAGCAGTACTCTGATCAAGACCAAGCCAAGTTCGGGTTCTTTACGAACGCGACAATCCAAGGCAAGTTTTTCGACATGTGGCGCCACGTCGCAAATAGGTATAAAAACGAGTCAACGATTTTCGCGTACGACATCTTCAACGAGCCAAACGTTGACTACAGGCTGATGAGTGAAGAGTCCCTTTTGGGTAGACTGCTTAATTTCTACCAGGGTGCTGCAGACCACATCAGGGAGGTGGATACCAAACACGCCGTCATGATTGAGCCGCCTTGGGGCGGCGGAGTCTCCGACTGGTCGATAATTAATGACCCCAACTTGGTGTTGTCCACCCACCTCTACACCGAGGGGACCGCGGACGGAGTCACGGGCTACGACGGCAACTCTACAACGCTTGAACAGGACTTTCTGGTGAGCTATGATTTCTCAGTGGTTTGGGGCGTGCCTTTGATTATCGGCGAATTCGGCGTAGGCTCCGCGGCGACCAAGGCGCACGAGTGGGCGAGGGACTACATGAGCATTTTTGACAAGTACGTAGTGGGTGCCTGCTGGTGGTCGTACTGGAGGGACGACGGCTCCATGGGGCTGCTCACGTCGAATGGCGAGGAAAAGGAGAGCCTGCTTTCAGCCCTGATTAGGATTTACCCATGCAGGTTCAACATTAATCCTACTGGAACTAGCTACGACATCAACGCTAACTATTCGGAGACCAACTGGTACTTGGACACGGAAGGCAGCGTCGTAGCAACATTTAAAATTCCGCCGAAGATGGGCGGCAACTTCACGAAATCCACCAATTTCGAAACGTCGGTATTCGCCTACAACCAAGACACTTCTGAACTGTTGGTCACGTTTCAAGGTCAGGGAGGAGGTTACGTCGAATTGGGTCAGAAACCTAGAGAACAAATAGTTGAAGTTGTAACAAGATCGGTTTTCCGCGACCCAATCTTTGTTTCTTCCTTAATATTGAATATTGTGTTGTTGCTGGCAGTCATTGTTCTCCGCAACAAGCACACGCGAACCCAGAAGTGACAGCAAATCCTAAAGTATACAATTTTATCATATAATCAATTCCTTTGGCTAGAAATAAGAAATCAGGCCTAAACCCCTCGAAGTGCTTTTATACCTTTACCCGTCTTCATTGAGAGAAAGGCGTACGGATCCTTGAAACTCACCAACTTGCTGCTCTTCATGCTGCTTGCGCTGCTTTGGGGGATGGGGTGGCCCGCGACCAAGATTGCGCTGGGTTACGTTTCTTCTGTGACTTTTTTGCTGCAACGATTCGTCATCACCACAATCGTCATGTTCCCGTTCGTTCTGGTGATGCGAAAACGGGTGCCGCGCGACACCAAAACATTAGGGAAAGTTATAGTGCTTTGTTTAATCAATACCTTCGGCGTCGTTACCACGAACGTTGGGCTTGCGGGAGAGAGTTCAGGAATGGGCTCCGTTCTCACCTACACTCAACCGCTTTTCGTGTTCTGCCTCGCCGTCCCCTTTTTGAACGAGAATCTGAAGGTTTCCAAGATTGGAGGGACAGTTGTGGGGTTCGTCGGTGTGATTCTACTCTTTGTAGGTAGCGCGAGCTCCTTAACGTTGACTTCCACAGTAATCATGATTTTTGGTGCGTTCCTGTGGGCTGTGACAATAATTTATTATAAGCGGTTTCTGAGCCACGTGGACTCCTTCATCACCAACTTCTTCCAGTGGGCGTTCGGCATCCTCCCCCTCGCAGCCCTAAACATCTTTTCAGGTGGCTTCATCTTCCCCCAGACAGCGACGTACATCGGAGTAATCTTGTTCACGGCGATTGGAAGCGCGTGCGTTGGATGGACAATTTGGTTTTTCCTTCTCGGAAGGGAAGACACAACCGTCGTGTCGGGCTCCAGCTTCATCGTTCCACTGGTCGCCATGTTCTCGGGCTGGCTCATCCTCGGAGAAAGCCTGACCCCCGAATCGATAATCGGCTCAGCGCTCGTGCTGCTAGGAGTGTTCTTAGTTAACAAAAAGAGCCAAAAATAATTAGTCGGGAAATATTTCTTCCCCTATTTCTTGTCCAAATTGTGCTTATTGATTAGTCAATACTTCTTCAGAGAAAAGCTTCAAGGGGTCTTTGATTTGCGGGCTTCCCCCAACATGCGTCACCAGCTTCTGTATACCCATTCGCTCCAGTCTCCGCATCCTTTCCCCAATTTCGTCCGTGGTTCCTATGAATCGGTCTGTCAATATTTTTTCTTTCGTCAATTTATCGTCCCTGTTTCTCTTGAGGATATCGCTGATTACATTGTCTTTTTCTTTTTCGTTTCTGACGAGGGTGATGGAGCTTTGCAGCGAAATTTCGAATTTTGATGGGTCTCTCCGGAATTTCATCAGTTTTTCGTTGATGAAACTCACGCTCTTTTTAAGGTCGTCTTCCCCCTTTTCGAACATGTTGATCCCGTCTGCCTCTCGGCACGCGATGGTCTGCATCCGAGCGCCTTGGGAGCCGACGACAATCTGGGGATAGGGCTTCTGGATGGGCTTTGGGAAATTGAGGCATTTCTCCAGCTTCCAGAACCTTCCCTCGAAATTAGTCTCCTCCTCAGTGAAGAGCCTCTTGAAAATCGTTATCGCCTCCTCGTACTGGTCAACTCGCTCCTTCGCAGACGGGAATGGATAGCCGTAGGCTTTGTATTCTTCTTCGCGCCATCCCGCCCCAATCCATAACAAGGCGCGACCTTTGGAAATGTGGTCTATCGAAGAAATCATTTTAGCAAGTAATGCGGGGTTCCTGTATGAGTTGCATAACACGCTGTACCCTAGCTTCACTCGGGAGGTTTCCGCCGCGATGGCTGACATCACGACAAGTGCGTCTATATAATCGTGCCTGTAATCCGGTTCGAAACTGTAGAAGTGGTCGTCAATGTGCACCGAGTCGAAACCGTTTTTTTCAGCCAAGAGGGCTTGGTCGCGCATCTCCCAGTAAGAAAATTTCCTGACCAATAAACCATACTTCATGAAAATATGTTACTGTTACTCGCTAGATAAAATATTTGTTTATTACGCCCCAAAATGCGAATGGAAAGGTGGCATTCGGTTATTTCAAATTATTCATTATCAATTTAGAAACGAGGATTCGTTTGTTTACATACCAGAAGTTTACTGACGGTGAAGTAAAAATAGCCCTCCAGTGAATATCCATGAGTATGGAAGATAGAATCATCTTCGACATCAGGGCGGACTTGAGCTCAATCATAGACGAGAAAACCAAGAACGGTTTTCAGCGCTTCTTCAAAGAGGAAGTGAAATTTTATGGGGTGAAGACCCCAGACGCAGAAAGAATCGCGAAGAAGCACTTTGAGAAGCTTAGAGGAAAAAGCAAAGGAGAGGTATTCCGCACTTGTGAAAAGCTTCTGCAGTCAGGCTTCCACGAGGAGGCCATCGTCGCGTTCGCGTGGGCGTACTCCTTCAGGAAGCAATACGAAGCAGACGACTTCAGCGTGTTCGAAAGATGGGTCGAGAGATATGTCGACAACTGGGCAAAGTGCGACACCCTCTGCAACCACTCCGTAGGCGCGCTTGTCGAAAGCTTCCCGCAGTGCACAAGCGGACTGAAGGCTTGGACGAAATCGGACAACAGGTGGCTCAGGCGCGCCTCAGCAGTATCCCTCATTATACCTGCCAAAAAAGGCATGTTCTTGGACAATGTGTTCGTGATTTCCAGCAACCTGCTAAAGGACAAGGACGACCTCGTCCAGAAAGGGTACGGGTGGTTACTCAAGGAGGCGAGCAATTTCCACCAAAACGAAGTTTTCGAGTACGTTATGAAGAACAAGGCGGACATGCCTCGGACGGCCCTCAGATACGCGATCGAGAAGTTACCCAAGGACCTACGAGACGCAGTCATGAAGAAATAGGCACAGCGCGTAGTGAAGATTCTATCTATTTTTTCGGTTTACATGAATGTTTCAAGGTACTTCTTGCTGAACAGAAGAGCCTCTTTCTTCTTTTCCGTGGACGATTCCCAGTTCTTGTCCTCGTGCTCTATGCTGACTGCCCCCGAGTAGCCTATTTCGTGGAGAGCAGCGATGTACCTGCGCCAGTCCACGTCCCCGAGCCCCGGGAGCCTGTCGACGTGCCAGTAGTGACCGAATATGCCGACGTCCTTCAGAAGGCCCTTCTCGATGAGGGTGTCCTTGGCGTGCGTGTGGAAAATCCTGTCCCTGAACTCCCTGACTGGCTTCACGTAGTCTACGCCCTGCCAGATGAGGTGGGAGGGGTCGTAGTTGAGACCAAGGTTCTTGCTAGGGATTAGCTCGAAGATTTTCCTCCAAACCGGAGGCGAAAAAGCTATGTTGGTTCCACCTGGCCATGTGCTGTGTTCTGGGTACTGCATCGGGCAGTTTTCGATGGCTATTTTGACGTTCTGGTCTTCGGCGTACTCGACGATCGGCGGCCAGACTTGCTCGAAAACCTTCAGGTTGTCCTCCAGGTTCTTGTTCATGTCCCTCCCGATGAAGGTCCCCACGACCTCGACCCCGAGGCGACTCGCTGCGCTTATCACTTTTTTCAGGTGGTCGAAGTAGAAGGCTCTGCTCTTCAATTCGGGGGTGAGGAAGTTGGGATAATACCCGAGAGAAGATATGCCCAGTCCAGAGTCCTTCAGCAGTTTTCCAATCTCCTTAACTTTTTTGTCCGACAGGCTCGAAACGTCGAGGTGAGTCACGCCAGCGTACCTGCGGTCAGCAGGCCCAAAGGGCCAGCAGGCAACCTCTAGCACGTCGAACCTGTTCTCAGATGCCCAGCGGACCAACTCTTCGAATGACATTTCAGGCAGACAAGCCGTGATGAACCCGATTTTCATCATCAACCACCCTTTTTATTGGTCTATTATTCTCTTGATTGTTTTCGTCTATAATACTTTGGTACTCATCCACGTACCTTTCTTGGCGCTCTCCTTGATGGCTTCGCAAATCAGAACTTCGTTGTGACCGTCCAGAAAGGTCGGGTAAAGCGGCTGCCCCTTCGCCCCCTCCACGATGTCAGCGTATACGCATCTGAAAAGCTGCTTGAAAGTGTCAGGATAGCCTTCCGCGTGACCGCCAGGGTACGAAGCGTATTCCTTAGCCTTCCCTGATAATAAAGATGGGTCCTTGATGATGATGCCGTTGGGTTCATCTCTGGACCCAATCCACAGCTCGTTGGGGGTCTCGGACGACCACGCGACGGCCTTCTTCGACCCGTAAATCTCGAAGCTCAGCCTGTTCTTTCTGCCCGCAGCGACCTGCGACACCGTCAGGGCTCCCCTTCCGCCATTCGAGAACTCGAGCAGGACACCCGCGTAGTCCTCCGTCTCGATGGAGATTTCCTCGTAGTCGCCTGGCTTGAGCTCCTTTCCCTTGAATGTCTCAACCACGTTCTTGGGCTTTTTCCTCACGGGAATGAAGGTCTTCAGGTCAGCCATGACACGGCTAATCTTCAGTCCGGTGATGTTGCAGACCAGGTCCATCCAGTGGGTGCCGATGTCGGCCAC
>CAZOKM010000001.1:0-42410 GCA_964580405.1 uncultured Candidatus Bathyarchaeia archaeon | reverse complement strand
GTTTTTAGTCTTTTTATAGCCTCTAATACATTTGTTTTTCCACAGTTATTTGGTCCAATAATAATGTTAATATCTTTCAGATCGTTTAGGCTTGTGTTCTTAATATTTTTGAAATTAAAGATTTGAATGTTTGAGAGAATTATCATATTTTTCCACTTTAATATATTTCTCTATTAGATGCTTATATTTTTTTAATACATTGGAAAAAATGTTTCCTAAATGTTTGAGATATGAAATTTTAATCGACAAGGTAAACAGGGTGTAAACTCTTTATTGTTTTGCTGGCAGATGGTTCTGAATGACTACTATAAACGACGAGGAATTAATTAAGAAAGCACAGTCAGTCCTTAAGCCGAGGAGGATTAGGCATGGTTTGAGTGTTGGGGACGTTGGTTGTGCTTTGGTGTCTGAGGGTGGTAACGTGTTCGTGGGGGTCTGCGTCGACACGGGCAGCGGCATGGGGTTCTGCGCGGAGCACAGCGCCGTCGCCGCGATGGTCACCGGCGGCGAGCTCGTAGTCAGGAAGATAGTGGCGGTCGCCGAGGGCGGCAAGCCGATCCCGCCGTGCGGCAGGTGCAGGGAGTTCATGAGCCAGATCCACGAGCGCAACATGGAAGCCGAAGTCATCATCGCCGAGGACAAAAAGGTCAAGCTCAGGGACCTGCTGCCGTACCCGTGGGACGCCGAAACAAAGGACGACGCCTAGAAAAATGGTCAGCTTCTCGGACCAGCCTGTACATAGCCCCCCTAGGCGGATGAGAACCTACATAAATTTGCGCCCCAAAACAATCGAAAACTTGCGCCCAAATCAGAACGGGTCCACGACAGCGCTGTTTGATGATCATAATTGAAAAAAATTTGATGATCAAATCAGATTAGGTTCAGGCTGCATTTGCTAGACAAAATCTGAAAGCCGATGATACACAAAACAGACAGGGCCTATTCAGCCTAGGCGCAAATGTTGTTCAAACAAAAGCGCGCGCGCGTTTACGCTTTTGCATGTTTAGATTGTGATGAGGAAAACTACGTCCTTGTGAAAGATTTTTCTTTCCTTGTTATTCACTTTCTCCATTTTCTCGAAGTGTTCATAAGAGCACTTGACCCCTACGACCTTCCCGTTTTCGCTGATCCACACTATCTTGGCGTTATGGCCTTCAGGACACTTATAGACGTCTCCAACCTTCAAATCCATTCAAGTCAACCTTCAAAATGACCCTTCAACGCAAGCAGCATTCCAAAACAAGAATCCAAATCCCAGCTAGCCAGAAATCCGACCTACCTTAAAGATCTCTGAGGATTCCTTTTGAACCTCTTCTTGCATTTCACGCTGCAGAAATAATACGTTTCTCCTTCATGGTTGATCTTGAATCTGGCTGTTCTCTCGTCCAGAACCATTCCACATACGGGATCTCTAGGCATTGCTCCACTCTTCGCCCTAAATAACTGTGATGCACATAGATAAGGAATCCTCTTATTCATCTTCCTACCATGGGTGACTCGCCTTTCCAGCAGAAACATCCACATTACTGTGAGAATAATGGAACAGTAAAAGAATTTGCCACTCAAAAACAGGACAGGTCTGTGGCTACGCTGTTTGTTAGTCAAAACTGCAGAACCATTGTTGAACAAAACAGACCTCGGTCACTCATGGACTGTGCCTTTAGGAGATTCGTCAGGGCTTCCTCGCCATCACGATCGCCTGGAAAACGTACTTCGCCGTGGAGCGGTTCTGGACGAGGACCCTCTTCACGCGTCCGACCTTAAGGAATTTATTCCTGAGATCCGAGCTCGTAACCATGAGCCTCAACGTGACCCAGACGATCCTGAGCATGTTCTTCCAGCCACCCATGTTCCTGACCTTATCTCGGAAGCCCGGCTCCTTGAACCTCTCGGACACGCAGACGCCCACGAAGCCAGCTTTCCCCAAGTAGTCAACGTACTCAGCGACGAGGGGAATGTGGAACCTGTACCCCAGAACCTCCGAGTACGACTCCTCCGCCCCTAGAATCTTCGAGTCCGCAACTGCATCCACAGTCGGGTCCTTCATAAGCTCAGCCAAAGCAACCTGCCCGCCACTCTTGAGCGCCGAAAAGAACCCGTTGAACGTGGCCTGACGCAGGAAGAACGCCATGTACTCGGTCACAACCACGTCGAACGAACCGAGCCTGAAGGGCAGGGCGTGCGCGTCCCCAACCAAGAACGAAGCCCTCCCGCGGGCAGGCGACTTCGAAGCTAGGGCAAAAGCAGCACGAACCGACCCCGCCGCGATGTCAACCCCGAGCACCGTCGCGCCCGAAGCCTCAGCCAAGAGCACCGCCGTGCCACCTGAGCCGCAGCCGACAATCAGCACTGTGTTGGAGCTTGTGATGTTTGTTAGTTCGGCGACGAGCTCAATCGGCCTGTTCCCCTGAGTGTTGAACGAGAGCAACCCTAGCTTACTTATCATCTCGTAGTACGGGAGTCCCTCAAGCTCCTTTGCCGAGGCTGCGAAGAACTTTTCGGTCTCTAGCATGCCCTAAGCTCCAACGCCGCGCATTCCACGACGTCGAATAACGTCGCGCAAAGAGAAAAAACTATTGTCGCACAAAAACAGTTGAACCAAGCTCGCATTGTTAGTCAAAACAAAAAACCCTTTAACGAACAAAACAGACCAAGCTGACCCCGACAAGGAAAACAGCTATTTGTTATTCGCTTGTTTTGCTTGCTGCTCGCCTATGATGGTCTTGGCGTTCTTCCACTGGTCGCGGAGGATGTCAACGGTGCCCCCGAGCCCCGCGTGAACCGAATAGAAGACGTAGCAGAGGTACGCGCACTTGTCGCACTGCCTGTACTCCCTCCTGAGCCTGTTGAGCTCAGCGCTCTTCCAGACCTTCGGAAGGTCGAAAACCGAAGCCACGGGCTCCCTGCTGTGGCACCCCGCGACCCTCCCGAGGTGGTCGACGATGAGGAAGCCGTCGAGAGCCCTGCAAGTCCAAGCGTGTTCGCCGTTCAGGGTGAGCTGCCTCAATGCTTGAAGGGTCTTCTTCGTGATGTACACGTTGCTGCTCTGTTCCCTGAGCACGAGGAGCTCGTCGAAGACTTTGACCAGTGCCTGCTTGTCCCTGACCTCGTACTCGTCGTTCCTCTTTCCGATGCTGAACATCCCGTCCTCGAACTGGGGGTCGTACCAGTAGAGGCAGAACCAGACGGGTGTGTTCTGGGCGATGAAGTGCCTCGTGAAGTCGACGATCTCGCCGACGTTGAACTGCGAAATCGTAGGCGAAACCCCCACGTGAATCCCCTCGCGCTTCAGAACCTCGATAGAATTCATCGCGCTCTTCCAAGCTCCCGGAACGCCCTTCAGGTGATCGTTTTTCTCCTCGTCCAGCGTGTCAAGCGAAATCGCCACGAAGTCGACGTTCCGCAACGCATCGACCTTTTTTGCCGCCATGCTGCCGTTGTCGTAGACCGTCGTGATGAACCTCTTCGACGCGTAGTCCAGAATCTCGCCGATGTCGCCCCTCAGCAGCGGGTCGCCGCCCGAAAACACGATCTCCAAAACGCCCAAGTCAGAAAGAATGTCAAGCCCCTTTTTGATTTCGTCCGCAGAAAGCTCCTTAGAGTCCTGCTCGGACCATACGCTGCACCCCCTGCAGCGGTAGTTACACCTCCGCGTCACCATCCACTGAGCGTGGTAGGTCCTCGGACGCTTGAACGAACGCTTAACCAGCCCAAACGTCTTCGCAGGCAGAGGCATGTCCCGAGCTCCAATAGCAACGAAATACGACTGATTTCTGATAAACTTTACCTTTTCGCATCTTACCGGACGGGCACCCACACCTTCGAAACGGTCCTGCGGAACAACACGTAGGAAACGTAGTCGACCGTCCAAGTCTTTAAAACGCTAAGGAGACCCGACCTCCGGAACCGCCTCATCGACTCGTACACGCACAGGTCTGAAACGAAACGGAATCTCCCGAGCTTGGAAACCCGAAGCGCGAAATCGTGGTCCTCAATGCACGGCAGCAACTCATCATAACCACCAACCTTGGTGAATGCGCTTTTACGCACTGCCAGAAACTCGCCCCTCGCGTGAGGCTTGACCCTCGTCATGAACTGGAGGAGCTTATTGTAAAAAACGAAGAAGACAAGCTCCGAAACCCGGGGGTTCAGAGGCATGATGTTGCACGTTGCGCCTACTACCCGATGGTCCTCGAAGGCTCTTAAAGTCTTGTCTGCGAAGTCCGCTGGCGGAGAAACATCCGTGTCCATGTAAACGATAACGTCGCCCCTCGCCACGCGACCACCGAAGTTCTTGGCCACGGCGATTCCCCGCTTGTTGACCACGAAAACCTTGTCCGTGAACCGCCTCGCAACCTCAACCGTGCCGTCCGTGCTCCCGCCATCAACGACGACGACCTCAAGACCCGGACCAGCCGCCGAAAGCTTCGACAGCAAGCCGCCTATGTACCGCTCCTCTTGAAAGGTCGGAATCACGACTGAAACCCTGACAGGCTTGTCTTCGCCCACGGCAAACTCGCCCTTGACGCAGCGCCTCGAGAGTCTTACGTGTCTGTAGAGTACTAAAGAAGTTTATCTATTTTTTTGAATCCAAAAAAAAGAATAGAAAAAGAATGCACGGAATTGCTGATTAGTCTTCTCGCCTTTCGACGACGATCTTGCACCGCGTGACCATGGCCGCGATGACGCCGAGGACCGCCATCCACGGAACGAGCAGCGCGCCGATGACGCCGACGGTAACGGGAATTTCAATCAAGGTTTCGTTGTGCTCGTTCTTGACGATGATCTTGGTGACGTTGCCCTCGTGGATCAGCTCCTTCACCTTCCTGACGAGGTCCTCCGACGAAACCGAGTAAACCTCAGTCGCCGTCTTCTTGGTCGAAGCGCCGCACGCCGGGCAGTAGTTCATGCCCTCAGCGACCTCTTTCCCGCAGCTACGACAAAACATACTCAACGAATCCTCCTTAAATCCACGAAAACAACTTGGTGGCACGACAAATATAAGCATATATCAAACAAACACCGTTCACGGCGCTGCCGCAGCCTTCTTTAACCTCACCGCGTCAACGCCCTCGTCATAATAGTCCCTGAGCTTGGCGACGGGCTTGTAACCGTGTTTCGAGTACAGCCTCCTTGCGGCAACATTGTCGACACGCACCTCAAGAACAAAGAACCTCACACCCATCTTAACCAAAGCGGACTCGAAAGCCTCAAGGAGCTTGCCGCCGATTCCCTGCCTCCTGCAGCCCTTCTCCACGTCTAAAGTGTAAGCGTGACCCACACTTCCTTCAGTAGCCTTTTCAGCAGAGCCAATGACGAAGCCGACAATCTCACCATCCGCCAAGGCAGTTAAGGAAACAAAATCTGGCGACGACAAGCAGTAGACGAGCTGGTCCCTGCTGAAAGCCTCCTCCCCGAAGCACTCAGCCTCAACCCTAAGTAGGATGTCCAAGTCGTCAAAAGAAGCCTTCCGAACGCATAAAACCAATAGGCGTCCCTCAGAAGCGTATTCTCACGGTTCCCAACGATTTATGCGTTTACCGAGAAGCACGGAGCTCACGCGAACCTGAACAAGTAAACTCCGCCGTCAGCCTCCGCCTCGTACAACTCAACGGTCCTCTCGACAACGTTGCGGGCGTGACCAAGAAACAGAAGGTGACTGCCACAGCGCTCCGTGCAGTCCGACGACCCGAAGCCAAGAAACGGAATCCGCGCGCGGAACGCTTCCTTTAAAGCCTTGTTCAACTCGCACTCCATCCTTCGACTCACTACACCCGCGACGACAGCTGCTAGGTGAAAGTCATCGTCAGACAACAGGTAGTCGATGTGCCACCGTTTCGCCTTGTCCCTCCTGGCGTGCCTCAGGATTCGCCCGCCGAGACTCAACGAGCCTTTGCCGAACGCGGATCCAGTATACGCGTAGATGCCCGCGGGAAAGGCGCCTAGACCCAATTTGCCGACTACTATTTGCTTCGGAGTTTGAGTGGACAATAGAAGCGTATAATTTCCCTTAGCATCCAGAATACTTTTTAAAGCAGACTTTTCGTTTTTGGTAAAGGTTCTTACCATTTTCGCCGGTTCCCGAAACGTTGCTTACCTAGCTAAACATTAATACGGCTTCATAAAGAAAAACGTTGAAGAACGATGCCAATAAAAGCCCCCAAAAACCATACCAAAGTAACTGTAAAGTTACTTGGAATCTTCAAAAAGGCCCACGGCGAAGGTCAAACCCAACTCGAAATCCGAATCAAAGACAGCCTCGAGACCGCTGTGGAGAAGTTATGCGAGGCGTCTCCGAACCTTAAGCAGGTGCTAGTTGATCCTGAACTGGACACTCCGCTACCTAACTCGGTTATCCTCGTGAACGGCGTCGAAATCGGGCTGCTGAAGGGGCTGAAAACCGAGCTGAAGGACGGCGACGAAGTCGTCTTCATCCCCGTAATCCACGGCGGATAACCTGAGCTACTTTTCAGCGTACTTCCGAGGGTTGGACTCGAAGGCTTCCCTGCAGTGCGCTGAGCAGAAATAGTACGTTTTGCCGTCGTAGTCCGTCTTGTGCTCCGTTGAGGGGTCAACGTCCATTCCGCATACAGGGTCCTTCAACGCGGGCTCAGCTTTCAACGACTTGGCTCCCTCAGGCTCGTACCTCCTCAGCGTCTGGCTGTTGAAAGCCACGATGACCGTGCTCAGCGACATCAACACAGCGCCCACAGCTGGACTAATCACCACACCAAGGCCAGCGAAGACGCCTGCGGCAAGCGGAATCGCGAAGGCATTGTAGCCCGCCGCCCACCAGAGGTTCTGAACCATCTTCGAATACGTCTTCCGCGAAAGGTCCGCCACCTTCACAACGTCCCTCGGGTCGTTCCTGACGAGAACAATGTCCGCGCTTTCAACCGCAACGTCGGTCCCAGCGCCAATCGCAACCCCCACATCAGCCGTAACCAAAGCGGGAGCGTCGTTGACGCCGTCGCCAACCATCGCGACCTTAAGCCCTCCGGACTGAAGGAGCTTAACCTTCTCAGCCTTCTGACTGGGTAAAACCTGAGCGAAGTAGTCGTCGATGCCGAGCTCCTTCGAAACGCTCCGTGCGACCGCGTCGGAGTCCCCAGTGAGCATGTAGACCTTCACGCCATTCCTCTTGAGTTCCTTGACGGCTTCGAACGATTCCCGCCTAACCACGTCGGAGAGGCCGAAGGCTCCAGCGAGCTTTCCGTCGACAACCGTGAAGACGACCGTCTTCCCCTGCTCCTGAAGAGCTGCAACTTCTTGGCTTTGAGCAACAATACCGAGTTCATCAAGCAGACCTAGACTTCCGACGTAAACTTCTTTACCATTAACTTTGCTGTAGACGCCGAGTCCCGGAATGGCCTTGAACCCCTCGGCATTGGGCACGGCTACTTTGTTTTTGCGTGCATACTCGACAATCGCTGCGGCAATCGTGTGCTCGGAATTCAGCTCAACAGCTGCGGAGACCCTTAGAAGTTCATTTTCTGGCAAGAAGGAAACCACGTCGGTTACGCCGAATCTGCCCTCCGTCAGCGTGCCCGTCTTGTCGAAGACAACCGCGTCCACATCCTTCACCATCTCGAAAGCCCTCCGGTCGCGAATTAGAATGCCGCTCTTAGCCGTAATCGACGTCGAAAGCGCGACCACGAGAGGAATGGCCAGACCCAGCGCGTGAGGGCAAGCAATAACAAGCACAGTCACAGCCCTTTCCAACGCGAAATCCGACTGCCCCAGCATGAACCACGCAACATAGGTTGTTATTCCAGACGCAAGAGCAACGTAAAACAGCAGCGCCGCAGCCCTGTTCGCCAAATCCTGAGTCCTCGACTTGCTTTCCTGCGCCTGCTCCACGAGCTTGATTACTTGGGCAACGTAGGTTTCCTCACCGATTTTCGTAATTTTGACCTTCAGGGCTCCTTCGCCGTTGATGGCGCCGCCAATGACTGGTGCGCCTACCTCCTTGCGGACAGGCTTCGATTCGCCCGTCAGAAGCGCCTCGTTCACAGACGATTCTCCGTCAGCAACCTCGCCGTCCGAGGGAACCTTCTCGCCGGGACGGACCAGAACATAGTTGCCGGGCTTCAGCTGCGAAATGGGCACGTCCACAACTTCATCATCCTTGATGAGATGAGCCGTCGTAGGCATGATTCTGACGAGTTCTTCCAGAGCTCTCGAGGCGCCGAGGACGCTTCTGGCTTCAATCCAATGCCCAAGCAGCATCACGTCGATGAGAGTCGCCAGCTCCCAAAAGAAGTCCTTTCCCATCATCACCGTGGGCGCCAGAATCGTGCCGGCGGAGTAGAAGAAGGCCACCGAAATCGCGGTGCCTATCAAAGTCATCATCCCCGGCAGGCGGTCTCCGACCTCCTGAAGCAGCCCCTTGATGAACGGCAGTCCCCCGTAAACGTAGACCGTTAACGAGAGCAGAAGCAAAACTTCCTTCTGGAACGGAATTGTAAGAGTGAAGTTGAACCATTGTTGAATCATCTCCGAAAGCAGCAGAATCGGAACCGTGAGCGCGAGCGAGACCCAGAGCTTCTTCTTGAACTCTGCCATGTGGTGGGCGTGACCCATGTGGGATGCTCCGCCATGCCCGTCGTGTCCTTCGTGACCGCTCGTGTCTTGGTGTTGGTGGCTCATTAGAATCCCTCTTCCATCCATGACTGCGTCGCCGAAATATATAAATGTATCTTTAAAAGATATATCTGTTGATGCAACATATGACCACAGAAAGAATCGAGGAAACGATATCGGACTTCTCGAGGTTCTACATACTCACAATCCTCTACGAAAGCCCATCCCACGGCTACGCGATAATCAGCAAGTTCAAAGAAAGACTCGGAAAGAACATCACCCCAAGCCTCGTCTACCCGTTCCTGCGAGACCTTGAAAAACAAGGCATGGTAAAGCACAGACTGTTGCCCGTTGGCAAGAAGAAACGGAAGGTTTACGAACTCACCGAAACGGGCACGCAGTTCTGCGAAAGGCTCTTCAAACGGTTCGCGACGCTGATTTCAGCAGCTCTCGAACCCAATTTAGTCGTCTGCCACCACTGCGGGTGCAAGGTCTACGAGGGCGGATACACCGAGAAAATAGGCGAAAAAGAAACGACCTTCTGCTGCAGCCACTGCGCCGACTCCTACAAGAACGAGATGGCGTAAACAAGATAATCCCAGAAATTCTGCTTTTTATTAATACGCTTAAGTAATACTCGCTATTCTATTAGTCGAGAAAAAGATGAGTGAACAGGCAGCAACAAAAATCCGCAGAAGTAACCACTATTTTTCCCGAACCTTCAACCCCCTGTGGAAAGCCCTCGCGCAACATCTATCAGGCAAGTGCGAAAATTGCGGGAAAGAAAAGCTGCTCTCAATCTTCGACCAGTATTCATCCGGTAACACCGTGTGCCCAAATTGCCTGTTGGAAACGGCGGCTCTTTCTCCACTGATTCGCCTCATTTTCTTACATCTCGGAGTTGAGGAAGAGACTGTGAAAGACCTACTCGAGGACGCCCTCATCCGTAGATGCATGCTCAATGTGGTGAAGGGGATAGCCAGTTTCGGGGTGAAGTTTCCTCAGTCCACGGGGGCGCCGGTCACGATCGTGTGGAACTTCACGAACAGATGCAACTTGAACTGCCTGCACTGCCACCAGGATTCGTCGCCGACGTCCACTTATCCCGAACTTACGACTCCTCAGGTTTTCAGAGTGATAGACAACATGAGCGACGCGGGAGTGGCGATTCTGACCTTTTCCGGCGGCGAACCCCTGCTCCGCGAAGACCTGTTCGAAGCCATCGAACGGGCAACCGACAAAGGCATGCTCTGCACAATCGCCTCCAACGGCACCCTCATGACCAATGAGACCGCTGAAAATCTCTCAGCTGCTGGCATCCGACGGGTGGAGATTGGGCTTGACGGATCTTGTGCTGGAACGCACGATTTCTTGAGAAACAAGAAGGGCAGCTTCGACTCAACGGTTCGGGGCATAAGGAACTGCGCTGAGATCGGCTTCGATGAGCTCGCGGTCACGATGACTCTTCACTCGAAAAACGTCAACGAACTGGACGCCACCATCGCCTTGGCGGAGAAACTCGGGGCGACAAGGTTCTACCTCAACCGACTCATCCCCGCAGGCCGAGGGGCAGACGCACTTTACCTTGACGTGACGCCGCAGGAAAAGGCTAGAGCGCTGGAAACGCTTTACACCAAATTCCACGAGGGCATACTCAAGGGCTCGGGGATACAATGCTACGCCCGAGGGATGACATATTACGCCCGAGTTTGCCACGAAAGGTCAGAAGGTAGCTTGTTCACGGTCAGCGAAGCCCTGTCGGGTTACGAAAAAATGTTCTAGGATAAGTTTGGGCAGGAAATTCCAAAAATTGTGAACAAGTTCGCGTCAGGATTCGGCGGATGCTCCGCAGGCATAACTTACGCTGGGCTCACTGCTTCGGGGGACTTGCTGCCGTGCGTTCCAGCCCCGATAAAGCTGGGAAACCTTCTCGACCAGAAACTGGAGGACATCTGGGTCGGCAACGAACTGCTCAACTACATCAGGGACAGGAAATCGATGAAGGGAGCCTGCAATAAATGCCTGTACAGCGAACTGTGCGGCGGATGCAGGTACACGGCGTACGTGGTCAACGGGGACTGGCTGAAGCCTGACTCATCCTGCCCCTTCGGACCGAAAATGTGATGCCCAAAAGATAATTTTCGTTGCTGAGGCTGCATTATTCGGTGGCAATTAAATTTATACCAAAATCTTATTTCTAATAGTCGATATTTCTTATTGCGGCTCGAAACGTAATTCAAGGATTTGTCAACATGAAAAACGTAGCAATCGAGTGGAAGGACGGCAGTCCTAAGGGAAAACTGGAAATAGATTATGGTAAACTCGGAAAAATCAGGGTCCAAAAGGGCAAAGGCACTGTATCGGGAGGCAGCTTCGCATTCTCATCTCACGGTTCATGCAGACTTGATGTTGCCGTAAAAGAGCACAACCTCAATTTCGGGTCCGAGGCAACGATAGTCACCGTCCGAACAGTCGCGAACCCCTTCAGCTTCTTCTTGAGGGATGTAAGCGAGGAGTATCCAATCTTCGTTCCATACTGCGGAGTGGTCGTCACTGACGAGGACGACGAACGTTCCTACGCGCAGATCGAAGGCGCCATACGCAAAAAAGGGCTGAGGACCAAGCTGCAGCAAATCCAGAACGAGGACGAGGAAAGCTACGAAAAGGCGGCGGCTAACACGAGGAGGCTCCAGTGCCCAACGTGGTTGGGGCTAAGCCGCGACATACGCGTCTTCGAGGTCGGCTTCCGGGGAGGAAGGCTGGATTGGATTAAGCCGCGGTTTCACGGTCCGCTGGTCTCGCTTCCCGAGTCGAACAACAATCCTGTCTGCTACCAGTTCCTGATTGGGCGAGGCATCGGATGCGTCGACAACGTGTCCAGAAGACTGGAAGACAGCGTTCTACCAATTCTACACGGAACGATTACCGACGAAGACGTCGACTACAACGTTACAGCGTTCGTCACCCTCGAGAGAACTAAGCTCACGCTGAAGAACCTTCGGGGCACGCACTTCCTTGTCGCAGACGGGAACGCGTTCGGCCACACATTCACTGAAGAGCAGGAGAAGGAGTTCCAGAAGCTCCAGCCCGAAGAAATGAACCGCGACGAAGAAACGGTTCTGTTCTACCGAATCGAGGCGACGAACAAATCCTCCGTGCCGCGTTACGCGTGGTTCAGAAGCGTCCACCCCACGTCGAGTCAGCAGCCAAAGTATTCGTTTGACGGAAAAGAGGGGTTCGGAGTCTACGATAGTGGACGCGTTTTCTGCGTCTCCAAAATCAACGGCAAACCATTACCGCAAGAAGAAATTGCCATCCTGCTCAAACCAGATAAGAAGGCTGTCCTCGACTTTTATCTGCCTCACCGCCCGATTCCGAAAGAACGCGCTTTACAGCTGATCCAGCAAGACTTCGAAGCCCGCCATCAGGAGTGCCGCAAGTTCTGGAATCAGAAGATGGAGTCCGCTGCGACTATGAAGCTTCCCGAGAAGCGGATAAACGAGATGGTCAGGGCTGGACTGCTGCATCTGGACCTCGTGACCTACGGGCTGGAACCCGAAGGTACGGTGGCGCCTACAATCGGCTTCTACTCGCCTATTGGCTCGGAAAGCGCCCCCATCATCCAGTTCATAGACTCCATTGGCTGGCACAACTTGGCCCGGCGTTCCTTAACGTATTTCCTTGACAAGCAGCATGAGGATGGCTTCATGCAGAACTTCGACAACTACATGCTGGAGACGGGTGCAGCTACGTGGAGCATGGGGGAGCACTACCGCTACACTCGTGACGACGAGTGGGTAAAGGACATTGCTCCGAAGATGCTGAGGTCATGCGAATACATCGTCCGCTGCTGCGAAAGGAACAAAGACGAAGCACTACGCGGGAAAGGCTACGGGACAATCGAGGGGCAGGTCGCCGACCCCAACGACCCGTACCACCAGTTTATGCTGAACGGCTACGCATACCTCGGCCTGAGCCGCGCAGCGGAGATGCTTTTTAAAACAGACCCCGAACAATCAGAGAGGCTAAGGAAGGAAGCTGAGGAGCTGAAAAGCGACATCCGCACGGCATTCTTCGACGCGGTGGCTAGATCTCCCGTTGTGCCCCTTGGCGACGGAACTTGGTGCCCGACCGCGCCTCCCTGGGCGGAAGTCCGAGGCCTCATGTCGCTTTACGCCGACAGGGGCAACTGGTTCTCCCACTTGACCTTCTACTGCAGGGACTCGCTCCTCGGACCGCTCAACCTGGTCTTTCAGGAGGTCATCGACCCCGAAGAGGAGGCAGCGGACCACATGCTGAACTGCTGCGCGGAGCTGATGCACGAGCGGAACGTGGCGCTGAGTCAACCCTATTACAGCCGGCACCCGTGGGTTCACCTCAGGCGCGGCGAAGTCAAAGCCTTCCTCAAGGCGTACTACAACAGCCTCGCCAGCCTCGCTGACCAAGAGACTTACTCGTTCTGGGAGCACTACCCAGGCACCGGCAGCCCGCACAAGACGCACGAGGAGGGCTGGTTCCTCATGCAGACCCGGTGGATGCTGTGGACTGAACAGGGCGAGACGCTGAAGCTCCTTTCGGGAATCCCTCGAGAATGGATGAAAAATGGCAAATGTATAGAATTGAACGAGGTCGCCAGCTACTTCGGACCCGTATCGCTCAAGGTCAAGTCGGAGCTGAACCAAGGCCGAATCGTGGCCAAAATAGAATGCTCCTCGGAGAGACGGTCGAAACGCATCGAACTCCGCCTCCCCCACCCGCAAGGCAGAAAGGCAACCAAAGTTGAAGGCGGAACCTACGACGCCCAAGCCGAAACGGTAACGATAAAATCCTTTAAGGGAAGTGCTGAAGTCACGCTCGAATTCTAAAAATTCTTCCTGAAAGACACAGAACAAATAATCAAAGCGAAAATCATAATATCATAAACAAAAAGCGTATTCTTGCGTGAACGGATTGGAGAAAGTTTATAAGTACATCGAAGAGAATTTCGACTCCTTCCTGGAGGAGTTCAGGGAAGCTATCCGCAAGCCGGGCGTCAGCACCGAGAACACTGGAATCGGGGAGATGGCCAGTTGGCTCGTCAAGAGCATGAAGGAAAATGGAGTGGAGGACGTCCAGACCTTCAAGACGCAAAGGCACCCCATCATTCTAGGAAGAGTGGGTAAAGATGCCAAGCGGACGCTACTTGTCTACGGTCACTACGACGTTCAGCCCTCCGGAGACAGAAAAGATTGGTCGGTTGACCCCTTCGCTGCCGAAGTCGTGGGCGACCGCATCGTCGGCAGGGGAACATGCGACATGAAGAACAACCTCGTGGCAAGCATACAAGTAATCAAGGCGATTCTTCATTGCAGGAAGCGTCTGCCGATCAACTTGGTTTTTCTTTTCGAGGGCGAGGAGGAAATCGGAAGCCCAAACCTTAAGCAATTTACCGAAGAACACAAGAAGGAGCTCTCGTCCTGCGACGCCATCATCTGCGGGGACGGGAGCGGAGAGAACAGGATGGGCCAGAGCCTCCTCGTGTACGGCCTGAAGGGGATGCTTTCAGTCGAGCTGTCCGTCAGGTCGCCGACAGGAACCGACACCCACAGCATGTACGCCGGAATCACCGACAACCCCGCCTGGAGGCTGGTTTCCGCCCTTGGGTCCTTGAAGAACGGCGAGAAGGTGCTTGTCCCCCACTTCTACGACGACGTGGAAGAGCCTAGCCAATCGGAGAAAAAGAAGTATGGCATCTCCCCGAACAGCATGAGCAGAGAGGAAATTGAGGAAGCATTCGACCTGAAGATGAAAAAAGGAATGAGTGCTTCGGACGCGTTGCTTGAAGTCTATTACAGGCCAACGCTGAACATCAACGGGCTGTGCAGCGGCTACACCGTGGAGAGCGGAATGAAGACGATAGTGCCGGGAAAGGCCTGGGCGCACATCGACATAAGGATAGTGCCAAACCAAGACCCATCGAATATTCTCGAGAACTTAAAGGCGCATTTGGCAGCCAAAGGCTTCGACGATGTCATTGTCGAGAAGACGGGGTTCAACGCCCCCTTCTACAAGGTGGACCCGCACGAGAGAATCATCCAGGTCGTAGATAGCTGCATGAAGAAAGTCGTGAGCGAAAAGACGATGGTGATGCCGATAATGCCCGGGTCAGGGGCACTTGTCTGGCTACCCTACATTCTGGGCAAGCCCATGGCTTTCGCAGGCTCCGGCTACATCCACTTGGCTCACAGGCCAAACGAGTACATAACGAAGGAGCAGTACCTGAAGGGGATTAAACTCTTCGCCACGATATACAACGACTATGCCTAGTCATCTGGAAATGTGACTTGAAATGGAGGATTGTGGTGCTCCGGCCGGGATTTGAACCCGGGTTTCCGACTGTCTTTCCCGTTTTCGGGTCGAAAGGCCGGAATACTTGACCGGACTATACTACCGGAGCATGAGTCCAGTGTATCATCTGGATTAGGGTGCTTCGTATTTTAATGTTTTCAATTTTATCGTTGGTTGTTTCTGGGGAAAAGGAAAAAAAGTTTCTTACAGAACGAGTAAAAAAGTACATCAGCCATAGCTAGATATCAATGAATAAAGCATGTTTATGGCGTGGTTTTTTCATGTATCTTCTAAAAGGCTTTAGGCTTTCATCAATTTCCACAATTCTTTGCTTAACCTTCTCCTTTTCCCGTAACCAAATATCGCGGGGTTCAAACGATTTCTCTATTGCTTCTTCGCATGCAGCGAGAGCCTTTTCGCAGTATTCCTTTTCTGTCTCCAACATGAGTTCAATTTTTATTCTGCTTGCCTCTCGTAAAATTGTTAACTCTCTCTGTTCTTTTTCTCGCTTTTCCTCTTCACTGATAGATACTTTCACGTCTTGAAGTGGCACCCCCTTTTTCTTCCTTTCCTCTATGGCTTTCTTTTCATCCTCATTTATTCGCCATTTAAGTTCTTGATCGAGAATTTGTTTATTGTTCTCAATTATTTTCCGTAGTATTTGTCTTTCTTCCTTAGAACTAGATGCCTTCAGCCATTCAAACGCATTAATCATATTCTTCTTGGCTTCGATTCTAATTTTACTTTGCTTAAATCTGCTGTCCTTTTCATCAAACATTATAAGATGCTTCTTGAAGTTTTGACGGGCTTCAGTCAAGCTGTACTTGCTGTTCGCTCCGCCCCCAACTTCATCTGGATAATGTTCATTATAATTGGGATCGTCTTCCCAATTGCACAAATCGCAAATTTCGTAATTCCCTCTTCCTTCAAAAAACCTTCCTAACGTATCGTAGCCACAACAAGGACATTTTTCCATACAAATCACGTTTTCATTTTAGAGAATGAATGTTTTATGCTTGTCCTGACAGGAAGTTCATCTGGGCGAGTCTGTCCATGACTTCGACGATTTCGCGTTCGATTTCGCGCCTCTTCTCCTTGTAGGCGGCTTCGTCGAACTCTCCATTCTTGCGCCTCTCCTCGAGCTTCTTTATCTCGTCGACCAGCCTGTCCCTCTGCCTCTCCAGGTCCTTCTTCCTTACGCCCACGCCCTCAGCATCGTACATCGCGGATCACGGTTGAATTGACGGAACCATTTATTAAGATTTCCCGAACAATAATCAGCTGAGGCGAAGCTCAACGACCGAAAGCATCTCCCGAATCCCCGTAACGTTCGTCGTCGAAGGCTCCGGCGAAGCCAAGGGCGAAATAATACGGTTCCTAGCCCCCAGAACGTGCGACGCAATAATCAGGAAGCTGCCGATAGAGGGAAGGGCTGCGCTGCATCCGAACGAGGTGTTCTTCGAAATTCCATTAACGTTAGGAGAAGAAAAATCCAAAGCCACGGCAGAAAAAGGGATGCTGGCTTATTGGCCGATGGGTGGGGCTTTCTGCATATTCTACGAAAAAGCCCGTCCATACAGTCCCATAAATCCGATAGGCAGAATATTAGAAAATCTTGATGTTATCAGCAAAATAAAAAGCGGAACAATAATTACAGTTAAGAGAACCTAAGATTCTGTAATTCTGTCACGGTCTCTCTTGGGACTGGGCGATCTTCTGCAGGTGGATTTCCAAAGCTTTTTGTCTCCACTTGTTCTGCCAGCTCTTCCACCCCGTCTTCACAAGGCGTTCCCTAAGCTCGAACATGTCCGCCACCCACTCAAGAAGCGGGTAGAACCGTCTCTCAGTCTCGAAGATGTCCTTGGGAACACCCACTTCGACGCACCAGTCAACGTAGCCCTTTTCTACTCTCTCTTGAAGCTCGCCCGTGACCACCGTTTCTTCGACGTGGAACCCCTGTCCCTGCAAATAGTCCCGGACGCCCGAAAGAATGAAGCCCGAGCAGACTTTAAAGTTGGTTTGCTGGTCGCCCTGCATGACGTCGACGATTTCCTTGGCTATTCTGACTGCCTCTTCGAGGTAGACTTTATTCCCGAAGTTGGGTTGCTGAAAAGCGGTGACGGCGATTCTGCGCTCCATGTACCTGTAGTCCGGTAGCTTAAGTGCCCCTATAATGGCGCCCAGGATCAAGTCTCCCCAGCCTGAGTCGTCGATGAGAATCGTCTTCGTGAAGATGAACTGGTCGAGAGCCATAATCAAAATTCACCAAGTTAAGAAACTGCGGGGCGCCTGAAACATTCCCTCTAGCAATAACTTGCCTAAACTCGGTTTTAAGTGTTTAGCTTTAGAACTATTTATTTTGTTTGAATTCGCGTTGAAGAGAAACTAAGTAGATTACGAAAAAATTAGGAATTGGCTACTGGCTTGTAGACTCTTGTCCCTCTTCCACTTGTCACGAAGGACACGACTCCCGCTCGCTGTAGTTCGTCGAGGAAGTCGCGTGCTACGCTTATGCGGAGGTTAAAGCGCGAGGCGACCGAGTAGGGCGTGAGGTACTTCATGGCTTGGAGCTCCTTTTCGACCTTCTTGTCTTTCATGTTTGGAACCGTTATCCCCTGAACCCGCTTGTCGGCTGCGGACGAGGACGGTCCTGCCTTGCCTTCCTTGTCCTTTGGTTGACCTTTACGGTCTTCGAGCTCTTGGGACTTCGCCATCTGAGTGATGTTCTTCTTCTTTTTTCCGCCACCCATGTTTTATGCCCTCACACCCATCAAGCGACCGCCATGATTTATAGGTTTCTCTAGGCTACTGCTTCGACCTCTTTCTTGTTGATTTGCTTCCACTTGGCTACTGGGATGCCTAGTTCTTTCTCGATTTTGGGTCTGTGGATGGAGTTCATGGTGCAGAACGGTATTATCCTTCCGTCGGGGACTGCGTAGTGGATGCAGCACCTCTGCACCCTTTCCAAGTCGAAGTTGTAGGGGTCCATGAAGTGCATCGACGAAATCATGAGCATCTTGCGGTGGAGGTCACCCAGCGCGGAGTAGCTGCCCGTCTTTAGCAGTGGCCAGATGTACTTTTTGAGCATGTCGAACTTGATGTTCCGCATCGACCCCACGACCTGCATTTTAAGTCTCGTCTCGTGCCCCTTCTCGTACTCCTCGAAGGCTTTTTCCATGGACTTGATGAACTTGTCGACGTCGCCGTATTGGGTAATAGGCACAATCTTCCCGTCTTCGACGAAGACGTACGTCGCCATGCCACAGTGGGGATGCGCGGTGAACTCGCTATAATGCTTTTTCTTCATGGCGCCAACCGCGCGCGCAACGGGCACAACCGTGGGAACTGGGTAGAAGTCCGAGACCTTGATTTGCCCGTCCGTCTGTTTCTCGACGTCTTCCATGAACTCCGGGATTGTTATCCGCATCTGCTTCCTCTGCTCCTCGGGGATTCTGCCACAAAGTGAGACGGGCTGGAAGTTCACGCACCTGACGACGTCGAAGTTGTCGATGGCGAACTTGATGATGCCGCCCACCTCGTGGTCGTTGACACCCTTCACCAACGTACAAACCAACACAACGCTGTGAATCCCCGCCTGCCTGCAGTTCTCGATGGCCTTCAATTTGGTCGGAAGCAGGTCGGCTCCTCGGGTGAACTTGAAAACGTCGGGTGTGACGCCGTCGAACTGCAGGTAAACCGTGCTGACCCCCGCCTCCTTGAGGCTGCGGCAGTAGTCCACGCTTGACGCGAGCCTGATGCCATTGGTGTTGACCTCGACGTGCTTTATGCCCACCTCCTTCGCCATCTTAACGAGCTCAGGCAGGTCCTCGCGGATTGTGGGTTCCCCGCCCGAAAACTGAAGCGCATCAACGGGCACGGGCTTGTTAGCTCGAAGGTTAACGAGCATCGCTTGGATTTGTTCCTTGGACGGCTCGTAGACGTAGCCTGTGGTCCCAGCAGTGGCGAAGCACACGGGGCACCGCAGGTTGCAGCGGTTCGTGACGTCGATTATGGCTAGGACCGTCTGCGACTTGTGCTTCGGGCAGATTCCGCAGTCGTAGGGGCAGCCGTTCTTCGTTTCGGTCCGTGGGTTCTCGATACCATTACCGATGTACTCGAAGGCTTTGACTCGCTCGTACTGCCCGTAGTCGGACCAGTAGAGCTCCTTGTAGGCGCCGTGTTCGGGGCACTCCTTCTTGATGTAAACCTTGCCGTCTTCCTCGTAGATTTCTGCGTCCAGAACCTTCAGGCACTCCGGGCACAGGGATTGGGTATGCTTGATGGTCTTCATTTTTACCACCGACGGTTGTAATGCTTATATCAAGGTTGAAGGGATTCCGTATAATAAGGTTTCCAAACTTTCCCTAAGGTGAAAAGTGAGTATGTCGGCGGTCATCAGCGAAGAGGCGAAGAGCGCCCTGAGAGAGGCTGGGCTCACAGACTACGAGACGCGCGCGTACATGTACCTTCTGCAGGTGGGCGCGACGACTGCGAGCCGAATCAGCGACGAGACGAATGTCCCCTACTCGAAAATCTACGAGGTACTGAACTCTCTGGAGAGGAAAGGCTGGGTCGAAACGCGGGCGGACAGGCCGCGCCAGTACTACCCGAAGTCCCCCAGCGAAGCTATGGATGCGACGAGGCTGAGGCTTGAGAGCATGATGAAGACGTGGCGGAACACTGTTCTGGGTGAGCTTCAGCCCTTGTACGAAAAGCGGGAGATTCGGGAGAAGCCCGACGTTTGGATTCTCCGCGGCGAATACGACGCCTTGGCTAAGCTCAAGGACCTCGTCAGGAACGCGAAGACGGAATTGATGTTTGCGGTGCCGCCTTTGGCTGAGTCCATTCTGAGTGCAGTCACGCCTGTATTTAGTGAGCTTCTGGGGACATCGGTCAAGGTTCAGATACTGGTTTCCAAGGACCTGAACTTGGACGTTGAACCTCTTTCCCGTATTTACGAGGTTAGGAGAAAGGATAGGATGTTCGGCGGAGGCGTGCTGGCGGACGGGCGGGAAGCCCTCCTCATCCTCGGCGAGAATAAACCGTCGCTCATGATATGGTCGGACCACAGCGGACTCGTGAAGTTCGCCAAAGACTATTTCCAGTACCTCTGGGACGACGCGGAGAAAGTCTAGTTCAAATTCAAATTGCCATCGATTTAATCGTCTCTTTTAGCTGCTCCGCCCCTCTATTAAATAGGCTTTTTTCGGAGTCGTCGAGGTCCCATTCAATAACTTTCTCAATTCCGTTGGCGCTCAGTATTACAGGAGCCCCTAAGCTGACGTCTTTAACTCCATATTCTCCATCCAGAACGACTGAGCAGACGGACAGACTTTTTTGGTTTTTTAATATTGCCTCGACCACGTTGGCCGTGTTGCTGGCTGGAGCGTAAATCGTCGCGCCCTTCTTCGAGATGACCTGCAACGCGGACTCTTTAAGCCCGTTCATGATTTGCCCGCGTTCCTCTCCTGTGAACGTTTTCTTGCGTTTCTTTATTTTGACTTGGCTGAAGACGGGAACTTGGCTGTCTCCGTGTTCCCCTATGACGTAGGCTTCCACGTCAAGGACGGGCACATCGTACTTGCTGCCCAGGACCGTTCGGAACCTCGCCGAGTCCAGCATCCCCGCGCTGCCGATGACCCTTCGGCGGTCGAAGCCAGTCGTCTTCCACATGACGTAGTTCATGACGTCCACGGGGTTCGAGAGAGTGACGATTACGGGTATGCCCCCAACTTGCCTGAGGCTGGTCGCCACCGAAGTGACAATTTTCCTGTTCGCCTCGAGGAGATCCATCCTCGACTTCATGTCCGGCGTCCTAGGCTTCCCCGCAGTAACGACAACAACCTTGGACCCTTCGGCGTCCCCGTAGCCTCCCGCAACCACCTTAGTATTGTTCCTAAAAGCCAGTGCCTGCGCGATGTCCGCGGCGTTGCCCTCCGCTAGCTCGTGAAAAACGTCCACGAGGACCATTTCGTCCGCTATCCCGCGGCTTGCGATTTCGTAGGCTATGCATGAGCCGAGGTTGCCGACGCCGACGACTGCAACTTTGTTCATGCCTGAATGATAAAGGGTAACCATTGCATAACGGTTTCCCCAGTCTGCAGTAGGCTGATGGCCGAACAGCCTTTTTGGGGCTTGAAAGGCTTATTAGAAAAATATTTCATCAATAGACTGGTGATGAGCTAATGCGTCGCGACGTCTTCAAAGCAAAAAACAAGAGACAAATAAACCTCATAATTCACGCGGACGACATCGGGATGTGCCACTCTGCGAACAAGGCCTCAGAAGAAGCCTACGAGAAAGGCGTGGTTTCATCGGGAAGCCTCATGGCCCCGGCTCCGTGGTTCATGGACGCAGCCACGTACTTCAGAAGCCACCCAGAGTTCGACGTCGGCATCCACGTTACGTTGACCAGTGAGTGGAAGCTCTACAGGTGGCCTCCCGTGGCGCCGAGGGACAAGGTTCCTGGGCTGGTCAGCGGGGACGGCTTCATGTACCGGACCTCGGAGGAAGTCGCGAAGCACGCCTCTGGAAGAGAGGTTGAGGCCGAGATTCGATTTCAGATTGAGCGTGTCCTAGAGTTCGGCGTGAAGCCCACCCACATGGATACGCACATGGGCACCGTCCACTACAGGCCCGAGTACCTCGAAGCCTACGCGGATTTAGCCGTTGAGTACGGGATTCCCGTCATGGTCCACAATTCCTCCCCCGAGATTAGAAGGAAGGTTTCGCATCTGGTTCCCGTGGTACCTCAATATGTGGGGTACCCAGCGCAGGGAAGCCTCGACGAAAGGAAGGCGGCGGCTCTAAAAATGCTTGGGGGCTTGAAGCCCGGAGTTTACGAGACGATCCTGCACCTGGGCGGGGACGACGACGAAATCAGGGCGATTATTGGAGATGACACTCACTTCAGGCACGAGGAGTATTTGATTTTCAGCAACCCCGAGGTCAGGCAAGCCATAAAGGACCGCGAGATAAGGCTTGTCGGGTGGCGGGACCTGAAGCACCTTGCACCTCCGCAAAACTGACTCTAAAATACTCATCGATTTTTCAAGTAAAAACTGATTAGGAAGCGACGAGTAGTATATGGTGAGGATGCTGAGATGACGAAGACAATAAGAATCGTCAGCGAAAGAATCGGCGCAGTGGAAGCCGAAATCGTCGAGGACAGGAGCCCGAAGACGGCGAAAGCGATATGGGGCACTCTCCCCTTCGAGGCTCGGGCCAACACGTGGGGCGACGAAATCTACTTCTCAATCCCCGTGAAGCTGAGCCCAGAGAACGCCAGGCCGACCGTGGAGCTCGGCGACGTCGGCTACTGGCCCCCAGGACAGGGGTTCTGCATATTCTTTGGTCCAACGCCGATGAGCCGAGGCGGAGAGATCAGGCCAGCCAACCCCGTGAACGTGTTCGGCAAGGTCACGGGAGACCCAAAACTCTTGAAAAAGGTTAGGGACGGAGACAAAATCAGAATCGAGAAAGTTTAGTCCATACTGAATTTTACTAAATTATAGTTTTACTCATTTTTCAAGTAGATAGAGGAAGGTCTCTGCGGCGTGCCAGCCGTGAGGAGCACATGTTTTACTTTCCACATATTGTTTCGAGACTCTAGCCATGCCGTCGTAGTCCGCTTGGGTTACGTGGCTTTCCCAAGTGACTGGGTAGTTCTCGCTAATCAGGGCTTTTGGCGCTGGCCAACCATGAAAGTGGGCTTCCGCCCAGCCCAAGTAAGGGTAAAGGTCCTTTTCCCTTTCAGTTAGGGGCTTGCCTTCGACGTGGCAGCCTTTATAATCCATCCAGAAGAGGGCTGAGTAGCTGTCGTAACCCTTCGGTATCACGTAATCGTCCTTCAGCCCCAGGCGTTTCAGCCCGAGCTTGAGCCACTTCGTCTGGAAAACGGGGTGCTCAGCGAAGTCCGTCAATCCGACGACGTGGTTGTCCTTCGTGTACTCGGGCACCGCATTGAGGACAGTGGCGACAAGCGGATGCGACGCGTCTGAAACCAGCGATACAAGGTACAGCGATTGTCCGAGGTTGTCGGTTTCGACGTTGCCCGCGTTCCGGTCGAAGGGCTCTTTCAATCCGAGAATCCAGTCCCTGACGAGGCGGAGGTTACCCGTCTTCTCAAGGCAGGTACACATCATCGCAGCATCCCTAAGCCAAGGCTTTAGGTAGACGAAGTAGTTTGGCACGGGCTGCCCGTCAACGACGTTAATCAGAATTTCGTGGTGGAGTATTCGCATCAACTTCGCGTGCCTGTATCCGTTGAATTGCGGTAGTTTGAGCTTGCTTCGGGTCAGGCAAACCCGTTTTTCGCTTTCGTCGAGCCAGACCCCTTCCTCGTCCTCTCGGATGACGACCTTGTCTCCGCGTTTTGTCTCCAGAGCCACAGCGTATTCCGACGGTCGTATGTTTTCCGACTCTGTGTCCCATTCCCGTAAGGTTTCGCGCGACAAAGCGTCGTAGAGCGCGCCGTCCTTGTAGACGAGTTTACGTCTGCCGCCCATCCCGAAAAGGAAGAACGAAACGTCAGGAAGCTCCATTAATCCAACCGTCCCATGAACGACTACCATCTGATTTGTGTGACATCGGTTTTTCAGTTTTGTGTTACATTTCGCCCTGTACCTTGTCTGATTTGAGTGTCAAAATTATTTTGCGTTTGAGTGTCAATTCTCTATCCGTCTAGAGGGGGGATATATATATGAACGGGTCAAAAAAGCTGACCAACCTGAACCAGTCTATTTTGACCAACAATGGATTTTTTTGTTTGAACAACAAAAATTCGCCCAAAACAAGTTTCTATGCGGTTACATTGAACCAGTTTTTCGGGTCCTCCAATATCCTAGCGTAAGCCTTCCTGATGTTCTTGACCAGCGATGCCTCTTTTCCGTCGTCTAGTCCACACGTTGTCCTGAGAATGTAGTCGATTCCATGCGGGTAAACCTCTTTACTGAATACTTCGTCCCTCAGGTCGAGTCTCCCCTTCTCGTCTCTTCCCCTGAAAAGCGTGGCGGCGGGCACAACCAACGTGGTGAAGGGCGCAGGAACCGAGTGCTTCACGTCGAGGAGCAGCGCCCCTATCAGCCTGTCGTTTCGGGACAGCTTCCTCTGAACGTCTCTGCCGACGCGGAAAATCGTGTCCCCGAGGGCTTTGTTGTTGAACCGTTCGATGAGGTTATCTATGTGCTCCTGCATGCTTTCGTCGTCGAACTCGTCGGGGTACTCGAGAACCAGGGCTTTCCCAGACTCGTGCATGGCTCCCTTGACGGCTTCGCGTATTCTTTCGTCGCCTATAACCTCCCAGATGAACCTCATCTCTGGGTCAGTCAAAAATCCCAGGTAGGCTGTTGCGGCGTGCCCCATGTTGTGGACGAAGAGCTTGCGGTCCACGTAGGCGGCTATGTTCCTCTTGGGTTCGAGGCCTTCGACTTTTGGGATGCCGTTCTTGAAGCCCTTCTCGTCGAGGATTATTCTATTGTAGGCCTCAGCGTAAACCAGCAGCGGATCTCTTCGCCTTTCCTCCTCGCTCATGATGGGAACCATCTTGCCGATGCACGTTTCAACAAGCCCAGCCATCGAGTCCAGATTATACTTCTTTGGCAGATACTTCTCCAAGCCTTCCACGAATACCTTTGACGAGTCTTTGATGTTCTCGCAAATGATGACGTCCACGGGACCCTTCCCGAGCTCCGCCCTCTTTGCCAACCCCTGAGCTATGCTTGGGTACACGCCTTGCAGGTTGTTGACGCCGACTGCCGTGGACAGCACGTCGGCGGATACAATTTCATCAACAACCCTCTCTGAGTCTTCAAGGTGTACGGCTCGGACGTTCTCGACGCGTATCGTTTCCGGGCGCTTGTCCTTCACCTCAATCGTGTACGCTTTCCGCTCATTCATCGCTTGGATGATTCGTTCGTCTACATCCATAAAGACCACTTCGTAGCCTGCTCGCGAAAAGAGCTGCCCCACCAGAGACCTTCCGATGTTCCCCGCACCGAAGACGACGATCTTTCTCATGCCCGAAACCTTGCCACGATGTATTCAGCAGCTGACGAGGCGCTTCTCAAGGAAGACCTTTTCTTTAGCCAGATCCCAGCCTTCCACGTCAAACAGCGGGCTCCGGGCGTGCGGGTAAATCGCGCCCTTCCCGTTTATTTGCCGCTGCCTCAATGCGTGAATTAGCGGGACCACGGCGTCCATTCCCCCGCATTTTTCGATGTAGTTGCCGGGGGCGATCTGGGCTTCGCTCATCATCTGGAGGGTGGCGGCGACGTGCGGTGGTTCGCTGCCGCTTGAGCCCACGATTGAGACGCCGTCGTAGTGTATCCTGTGAGAGTCAATCCTGACCATCTTACTGTTCGACGGGATGCCACCGAAGAAGTGGACGACGCCCCTCGGAGCCAAATACCTAAGAGCAGCCTCGTGGGCAGAAGGGTCTCCGACCGCAACGATCACGTCGTCCGCCCCAGCTCCGACCATCACCTCAGCCAACGCTTCGCTTATCTGCTCAGAAAGGACGCAAACGAGCCTTATTCCCTGCTTCTTTGCCCGTTCGCTTAGGGCCTGCCTTATTGATTCAAGCCTTCCCTGGTGGTGACCCGACACGATTACGGCTTTGGGGTGGCGCGACATGGCGATTTCGGCGTTCATGAGCCCCATGGGTCCGTCGCCCATGACTAGCGTGGTGCCTCCCGTTTTCGGTCCAAGCTCGACCTGAGGCTCAATGCTTGAGTCGTTTCTGCGGAAGTGAACCATCCTCTCTTGAGCGGCGATGGCGCACGAGATCGGCTCAGCCAAGGCAGCAGCGAAATACGGAATACGATCGTCCTGAATCGGTAACAGGCAGCCTGCTTCGATCGTTTCCTCCATGATCAGGACATATTCAGCTAGTAACCCAGGCAGTGTGTAGCCCATAGCCACTTTGTTGATTCCTTTGGCGTTGTCCCTGTACCTTTCCTTGTAGTGGCTGGGCCCTCTCGGAACCGCGGGCTGGATGGCGAACCTTTGACCAATTTTGTATTTACCTGCGAGGTTTTTTCCGACTTTAACGACCGTTATGGCGCCTTCGTGCCCGATTATCCTCGGGTACTTCTGGACGTCCCAGCCGTAAAGCAGCGGGTGAGAGGAGCCCTGGTCGATGAACTTGTTGTCCGAGGCGCAAGCCACAGCTGCGTCCACCCTCGCTAGAATCTGGCCGTCGCCGTACTCAGGAACATCCACGGTTGTCAATTTTAGGTTCTCTTCGCCGACGCCCGAGAGGACAACTGCCTGCATGGTTCTGGGTACACGGTAATCGTCAGAAACCTCCGAATATCTGCTCAGTCTAGTCATCCACGGGCACAGCTAAGCATCTGTTTTTTATTTAAAGATCTATGACAAGCTATCAAGAGCTTCATATTTAACGATTGTTTAGCCCACTGAACGATTTTAGTTATTTTAATTATGTCTTGGACGACCTTTTTTTCAGATAAACTAAGAATGACGCCATGAGGAAGATTGGCAACAGGAAAATGTGGATGATAATCGATGCGACGAGAAGGGGGGCTATCAGCCAGTAGAAGAGGCTGTTGACTGATCCAACCATTGAATTGATGAGTATGAAAACGGCGCCGTCAACCAGAAATCCGAGAACCAAGGCTTTGGTGCTGAGCCAAGAATCCTTATCATCCAAAATAACATCTCGGGGAAGAAAGTTACGTAGCAACAGCAGTCTCCTGCTCGTGGGAACCATCGGGAGCAGATAAACCAAGAACGGCGACAGAGCTGTCCCAAACCACAGTCCAGTTAACAACCTGACGACATTCGTGCTCACTCTGAGACCGATAAATTGTGTCACAGCATCCAAAATCATGGGGGTGACCATGAAAAGCGTTGCCCAAAGGTTCGGCGGGCCGTATGCATTCTTTCTGCGTATGGACAACAGAATGTACCCAATGAAGAATCCGATGTAAATTCCAGTGTCGCGCGCGCACACGGGGAGGGGAAGGCCGCCGATCCAAAGGGTTCGGTCGGGAATCTGGTGGCAGACAAGATGCCCAACGAAGTTGAAGGCTTGGATAAGGCTGTCCTCAGTAGAACCCATCAGTCAACCGCAGCCGTCGTTAGTAGATTACCTTCAATAGGCGATATTGAAATTTAGTTCGGATCGTGGACGAGTCCTGGATTCTTATTCTGGCACAGGCGTCCCGCAGTTTTCGCAGTACCTTACGTTCGGAGGGACAGCGCGACCGCATTTCGCGCAGAACCTTGCTGCTGACGGCTGTGGAGGCGGCGGTGGTGGAGGTGACATTGGTGGCGGCGACATTGGCGGAGGCGGCATAGAATAGGGTGGTGCTTTGTCTTTCCTGACAATAAGGTATATGATTAGCCCGATGATCCCAGCGATGAGAACCACGATGAGCCACAAAGCGCCGTTCATTCCCCGTCTTTCAGCGTCCCTGTACACCCAGATGCAGAGCAGAATGCCTATGATGAACCACGCCAACGCGGCGAAGCAAATCATTCCATAGAGTCCAGCCATCCAATCGTATGAATCCATTTGCACTGGCACCGATAACACTCTTTTCACCTTATTACCAATCGACTATTATAATATATAACAATTTTGACATCAACCAAAAGAAAGAATCAAAGATTCCACAAAAAACCTAAAATGTTGTGGCGGGCCCGCTGGGATTTGAACCCAGGACCTTCAGCTCCGCAGGCTAACGTCCTAATCCTGACTAGACTACGGGCCCAATCGACCACATTAAGGACATGGAGCTCGCTTTTATTTGTCTTTTTGCTTCTTCAGCGACTCTGACTGCTTTACTGATACGTTATTCGCTTTTAAGTTCTCTTTGGCTATTATAATTGCAGCTAAAAATTTTTTTTCAAATAAAACTATGTTTTCTATTCATAGGAAAGGTTGGTTCAGCTGAAAAAGTATCTTCTCTGGTTTTCGAACAGAAGCCAGTTCCACCTCCTTCTGATTGTTGAATCAGTTTGGTTTTCCTCTTTAATCTGGGCTTCTTTGATTTCTTTCAGATTTTCTTTGATTGCGGAGTGGTCTTCCATTCTTAGGTATCTTACAAGGTTTGAGGCAGAGACTGTTCCGCCGAAAAGTTCTCTCAAAATATCTTCAGCGTACTGTTCTAGACCTGCATTCGGGTATGACGAAAAATATCCTAAGGCCAAGTAATTTAGCTCGTTTGGAACTATCCCTGGGGACACCTCCCCTTGGATGCCTATCCCTTCCAGTCCAGCTCGATTCGCGTATCGGCAGAGAAGTCGAACGTGGTTCAGTATCAGAGCGTGCCGGGTATTGTTGTCCCACCATTGGCTTCCCCAATGCGTAAAACCTGCGGAGCGTTTCGTTGGAGGTCTTAGCTCTTGTGGCCATTCGTCCTCCATCATGCCAGTTACCGTCCATTGGCAGATGGCTCTTTCGGGAATGATCTTGACGAAGCTGGGCGGATTTCTTGTCATGTTCAGGTCGAAACCAGTGTATGTAGCATAAGTGGCTACTGTGCCATGGTTCATTTCCAAAGCGGTTTCTATGGCAGGCGTGACGGACATCGCCATGTCCTTATAGTAATCGGGTTCATTAGGGAATCCTGACGAAATATGTTCTCTAGCCCTTATACAATCTTTACAGTGGCAGACCATGATGTCTCCGTACTCTATATTCAATCCCCCAACCTCGAAGTTTTCATACAACCACTTTGTTCCTGCTCTCAACCATTCCTTGTTTTTTTCTTTGGAAGGACAAAGCCGAGGTTCTGGTCTACCGTCTTTGCCAGTTGCCCTTAGTTCAGGATGCATTTTTAGCCAAGTTTCTACGTTGAAGAGGTGACGACTCCTGTAGTAGAAGCCGCCATAATGGGATGTCCCAATCCCAGGCCATACGCCTACACCTTTGTCTTTAGCGTATCTGCAAAGCTCCTGAGAAGCTTTGATGCCTCCATGCGCTTTTCGGAGAAACCCCCAAATTATAACCGCATTTATGTTATGTTCACTGGCGTAGTCAACCAGAACCTTATAATCCTTCAGAAATGCTTGAGACCTCTTCTTGTAGGGATTATTACATCCGTCCGGCACCGCCCCTGGCTCATTAGGAGCCCATTCCATGCTATGGTCCCATGTCCACAAGAAAGTATACTTCAGCATTATGGGTCTCCTGAACTGTTTATGCGTTGAACCGTTCAGCTTACCACGAAAATGGTTCATCCTAATGTATTTCTGTAAAGATCATTGCTTATACGTGGGCGTGTTCGCGAAGATCTCCTTGACGACCTTCACCGACGCCTTCGGGTCGCGGGTCCTCGTGAAGATGCCCTTCCTGTTGAGCGTCGTCCTGCCCGGGCTCTGCCCAGTCTTGAAGTCGGCGAAGTTCCAGATGTGCCCGCCGACGACGTAGCCCTTCGACGTGAACACCCTCCAGTACCTCCTAATGAACTCGGCCTGGTACTCCTCGGACCACATCTCAGGCGGCTCCTTGTGGACGCCGTCAATCGCGTCCGCCCCGAACTCCGTTACGATGATAGGCTTGTCGGGGAACTTATTGTGGATTTCGTCCAAGGTCTCGCTCAGCCTCTTCTCCGCGGCGTCCAAGTCGCCGTACAGCGAGTACCAGCCATAATAGAAGTTGTGGCAGAGGACGTCCACGAGGTCGAGGCACTTATCGATTAAAGGTCTGTCGGATACGAAGGTCACCGGCCTAGTCGGGTCGGTCTTGTTCGCTTCCTTCTTAGCTTCCTGAAGGAGGGTCCTGAAGTCCTCCTGTTCGCTGTCGGGCTCGTTGAATAGGCTGTACATGATGACCGACGGGCGGTTCCTGTCCCTCACGATCATTTCGTGGGTCACGCGCTTCACTTTCTCGACGATTTCGGGGTCGTCGAACCTTCCCATCGTTTTCCTGAAGCCCACAGCGGGCGTCTCGAGGATTACGAGGAAGCCGAGCTCGTCCGCCAAGTCGAGGTTGCTCCTCGAATACGGGTAATGGCTAGTCCTGAAGGAGTTGCATCCGAGCTCCTTCATCAGGCCGTAGTCCTTCCTCAGCACGGCGCCGTGGACGGCCTTGCCCAGTATCGGGAAGTCCTCGTGCCTTGCGCAGCCCTTGAGGAAGACGGGGCGACCGTTGACCAGTATGTTGCCGTTTTCGACCTTGACCGTCCTGATGCCGAACCTCACGTCCTTCCTGTCGATTTCCACCTCGTCCAGTAGTATGCTTGTCCTTAGCGTGTACAGGTTGGGCGACTCGGGGCTCCAGAACTTCGCAACCTTCAGGATAATCTTCTGGTAAAGCGACTTCGGAACGTTCGGGGAAGCCATGTAGCTTATGCGGCTCTCCGCGACCAAGCCGCTCTCGTCGTAGATTTTGAAGGTCACCTTGCAGAACCGTTCCTTGTCGAGCTCGCTCAGGCAGTCAACGTCGATGTCGAGTATTCCGTCGGTCTCCTTGATGCCCGTCCTGACCCAGACGTCCCTGACGTGGATTTTGTTAACTATCGAGATGTAGACATCCCTGTGGATGCCGCCGTACTGGAAAAAGTCAAAGTACGTCTGGTTCATCCCCTCCCCGGGCGGAATGGTCCTCTTCGTCAACGTGTCGTCAACCATGACTATGACCACGTTGTTGTCGTTGAGCTTTACAGCCTTCTCTGCGTTAACCGCGAACGGGGTGAATCCTCCCTCGTGCTCGCCGACGAAGACCCCGTTGACCCACACCTTGGCGAGATAGTTCACGCCCTCGAAGCCTATGAAGACGAGCTTGTCGCTCCAGCCAGCAGGGACGAAGAACTCCTTCGCGTACCATGCGACTCCCATGTACCACATGTACTCCGAGGACTGCTCGTTCCAAGAGGCGGGAGCATAAATCCAATCCCAGTCCTTGAAGGACACTTGCTCGAACCACCTTTGCTCCTCACCCCTCTTCTGGGAGTCGGTCTTGAAGCGCCAGAACCCCGACAGGTCAACCGTCTCGCGCACGCTGCTAAAATCAACTTTCATCATAAACATCGCCTGAACATCGACACGTGAATAGTTCATGCAACAACATTATAAAAGACTTTAACGTCGCACAGCCCTTTTTCCTCTTCGGTGAGCCAGAAAATTGAGTAATAACAGGTCCAACGTTGACAGGAACACAAGAATATAGAAAACCGAGTCAGGAACGCCCATGAACCTCGCGCCGACAAGCGGCTCGGGCGTAAGCCCACCCAGAACAATCCAATGGTGTAGTCCCAGCTACGGAAGAACCACGTAGAAGGGAAGGTCGAGGACCCCAAAGAGCGTCAAGAGTTTTATCGACAAACGTGTCTTCTTCCCGAATTTCTTTGCCAGAAGAGCGAGGCTGAGCAGCCAAGCAGCAACGTTCGTCGTCATCGACCCTCCCATCAGGAAGAGCCCGTAGGCACAGTCCGACGCGAACCCTCCCATCACGACGCACCCTAACTCAAAATGCTGGGTTACGCTAAAACTGGGATAAAAGGTGAAGAACGTCAACTGGAAGTATCTTTGCTGCCCTCCGACAAGTGTGCCCCATAGAACGTGGCCGATTTCGTGGATGAAGTCCATGAACACCCCCGTGAAAACGAAGAGAACAGCAAACCCAAAGACTTTCAGGAAATTACGCGAGAACCCATTTTCTAGAAATCGTGACTTACGATTCGTTTTTTCCAATGGAGACATCGCGCATGATCTAGGCATTTACTATGCAGACGTAAAGCAAAAAAATCTAGGTTCGTTTAAGATCCTTCAGGAACCCTTCTACGCAGTCCTTGATCGACTTGATGAATGTGTGTTTGATTTTCTGGGGCTCCTCCAAGTTTTCAAGCCTGTCGACCCTGAACGAGATGGGCGGGTGGGGGTTCCAGTTGACCCAGCTTTCGACCCTGTTTGAGTGCAGCCTTTCCATCTGAATCCTGCGGTACCCAATCTTCCGCAGAGCGCCTGCCAGAATCTCAGGCTGCCCCACAGCTACCGCCGAATCGAGGTCTGCTCTGGCCTCGAAGAACTTGGCGACGAAGTAGATGAGTCCCATCGCGAATATCAGGTACAGGAAGCCGAACATCCAGATGTACTCCCACAGGTAGATTCTCAAAATGTATTCGGTTGAGACGATGGTGAAGAGCGCCATGGGGTCCCTCTTCTTAACGTGGCTCATCTCGTGGCCGACGACCGACAGGATTTCGTCGTTGTCGAGCTGCACAAGCAACCCAGTCGTGATGAGGACCAAGCCGAACCGCGGACTAGGTCCAGTAGCAGCGGCGTTCGGGACGATGACGTTCGACAGTTTGATCTTCGGGATGGACATCCCAAATCTGGTTGCAGCCTCCTTGACGATGCTGTAGACGTCCACTGTCTTCGTCGAGATGTTCTCGGGCCTGATGTTGATGCCGTTCTGGTTGAAAATTTCCTGCGCCGACTGCGGGTCAATCGGCCTTCCGAGGGCCAGCGTCTTGTTCTGTATCGCCCTTTTTACCTGCAGTAGCTTGTCGCGGGCGTTCTTCTCCCTGAAGATTTCCTGCTGCTCGGGCGGGATGTTGTACTGGACGATGTGGACGTAAGGGTTCGAGGCGGTGACGGACCAGTCCCCCATGCTTCCGACAATCTTGTGCGAGAAGAGGATTATTACGAACTGCGCCAGCACCATGACGAAGGGAAAATAGATGAGGGGAAGGTTGAAAACCTCGGTCATAATTATGAAAGCTACGTAGCTCAGAGCTATCGTGATGATGAAGAAGACGACCATGTTTCCCATGAAAATGTTGTTGATAAGCTTTCTCCGCGTGTTCTCGGTCTTCTCGGGTATGACCCTGTTCTCCGGCACCCACGCGAAGTAAAGCGTCGACCGGCGGATCTTCTCCTCATACAGCTGCACCGCGATGATAAGGTCTTCCCTGAGCCTGTTCAATATTTTGGATGGGTAGTTGCCGTAGGGCGTCAGCTTCACGTCGACTGGGTTTGTCGCGGCGACCTCCACGACAACGTGCCACGCGCCCCTCGCATCATTAAGCGTGAACGTGAGGACCTCCCTGCCTTCCGCTGTCCACCTCCCAACGTTGGAAAAGTACGTGTAGTACGGGAGGATGCACTCCTGGTAGATGAAGACCAGCATCTCGCTCAGGTGGGATGGGGCAACCTCAGTCCGAATACGGAAAGAAATTGGCAAAGACTGGGGGGGCTCCATTCTCCTTCCTCACTCAAAAATAGTGGCACAACCAGCTCTTATAAATGTGCCTAAGAAAGGCGAACGCCGAGAACTATAAGAAATAGAGCTGGGAATCCACTTTTACAGTGCCGTTTTGACCTCGTTAACAAGCTTTTTATATTGAAAGTCTGTTTGATGTTACATCAATTAGTCTGGCGAAACTCATGGAACCAAGCAAGAAGCCGCTGAACATGCTGACGAGGCACATGAACGCGTACGTCGTGATCACGCTGAAGAACGGCATCGAGTACACGGGGACGATGGTCCACTGCGACACGTACATGAACATCATCCTCGACGGAGCCACCGAAGTCTACGACGGCAAGATGCTCGCGAACTACGGGGAAGCCCTCGTGCGCGGAAACAACATCCTCTACATCACGCTAGACGCAACGCCCAAGTAAGAAGCATCCTAAGAAATTCTGTTAATAGCTTTTTATCGGTTAAGTGCAGGATTCATCAGGCAGTCAACACTTTAGAATATAGGCTCCACAAGTTTGGCACGATTTGGTCTATTTCGGCGTTTATTCCTTCTTCCTTTAATGCATCCAATATTTGCGTGGTGTCTCCTGCTCCCTCGACGACGACTAGATTCCCCTTCGCCGTCACCGTGTACCCCTTTTGGACGAGGACTTTGACCGCGACTTCGGGTTTGTCGGTTCTCACCCCCACCTGGTACAGGCTCGTCTTCTGCATCAATTCGCGTATCTCGCCGGACATCAGCAGGTTTCCTTGGCTCATGATTGCCACGTGCGTGACCAGGGACTCGAACTCGGTGATTATGTGCGACGTTATCAGGAACGTTTTCCCGTTCTTTGACCCAGCCTCGACGAGCTTCTCCAGGTTAGCTCTGGACTGCTTGTCAATCGCCACGGTAGGGTCGTCGAGGATGACCAGCTCCGGGTCGCCCAGGAAGGCGCTCGCTAGGGCCAGTTTTCTTTTCATGCCAGAAGAATACGTGGACACGTTTCGGTCCCAGTATTCGTCGACCCCGAAGAGCCTCGCGGTCCTCAGTGCTTCTTCGCCCGCAGCTTTGGGTCCAATTCTTTTCAGCTGAGCCAAGTATTCGAGGCATTCTTTGCCCGATGCCCAGTCGGGGAACGCGTGGTCTTCGAACATGGCTCCGACTCGTTTGTGGATGACGTGCCTTTGCTTCCACGGGTCGAGCCCCAGCGTTTCGAGTTTTCCGCGCGTCGGTTTGACGAGCCCCGTGATCAGCTTCAGGAACGTTGACTTGCCGGAGCCGTTCGGTCCCATGATGAGGAAGACGCTTGCTCTGGGGACCTCTATTGTGAAGTTGCAGAGGGCGTTGGTGCTGCCATACTTCTTCCAGACTTCCTTCGCGGTGATGACGTTTTCCACCTTGCTGCCTCCCGCTTCACCCGATGTCCCGCTTCGTGAAGATAATGTATGCCACGACGAGGAAGATTGTTGAGGCGACAGCTGCTGGCCACACCGTGCTGAACCTCCTCAAGAATTGTTCGGTGGTGTATAGTCCTATTGGGCCTCCGAGGTTCTGGAAGCTCGCCGGCGGGATGTAGTCCGCGATTACGTCGACGTGCGTGGTGTTCAGCGTGTAGACGATAGCTAATGGGGTTGCGAAGGCGTACAGCGGCTTTTTGAAGGCGGCGGCTGAGAGAACGGACAGCCCTATCATGACGTAGAGCATCGATGCGTATGTGAGGAAGCTCCGTGGGAGGTTCACGTATACTTCTAGGGGGTTGGCGAGGAACATCGTGGGGTCAGCCAGAGGGTACGCGATCAGCAGACTTGCCACGAAGGATATGAAGATGCCTGCGAATATTGCGAGGAGCTTCGCCGTGAAGATGGTTGACTTTCTGGCGCAGCTGAGGAAGTATGTTCTGAGGATTCCCTTGTCGTACTCGTGGCTGAACATGTACACGCAGTACGCCGAGATGATGGGGAAGGAGAACCACCACAGATCCGACGGGAGCTGAAACATGTTGATGAGGTTGCCAGGCGAAAAATTTTCTATCCCGTGGATGCCCTGTGAAATGGTTTCAACAACCGCCGTTTCATTCTCAAAAAGTCCTGAAGAGAACAGCATAAGGAAGTAAAGCAGGAAAACCATGTAGAGCCGTTTCCCTGCGAGGAATTCCCACGTAAAAATTTTACCAAACATGCTTGGCAGCTCCAGTTATTATTAATATTATTGTGAGTGTCAGTCCGGGAATTATGAGGAAGATGACGCTGGGTAACAGATAGGTTTGTTTGATGCCGCGGGTCTCAACGGTCCACAGGAGGGTTCCACTTTGGTCTCGGGACGCTGTTTCTGACGCATGAAGCACTTCCACGTATTCGTAGACGCCTCTCTCGGGAGGTCTGAACGAGAAAACCTCGTGGCCAGCGCCACTTCTGCTGTAGTTCCAGTTGCCACTGATTTTCATTATGCTAAAGTTGTACGACATCAAAGGGTCTAGGGCTGCGGTTATGGTCACGGTCGTATTGTCAAGAAAATAGGTGAGTACTCGTCTGTATGAAGTTTCACCAGGTTCATACTTCCGATTGGAAACACCAACCGAAATTTCGGTTCCGGCGCCTGACGGCTGAAGGGACCATGAGGCGATAGCGAGTCCAGTGATCGTGAGAATTATCCCTGAAAACCAGAGGATTCTAAGAGCTCTTCTTCCTCCAAACATATATAACACAACCAATTGATAGACAAGATGCTACGGCTAAGGCGGGGAGAAGAAGCGGATCAGAACCTCCGCCTTGATATGGCTCTTCATCTTGCTCTTCCTGTGGATTAAAATCTATGTTGGTGGATCGGATAACGAGCGGTTTTGTTATGAATATACCTTGTCTAATTTCAGGAAAAATTCGAAGAATAACGTCATCAACATAAACACTGTGTGAGTAAGCTAACATCACTAAGGAAGATTTGTCATATAATACAGGAAATATGCCTTGGGCAGTATAATGTGTATGATTGTTGGTAACAATTTGTTCCCCTACCGGACTCCACGATATTAACCTTTTCATATTAAAGAATCCAAAAGGAGTATCCAATCCTTCCAACTCAGGATTATCTATTTTAACTACATTTGCATAGTCACTGAGATCTATGAGTCCAATCGTGATATTATTTAAAACATATCCATCCTCCCCGCTGTATTGTAATACATTATGAACTATGTCTATAGACACGTTAAATTCTGTAGCATGAACCCAGAAAGGCCACCTACCCAAGTATAAATCATCTTGATCGTAAATATCGAGAGTATCAAGCTTGACCCAAACAGTCATGTAAAATAGAACATCCCCAAGAAGAACATCTATTTTTAAAAATCCTTTTTCAAAATGCACTTTTGTAACGTTATATAACCTAAGCGTGTATTCCACAGAAGCTCTATCGTCATCTACCTCAAGAACTGACCAAGTGAGGGTCAAGTTATCAAATTTATATGATGTTTCATTCAATAATTGTATCAAATTGTACCTTCCCAAAGATGCAGTTAACCAACCTGGAATTTCAGGGATTTCATCAGTGGGAAACGTGTACATTACGAAGGCTCCAGGCTCCAACCAATAAAACCATTTTCCAGAATCATTATTCCCCCAGCTTAAACCACAGCTCCAATTCGTAATCATCATAATCATTATAATAAGAATAATTTTTTTCATATATGTTCCCAGACATTATAAATAATATTTTATCGAAACTTAATAGAATGATAAGAAGCATCTTAATTAAAAAAAATGGGAGAGTGAAATTGTGATTATTTCAAGATAAACATCATTTTACTACGAATTAGGTATACCCGCATAGACTTCACCAGTATCAGCTGTGGCATATATGGTACTACCAATCTGGTAGTAGTGTCCCGCTTGTCCTCCCATGCCAGCACTGTAAACAGGGGATGGAATGTCGTCATAATCTGTAAGAGATTCGCCTACCTGATCTTTACTGGGATCCCAAGAAAGGTCATTAACCTCATGATATCCGCTATCATCAGTCCAACTGTAATAATACCAATCAAAGAGACCTTCATCTGGTAGATTTTGAGTCACTGTGCCTCGCAAATATCCCGATGCACCATATACTTTTCCTCCACTGTATGTTCCAGAAATGTATGCAGTTGCTTGGGTATAGGTTCCGCTCTTTATATCGGTATCATAAATTGCGCGGGCTACGTTCACTGTGGCTAAAGCAATCATTACGACTAGGACTGAAAGGACTGCTTTTTTGTCTGCTCCTTTTCCCATTTTCATCTCTCTCCCTCCTTAAGGTTTATTACAGATTGATGTAATTAATATTTACATCTCCATGTAAAACATTAATCTACATTATACTGTATATAAATTTTTTCTAAAAAACTCTATTACAATTCATCATGGAATTGCACGTTGACTAAATTTTTATTTAAATATAACAATAAAATATTCTATGAACCTCTTTGAATTCAGACATTCTTTTTTTCTTCCAAACATAGACGACACAACCAACGGACAGACAAGCTGCAATAGCTAGAGCGGGGATAAGAAACGGATTGGAGTCTCCGCCTTGACTTGGCTCTTCGTTCTGCTCTTCTTTCGGGTTAAAGTCTATGTTAGTGGATCGTATGACGAGTGGCTTGCTGGTAAATATGCCGTCCCTTAAATCAGGAAAGATGCGCAAGAGAACGTCATCCACATAAATCATATTTGTGTAAGCCATCATTATGAGTGAAGTTTTATCATATAAAGCAGGAAAGAAACCTTGGGAAAGATACACTGTCTGATTAAATAAAAACATTAGTTTCCAAGTCGCACACCATGATATTAACCTATTCATGCTGAAGAATCCGTAAGGCGTGTTTAGGCCTTTTGATTCGGGATTGACAATGTTCTCTGAGCTGGCATAGTCGTTAAGATCAAATAAACTAATCGTAATGCTGTTTAAACCATTTCCAAAAATTGAGCTTTCTTGATATACATTATGAACCATGGTTATGTTTGTACCGAGTTCCGTTGCGTGAATCCAGAAAGGCCACCTGCCCAAGTACGAATCATCCTGATCGTAGATTTCGAGTGTGTTCAGCTTAACCCACACCGTCATGCTAAAAAGAACATCCCCAAGAAGGACATCTTTGACTATCCCTCCTCCCTTGAAATGCACCTTTGCTGCGTCAAGAAGCACAAGCGCATACTCAACGGAAGCCCTATCGTCGTCTACCTCGAGAACCGTCCAAGTAAGGGTCAAATTCTGGTAGCTATAGTATGTGCCATTCAGCAGCTGAACTAAATTGTCTCTTCCCGAAAACCCAGTATCCCAGCCTGGAATCTCAGGGGCATCTTCACTAGAAAACGTGTACATCGCGTAGGCGCCAGGTTCTAACCAATAATACCATTTTCCTGAACCGACATCCCCGGAACCTAAGCGGCAGCTCCAAATAGTAGCCATTAATATTATAATAAATGCAAATATTTTTTTTGTTCCATTCATATTCCTGAATCTCTATTTTATACATTCTTTTTTGCTTTGAGCTTCTCTAGAGCCTTTCTCGCGGCATCCCGGACTCTCATGTTCTCGTCATTGAGGGCTCTGGTCAGAGACTCGAATGCTCTGGAATCTCCTATGTTCCCGAGAGATTCTGCCGCTCCGTGCCGAACATCCCATCTTTTGTCCTTTAAGGCTTCGATAAGTGGGTTCACTGCCGCAGCGTCTTTAAAGCTCCCCAGATTTAGTGCTGCCCCCCACGCAACGATTGAGTCCCTGTCCTTCATAGCCTCCACGAGTGGCTTCACCGCCCTAGCGTCCCCGATTTTCCCAAGAGCCGCCACAATGTACGTTCTGACGTCCCGCGACTTGTTACTCTTCAAGCACTTAACAAGCGGTTCAACCGCTCTAGGATCCTTTATGCTTCCCAAGGCATCCGCAGCGTATTTCCGAACAGTCTCGTTCTCGTCCTTCTCTAAAGTCTCGATGAGTGGCACAATTGCTGTAGGGTCCTTCAGGTCTCTGAGGGCCATCGTTGCCTTCCACCGTATCTTCCACGCGGAATGACGAGGGGGAAAATTGTATTTCAGAGCCTTTACCAGCCCCTCAACGTCCTTGTCGGCCTTCATCTTTTCGACGCCCGGTTCGTCCACTATTCCCACTGCCTTGGCGTACCCCATTCTTTCCAGAGCGTGCTTCGCAAAGAACCCAATTTTATCATTATCTCCCTTCAGAGCTTTGACCAGTGGCTCAACCGCCCTGGGGTTATTTATGGTTCCCAAAGCTATTGCTGCTGTCAAACCGATAATACGTTTCTCATCCCCAAGAGCTTTGATTAACCCGTCAATGTCTCTGTTGGCCTTCATTCTATTTATGTCAGATTCGTCCATTTCCCCCACTTTCTTCTATGCCTCTATCAATGTAGAACGGTCTATTTAGCATTAATATATAGATGATTTACTTAATGGACGAGGAAACCCCTATCCGTACCTGTTTGTGCGGGATTAACGTTTAAAATCGATATATTCAAGTTAAAGTGGTTGAAGATTATTTATTGGACGATGACGTAATCGAGGTACTTTGACTCTTTAGAGAATGATGGCTTTTCCCGCGACTGAGTCCACGACGAAGGTATGCTCACGTTATGGTCAAAGTATGAAAAGCCATAAATACACCTGTGTCACATAATGACACAACAGGGGAACAATATGAGAATATCTAAAATGGTAGTATTGACTATCTTAGCCTGTGTTATACTTGGCACGTCATTATCTGTCCAACCAACATTTGGTTATGTTCGCCCACGTTATCATACGGGATATGTACATGAAGACGGTTACAGCCATGAGGGAGTGTATGGGTGTATATACACTATAGACCCTTCCGTTCCAAACCCCACGGTCAACTTTGTCTGCGAATGGGTTGATATAGTATTGTCATATACTATAAAAAACAAGGCAGGGGATTATGGTCTTTGGCTTCAAATCGGATATATTAAAGGACTACTTTCAACTACTCTTAAATACTATGTCGAAGTAATGGCAATAAATAGCACTGGTCAACTCATCCACGATTTCTATATAGGAACAACTTTTTTCCCGAAAAATGGCGAAACACATGCTTATGGCATTAGGCGTCCTTATCCATTATCATGGGACATTCCACGATCTTCAGACCCGTCAGAATTCCGTTTCTACATAGACAACATGGGGAGTACAGGAGTGTTGGATCTTCACGGTATTTACCCATATCCACAAGTTGATGAACAAGCATTCGTGGAAACAAATATTACAGCAATCTGTATAACTGGAAGCCACTTCACAGAACTCCATACTTATGATGTTTCTACTGCCAATCCTTTCAATGTCTGGACTAGACACACACCAGTAAGAGAATCTCCAGTCTATACTTTGACAGAAGTGTCTAACATTGCGTTCTATGCCAGTGGAGGCGGCTAACGATGAAGAAAGAACTTCTAGTATCATTAGCAATAATAATGCTTTACTTGGCAGCATTAACTATCCTCACATATATGCCTGTCAACACGAATCCGATTACCACAAATGGCTTCCAATACAGCGGCGAAAGCGAAGGAGAGATAGTTCAAATAACGCCTCAATCTGAAGTCGTTTTTGGCATTACTATGCCGACGTTCAAGAGATATTCACTGTCAACAGGTCTTGAAGAAATACAGGCAACTTTCGGTAAGACTCCATCGACACCTAAATGGCTTCCTGAAGGCATGAAGTATGCAGATGTCTACATTTCTGATAGTGTAGTGGTATTAACTTTCAGCGACAAAAAAACTGAAAACTTTTACGATGCTAACGTAACTATTGAATTACATTTTTCTGCTAATCCGCCAAGCAATGAACAACTTAGGGCGGAGTATGAATCCACAAAGCAACATGACCTCCCAAACTCGTTTGAACTCAACGGAGTCTACGTTAACGTGATAATTGCAAATGACAAAATCTCTTCCTCTGCGGCATGGTTCTGGAAAAATGGCATATATTACATCGTGGGTATAAGTCCTCCATTAAGAAGCGAAGATCTAACAGAAATCATAAAAAGCATTATTAACACCTAAATTTCCCCTTTTTTTATATAATCACAGGTTCGGTGGAGAGGTACGTTATGGTTATGGTCAAAGTACCATTTTAGATGATGGCTTTTCCCGCAACTGAGTCCACAACTAAGATCAAGATTATGCTTCTGAGGGTTTTTCGGCTTGGCTCCGCTGCTTCTCGAGCATCTTTTCGAACGTCCACCGCGTCGCGGAGCGGACCTCCCTCTCCCTCTGGGGAGCAAGGTTACGAACGGTAATCTCCTTGAGCACTTCGCCGTCCTTCTCCACGCTGTACGTGAAGGCCTTGTTGGGCACGAGCTTCCCCTGGCTTACGAGCTCGCGGTCCCTCTCTGCTATTTTCCCGATTATCCTGTCGATCAGGAAGGCGGTGAACGGCGGCGTGTTCTCGCTGAGCTTCAGGCTCGGCTCCGGAACGATGCGGATCTGGTCGTCCTCGACGTACATGGTGCCCAGCAGCTCGTCAGCCGCCGTCTTCAGCGGGATGACTCTCACCTGAGTCTTCGCGGGGGCAGGCTGGGGCTTGGACTCAGGCATGGATGGAGGCTTCGCGATTTCCTCCACCTTCTTGAAGCTCTTCTCGACGAGGAGCTCGTTGATGAAATCAAGTAGAGTCCTCAATCCTTGAAGCTCGGACTCTAGGCTCTTCGCCTTTTCTTCTAGGGTTTCTCGGAGCTCAGCCAATTTTCTGATTTTTTCTTCTTCCAAGGCAGTCGCCCACCATGTGAAACAGAATAGATGCGTCCCAACCCATATTTCGGCACGATTCTTTAAAAGGCTTTTCAGAGTGCTGAAACCCTGGGAACGTTGCTAGATGCTGAGGAGGTGCGTAACGTTCGGGATGCTGACGTACGTGGCAACGTAGACCGAAACCAACAGAATCACGGTAGCAAACAGCAGCAAATAAGCGTCTTTTCGTCCCAGCCTGAGGACGTACAGGTTCGTTCGGTTCTTCGTGGCGCCCCAAGCCCTCGACTCCATGGTCTCAGCTAATTCTAAGCTTCGGCGGATCGCGTTGACGATGAGCGGAATTAGAATCGGAATGTAGTTCCTAATCTTTTTCATAAAATTCCCGCCCTCGAGCTCAAGCCCCCGCGCCTTCTGGGCGTCCATGATTGTCTGAGCCTCGTCCGCGAGCACGGGCACGAACCTGACGGCCGTCGTGAACGCGAAGCACAGCTCGTAGGGGACATGACTTTGCTCAAGCGCCAGCCCGAGGAGGTCGGGCGACGTGGTGAGGAAGAACACCGAGAACGACTCGATGAGGACCATGAACCTAA